>CAZUPA010000058.1:0-15577 GCA_964622205.1 uncultured Sphaerobacteraceae bacterium
ACTCGGTGTTGATGGATTTCCTCGAACAATCGGGCATGGACTACCTGTCGGCGGGCGGCTGGCCGATTTCACGGACAAAGCTGCGACTTGAGTCCGTATTCGTTGCCCGGCGGCACTAGATTGCCTTTCACCAGCCCGCCTGTGACTACGACATGCAGATGGTCAGCGCCTGGGGCGTGGAGATGTGTGGCTCCAAGGTCGCGATCCGGTTCGAGGTCCGGCGGGCGACCGGCGATTCATTCGATCCGCCGCCGACTCGTCTGGTTACCGGGTCGGAGCAGGCGGCCTCGCCCAACTCCGACCTGATCGCCAGCGGCCACTCCGGCTACACCTTTACCGATATGGTGCGCCGCCGGCCCACCCGCATTCCCGACCAGATCTTCGATGCGTTTTTCCTGCCGGACCCCATCCATCATTCCCAGGCGGCTGGCGAGACGGTCGCGGCGGGGTAGGGCCGGAAGGCGGGGCGAACATGGATGGGACTACACACAATGTGAACGCCGCGCGCATCGAGCGGCGGTTGCCCACTCCAGAGGAGCACCGCCGTCTCGCCACCAGCGTGGGCTGGGAGCATGCGTTCCACTGGCCGAGCCTGCCGAAATCGCTGGACCGGTCGCTGTTCGGCGTCGTCGCGATGGATGGCGATGAGGTTGTCGGGATGGGCCGGATCGTAGGCGACGGGGTGATGTACTTCTACATCCAGGATGTGGCGGTCGCGCCCAGTCACCAGCGGCTCGGCATCGGTCAACACATCCTTGACGCGCTGCTGGAGCATATACAGGACCGCGCTCCGGCATTCGTGGGACTGTTCGCGACTGGCGAGGGCCGGGAGTGGTACGAGCGCAACGACTTCAGTCCCGGCGACATGACCGGCATGTTCCGTGTCGTGAACTAGACGTCACGCCGTCGCCCGGTGATGGCATGGAGCGCCGCGTCCGGTCTCCGCGTCAGTCGGCCGCCTGCGCGCCAAGCGCGCGGAGAACGGCTTCGGTTTCCCGCTCGATGACCTTGAGATACGCTCGCGCCGCCGAGTCTGGCCGTGAAACGCCCTGTTCCCAATCGCGTAGCGTGCCGAGCGGGATACGGAACTGATCTGAAAAGGCGATCTGGGTCATGCCGGATCGTTCGCGAAGTCCCTTGATGTGGGCGGCCCACTCGGCATTCAGTGCATCTTCGTCAAATGGTGGGCTGTCGGGATCCGAGAGTGCGTTTTCCCAGATCTCTTCCTCGGTCATCGCGTTGACGCGATCCCAATCAGTCATCTGTTCCGCCGCTCGGGTTGTGCCGTCGGGTTCGATGATTGTGACGGAACCGTCCTCATTCAACCTCGCTCGGACCAGGGTAGTATCGTCGCTCACTTCGATGACTCCTTCGTGCGGAAATCAAACGGTGATTCGCGTCCCTCTCGGTGTAGACAACCGTGAAAAGCGTTTCGTCTATCTGCCCGATCGCAAGGGAACGGCTCTCGGAGAGTTCCGGGCGGGTGATGTCGATGACGATGTGCAAGGGATCTTCGAAGACTCGCTGTGCAAACTCGAAGTCAATGCCGTGCTTGACTCGATTCGACTCCGCCTTAGCCGGGTCCCATTCGAAACCCATCGTCCACCTCTAGCGTACTACGGTCCACCAGTAGTTATCGAAAGTGAAACCATTTGATTCAGGGCCGCCCGTATGGTGAAGTCGATGCTGATTCCTTATACCACTGTAGGCTAATCCGCCGCCGCGCGGGTTGGAGCCTCCGCGAACTGCGTTCGATAGAGTTCGGCGTATCGCCCGTTCCTGGCTAGCAATTCGCCATGCGTGCCCCGCTCGGCGATCCGGCCCGCCTCGATCACCAGGATCTCATCCGCCATCCGGATGGTCGACAGCCGGTGCGCGATCACGATCGCCGTCCGGCCCGCCAACGCCTCGCCCAGAGCGGCTTGAACCGCCGCCTCCGAAGTGGAATCGAGGTGGGCGGTCGCCTCGTCGAGGATCACGATTCGGGGCCGGGCCAGCAGCAGGCGAGCGATGGTCAATCGCTGACGTTCGCCGCCAGAGAATCGATAGCCCCGCTCGCCAACGACCGTGTCGAGACCTTCTGGCAATTGCTTGACCACGTTTTCCAGCCGCACGCGTCGCAGTACGTCCCATAGCTCGTCGTCCGTCGCGGTGGGGTTTGCCAGCAGCAGGTTGGCGCGAAGCGATTCGTGGAACATGTGCCCGTCCTGGGTCACCACGCCGAGCGCCTCCCGCAGCGAGGCGAAAGACAGGTCGCGCACATCCACGCCGCCGACCCGAACGCTGCCTTCGTCGACATCATAGAGCCTCGGCGCTAGTTGGGAGATGGTCGATTTTCCGGCGCCCGACGAACCGACCAGCGCCACCATCCTGCCGGGCGCGACATCGAACGAGATGTCGTGCAGCACCGGCACGCCCCCGCGCGAATCCAGCACCGCCACGTCTTCCAGGGACGCCAGCGATACCTTCTCGGCGGTGGGATAGGCGAACGAGACGTGGTCGAAGGAGACGCCAATCGGCCCTTTCGGCAATAGCGTGGGGCTGTCCGGTTCGGTGAGCAGCGGTTCGAGGTCGAGCACCTCGAAGACGCGCTCGAAACTGACCACGGCGCTCATCACATCCACCCGTGCACCGGCCAGCGCGGTGAGCGGCGCGTAGAGCCGCGTGAGCAGGAGGGCGAGGGAGACCACCGCCCCGGCCTCCAGCGAGCCTTCGAGCGCGTAGTAGCCACCCAGGCCGTAGACCACCGCCAGCGCCAGGGCCGACACCAGCGTCAGCGCCGTGACGAACGTGAACTGGGTCATCGCGGTCCGGACGCCGATCGCCCGGACCCGGTCGGCCCGGTCGCGGAACTCCCGCCGTTCCACGTCTGGCTGGCCGAAGAGCTTCACCAGCGTCGCGCCACCAGCCGAGAACCGCTCGGTCATCTGGATACTCATCGCGGAATTGTGGTTCGCCGCTTCGTGCTGGAGTTCGGCCAGCCGGGCGCCCATGCGCCGGGCCGGGATCACGAAGACCGGCAGCAGCACCAGCGCCAGCAGCGTGATCTGCCACGAGATGCGCAGCATCACCGCCAGCGTCAGCACCAGCATCACGACGTTGCTCACCACGCCCGAAAGCGTGCTGGCAAACGCCCGCTGCGCCCCGATCACGTCGTTGTTAAGCCTGCTGACCAGCGCGCCGGTGCGGGTACGCAGGAAGAACGCGATCGGCATGCGCTGGACGTGGTTGTAGACGGCGGTGCGCAGGTCGAGGATGAGACCCTCGCCGATGTTGGCCGAAAGCCACCGCGACGCGATGCCCATCCCGGCCTCGGCGATGGCGATCAGCGCGATCACCACCGCCAGCCAGATCACCGTGCTCTGTGATTCGCCATCCACGATGGCGTTCACCACCTGTCCAGCAAGCAGAGGCGTGGCGACCGCCAACGCCGCGCCGGCGATGCTCAGGAGCACGAATAGCGCGATGCGTTTCCGGTGGCGTGTCGCGAACCCACCGATCCGCCGCGGAGTGTCGCGTGAGATGCGCCCGTCCGTGTTCCGGCCTCGTGTGAGGCTATGCAGCGATGACCAGGCAGTCGATTCCATGAGTGAGAGGGCTCCAGCGCAAGGCGAGATTCTCGAAGATCAATGCCCCAGCATAGACCTTAAAGTGCGCTTGAAGTCAACCACCTGGGCAGGAGGACTGCATGCTGGAGAGGCAATCATTGGTCGGGCGCGGAGGGCTGCGTCGTTCCAAAAACCCACCACGACGTGTCTCCCGCGGCGATGCCATGACCCAGTTCGGTGAACCCGAGGCCTCGATAGAAGCTGACATTGGAGGGCGTGAGCGTTGCCAACGAGACTGGCCTGCCGGTTTCGATGGCCTCCTCGATCACCGCGCTGACCAGCGCGCGGCCCAGACCACGGCGGCGGTGGGCCGTGTCGACCGCGAGCTGCAAGAGGTGCCGGTGAGGTCCGGGGAAGCAGGCGTCGAGAAGTTCGTTCGCGGCGTCCTCAGTGGCGCTCATCCGCGTGAGGATTGCCTCATTGACGGGGTCCGCGACATCGAAGCCGAATTCCTTGAGCTCGTCCGCGGTGAACTGGCCCTCCGGCATCGGGAAACTGAGGGCGACGCCAGCGGTCCTCCCCGGGGAGGGGCCACCAGCCCAGACCGTGCCGTGCCGGAAGCAGCTCCGGACGGACGCCGCGCAGATGATTGGCAACATCGCCTCTCTCTGGGCCAGGTCTGGCAGCGCGTATGAGAACTGGGGATCGTCGATGAATCCCCGCGAAAGAATGCCGACCGCGATGTCCGTATCCTCTTCCGCCAGTCGCCAGATGGAGTGGTTGCCCATTGGGTGTCTCCGGTCACGAGCGACCCTGGTTGAGGGAACTGTTGCCGTTCGCTTCATCCAGGGGTGACGAACAACGCCGTTCTCCGGGATGCAATGCGGTAGGCGGAGGAAGGCGGGTCAACCAGAAAGCTACAGGAGTGCGTGGGAAAGTCAGTCCGCGGCGCGAGTGTGAACCACGCGGATGACGGCATCGGGGTCTTGCTCGATAATGCGCGGGAGCACGAGCGCACCGGCGTCCGGCTGCGCTATTCCGGTTTCCCAGGCGAGCGCGGTACTTATGGGGATGCCGAACCGCTCGGCAATCTGGAAAACGGTCAGATTCATGCGCTGCCGAACGTCGCGAAACTGGTTGGGTTTGGCGAGTCGTTCGATCTCTTCCGTGCTCAGAGGAGGATTGTCCGGATCGGACAGGGCGTTCTCCCAGACCTCGTCTTCTGTCATCGAGCGCGGGCGCTCCCGGTCGGCCGAGCCTTCTTCGATCCTGGATGAGCCGTCGGGATAGTGGATCGTGTGGGTCCCGTCCTCATCTGGAACTGCCCTGACCAGTGTATCGTCGTCGCTCACTTCGATGACTCCTTCGGGCGGAGATGATGCGAACGGAAGCCCCTCGCACTGTGCATACGACGATGATACTGGTTCCTCGCGGGTCCCCGGGCCTTCCTCGCCACTATCGACAAAAGCCGCAAGTAATTCACAAGGTCTTCAGCGGTAGCCGAGGGGAGTCAACGCAATCGGCGAAATGTATGGATCGACGGCCCGCTTGCGGGTCTGTCGATCTGTTCCCCGTGGATTACCGTTTCATCCAGGGATCGAGGGCGTCGCGCAGGCCATCGCCGATGAAGTTGAAGGCCAGCACGGTCATGGACAGGATCACCGCCGGGAACACCAGCATGTATGGATGCGAGCGCATCTGCGGAATCGCGTCGCTGATCATCAGGCCCCAGCTTGGCATGGGAGGGAGGACGCCCAACCCCAGGAAGCTGATGCCCGCCTCATAGAGAATCGCCCCGGGGATGCCGAGCGTCGCCGCGACCACGATGGGGGCGATGGTGTTGGGCAGGACGTGACGTCGCACCACCTGGCCGCCGTGCGCGCCCAATCCGTGCGCGGCCTCCACGAATTCCTTCTGCTTCAGCGACATCGTGTTGGCGCGCACGATCCGGGCGACCGTCAGCCAGCTCACCAGGCCCAGGCCGATATAGACGCCAATCAGGCCCCCGGTTTTCTGGTCGATGTCGGCCAGGACCTTGACCACGCCGGTTGGCTCGTCGCCGAACTGCCCCCGCATGAATGTCATGATCAGGATGACGAACAGCAGGTTGGGCATGGCATAGAGGACATCCACCAGCCGCATGATGCAGGTATCGACCTTGCCGCCGCGATAGCCGGCCGTAAGGCCCATCGGCACGCCAATCGCCAGGATCACCATTTGCACCACGATACCGACCGTGAGCGAGATGCGCGCGCCGAAAATCAGGCGAGTCATCAGGTCGCGACCGAGGGCATCGGTCCCGAACGGATGCGCCCAGCTTGGCCCCTGCAAGGAGACTGACAGATCCTGGTCGGAATAGGTTTGTGGCAGGAAATATGGCACGACCACCGCAATGGTGGCGATGGCGACGATGAAGCCGAACGAGACGACCGCCAGCCTGTTCTTGCGGAACTGTCTCCAGGCGCTTGCCCAGAATCCCTCAACGCTCGTCGCGAGTGCCCTGGATTCCAGGGCCGTGGTGGTGGTGCTTGTGGGCGGCGCGCTTGCGGCCTGCATGGATGTGTTCTCCTCGGCCGGCGGCTAGCGCGACGATATCCGTGGATCGATCAGCGGGTAGATGAGGTCCACGAGCAGATTCATGACCGATATGACGAACCCAAACAGCAGGACCGTTCCGAGAATCACGGGATAGTCACGCTCGGTGATGCTGGAAACAAAGTACCGGCCCAGGCCGGGCACCGAGTAGATGCTTTCGACGAAGAATGACCCGGTGATCACGTCGGCGAGGATGATCGCGGAAACCGTCATGACCGGAATCAGGGCGTTGCGTAGCGCGTGGCGTATCACCACCCACTTCTCGGAGAGGCCCTTCGCTCGCGCGGTGCGGACATAGTCGGCGTTCAGCACGTCCAGCATGGTCGAGCGTGTGTACCGGGCCAGGACAGCCGCCGGATAGAGCGAGAGCGCGACCGCCGGAATGATGATCTTGGTGCTGAAGATGCCGTCCCATCCGCCCGTGGGGAGCCACCCCAGATGGCTGGAAAGGATCAGCACGAGGAGCGAGACGATGACGTATGAGGGCGTGGAGATTCCGACGATGGCCACGAAGCTGGAGATGTAATCGATTGCGCCGTTGTGCTTGAGCGCGCCAATGGTGCCCAGCGACACGCCAACCGCGACCGCGATCGTCATCGCCACGAGCCCGAGCGAAAGTGAGACCGGAAAGGTGTCGGCGATGATTTCGGAAACGGTTCGCGAGCGTTGGGAGAATGACGGACCTAAGTCACCCTGCAGGGCATTCCACAGGTATGTGGTGTACTGCTTCCAGAGCGGATCGTTCAGGCCATACGCTTCGTTCATGCGCTCCAGCACCACGGGGTGTACCGGTTTCTCTCCCTGCGACCACGGACCACCGGGTGTGGCGTGGATCAGGAAGAACGTGAGCGTATAGATGGCCAGCATCGTCGGGATCAGCAGGAGGATGCGCCTGATGACGTAGGTGCCGTGGGACATGATTCTCCGGTCAGCGAGGAATGGGTCTGATGAACATCGGAGCAGCGGAATCCATCTGGATTCCGCTGCTCGGCTTGATGACGCTAGCCTTCGGCCGCGATCTTGATGGTTCGCAGATGCACGAATGACAGCGTCGGCTGCAGGTAGATGTCCTTGACGTGCGCCTTCACGGCGCGCGCGGCCTCGCCGCGATAGAGCGGGATAAACGCCGCGTCGTTCACCAGGATCGTCTCGGCTTCCTGGTAGGTGGCGGCCCGTGTGGCGGGATCCGGTTCGACCAGTGCTTGCGCGGCGAGGGCATCGTATTCCTCGTTCAGCCAGTGAGCCCGGTAGTGATTGGCCTCGCTGGTGAAGTTCTGGTTGTGCCAGTTCGACGGATCGGCGAAGTCGGAACCCCATGACCCGGTGTACAGGTCGAAGTTCTGGGTTTCCCGGGCCGCGCGCCAGTCGGTGTAGGTCGACGATTCAATCGGCGCCAGGGTGACGGTAATGCCAAGGGCTTCCTGCCAGGTGGCCTGCAGGTATTCGGCAACGGTCTGCACCCGGGCGGGGCTGTTCTGGTAGGTGATTTCCATGGTCACCGCGGCAGGATCGATCCCGGCGTCGGCCAGCAACTGCTTCGCTTCGTCCACGCTCTCGGTCAGGGGTGAATCCTCCAGTAGCGAGCCGGGGATGTCGGGCGACACCAGCGTGTAGGCTGGAAGGTACTGGGCGCGGAGAACGATATTGGCCAGGTCGTCGCGGTTGACCGCCTTGTACAGCGCCTGCCGGAACGGAACCTGGCCGGTGAACTCGCCACGGGTGTCGCAGACGATGAAATTGCAGTTGGAGAGCGGGAATTGCAGCAGTTCAGCAGCCAGCACCGGATCGGCAAGCACACGATCGAGGTCGGGGCCTTCGGGCGCCGCGTAGTCCAGCTCGTTGTTCTCGAAGGCGATATAGGCCTGCGTTGTGGGGTCTTCGAAGATCGAGTAGACCGCGCGTTGCACCGTTACCGGGTCGCCGCTGGTGTAGTTCGGATTCGCCTCCAGCACGATCTGCTGGTCGTGGTCCCAGGACTCCATCACGTATGGGCCGTTGGACACACCGGTTTCACCCGTGTTGGTCCAGCTGTCGCCATGTTCCTCGATGATGTGTTGCGGCACCGGCATGTACGTCCAGGTGGCGGCGATCAGCGGGAAGAAGGCGAGCGGATCGGAGAGCGTGACCTTGAGAGTGGTGTCGTCTACCGCTTCCACGCCGAGGTCTTCGAGTTCCGCCTCGCCGTTGGCGATCTCTTCGCCGTTGAGCAGGTAGAACATGGCTGGAACATACTCGGATAGCGTGTTCGGGTCGAGCACGCGTCGCCAGGAGTAGACGAAGTCATTGGCGGTCAGGGACGTGCCATCCGACCATTGCAGCCCTGGTTTCAGCTTGAAGGTGAACTCGGTGACGTCGTCGCTGACCTCCCAGCTTTCGGCGGCCGCGCCCACGATTTCGCCGGTTTGCTGATCGACCCGGGTCAGACCGTCGTAGATGTTAAAGAAGATCGCGAGTTCATCGAAACCGGTGCTCGCGCCCGGATCCATCGTGACTGGTTCGGAAATCGGCAGGCGCATCACCTGCTCTTCGGCCAGCGGGCCGTCGTACGGCGCGGCGGCGCCTTCGGCTTCCGGGGTGGCCTGGGCGAAGACGGCGCTACCGCCGTTGGCTCCCAGGGCCGCGGCGCCAGCGCCTGCAGCCATGGCCTGAAGGGCATGCCGGCGTGAGAGCGTGAGCGAAAGACTGCGTTCGATCAACCGGCGGGATTCTGGAGTGACTGCCATGGTTTCCCTGATTCTCCTGATATGGCAACCGTGATGTTGCCTCTGTCTGATGACTACTTCCGCCGGCGCATGCCTCCGGAGTACGTCGTTACCATGGTCCCGGTGACCAACCGTCCCCGGTTGGCTAAAGAAGCCCGAGTCCGCTCGATGCTGCCGCAGCGTGTATCCCGGCTGCTTACGTTCACCCGGTGGCTACGTTGTCACCGTGTTGGATGATGTGAAGATAGCGCCCAGTTGCCCAATCGTCAACGAGCGGGCTTTTCGTCGGGGCGATCGGCTTTGTGCCAATTGCACAAGGACGGTTTCCGTGCGTTGGCGGGTACATGAGAATCCCGTCCAGGCGAGTTCCTGGCCGGGATTTTCGCGAACTAACGTGGACTATCGCGGTTACTGGGGTGTGGCAAGCTCATTGCGCTCGTCGTTGCGCGTCTTCCGCAGGCTCAGCCAGGCCGTGATGGCAATGGTGACCACGATCACCACCAGTGAAAGCTCGGTCGGTATCGCGGGTATGACCGTAATGGGTTCGCCACCGTTGATGAACGGCAACTCGTTGTGCCGCATGGCGTGGATCACCAGCTTCACCCCGATGAACCCGAGGATGAACGCCAGGCCGTACGAGAGGTACACCAGCCGTTCGAGCATGCCGCCAAGCAGGAAGTACAACTGCCGCAGGCCAAGCAGCGCGAACGCATTGGCCGTGAAGACAAGATAGGGTTCCTGGGTGACGCCGAAAATGGCCGGAATCGAGTCGAATGCGAAGAGTAGGTCGGTCGAACCGATCGCCAGGATCACGATCGCCATCGGCGTGATCAGCCGCCGCCCGTCGATCTTGACCGTCATCCGGTCTCCGACATAATCCGGCGTGGTTGGAATCACGCGGCGGACGAACCGGATAAAGGCGTTCTCGTGATACTCCTCGTCCTCACCATGGCTTGAACCGGCGAGCTTGAATGCGGTGTAAACGAGGAAGATGCCGAAGATGTAGAAGACCCAACTGAAATTCTCGATCATCGCGGCGCCGACGAGGATGAAGACCGTGCGCATCACCAGCGCCATGGCGATACCGATCAGGAGCACTTTTTGCTGGAACTCCATCGGCACGCGGAAACTGGTCATGATGATCAGGAAGACGAAGAGGTTGTCGACCGACAGGCTCTTTTCCAGCAGGAAGCCGCTGAAATACTGAATGCCGTGCTCATGGTCCCACACGAACCACACGATGACGCCAAAAAACAAGCCCAGGCCCACGTATACGGCTGACCAGAACCCGGCCTCCTTGAGCGTTGGCATGTGGGGCGTTTTGACGTGTGCGTAGAAGTCGAAAACCAGGAGACCAACGACCAGGACAACTGTCGCTAGCCATACCCACATGGGGACACTCACGGGAAACCCTCCGAACAGGTTGTTGCAACCGACCGGAGGTCTCTTCCATCGCCGCCAGGGGGTGGCCGGCAAATGGCGGCGCCGGGAGGAACACGATCCTACCGTATTGACGACACCGACCTGAAAGGAATACTCCCCTCCAGCGCCGATTCTACAACAAGTGAATTCCTTCACGCGGCTCGCGCGCGCCAATATTGCCTCGCGTGGGCGTCACACGGGGACCGTCGATCCCGCTCGCTGGCCCCGATCTTCCCTGGGCGCGATCATCCGCCGCGTGGAAGGATTCGTGTGCGTTATAGTGCGTTCGCCATGTCATTTCATGGGGTGTTGAGCCGGGCTTTTCGATAATGAACGGGCTGTCTTTGGGCCGTGGAATGGCCTCGACGGCAATGGGGGACCCTGCTTATGGACTGGATATCCGATCCGGCGATCTGGTCAGCATTGTTGACGTTGACGGCACTGGAAATCGTGCTCGGCGTCGACAATATCGTCTTCATTTCGATCCTGGCAAACAAGCTCCCCGCGGATCAGCAGGACCGGGCACGCCTGGTGGGTCTGGGCGCCGCGATGCTCATGCGTATCGCCCTCCTGTTCGTCATTGGCTGGATCGTTGGCTTGACCGAGCCGTGGTTCACCATCGTTGGCCACGAGTTCTCTGGCCGCGACCTCATCATGCTCATTGGCGGGCTATTCCTCATTTACAAGGCCACAACGGAACTTCACGACAAGCTGGAGGGCCACGAGGAATCGCAAAGGGACGTGAAGGTGACGACGTTCGCCGCGGTCATCGCGCAGATCATGGTCATGGATATCGTCTTCTCGCTCGATTCCGTCATTACCGCGGTGGGAATGGCCGATGACATCGCGGTCATGGTGGCGGCGGTCGTCATCTCGGTCGGCGTGATGATGGTGGCGGCGAAGCCACTCTCGGAATTCGTTCAGGCACACCCGACCGTCAAGGTGCTGGCCCTCTCCTTCCTGTTCCTGATCGGAACGTCGCTCGTGGCCGAAGGCTTCCACTTCCACATTCCGAAGGGATACATCTACAGCGCCATGGCCTTCAGCGTCCTCGTTGAGATCGTCAATCTCCGGGTGCGGTCCAACGGCGAACCGCAAACGGTCCAACTCCACGAGCGGTACTCGGTAGACGAACGCAGGGACGCCCTGGTCAAGGCTCCCATCCAGTAGTCGAGTCAACCGCATCGTCCTCAATGGCTGGCCGGGTCCCCGTTACGGGAGCCCGGCCAGCGCCGTCTTGCGGAAGTGCCCGTTTGCCGGTACAAGGACCTGGAGAACATTTGCCCGTGATGTGGCACGAATGCAAAACCGAGGAGCGTGGAGTTCATGGCCAACCGACCGTTGGTAGCCGTCACCAGGGACATTCCCCAGCCAGGGCTGGATATTCTTGAAGCAGCCTGCGAGCTTCGCATCTGGCCCAACGAGATGCCCCCGACAGCCGAGGAACTGGCGGAGTTCCTGGAGGGAGCGGACGGCGCGCTCACGTTGCTCGATGACCGGATCGACGGCGCGGTTCTCGACGCTCATCCTCAACTGAAGATCGTCAGCAACTTCGCGGTGGGGTACGACAACATCGATGTGGACGATGCCACGGCCCGGGGCGTGGCCGTGTGCAACACGCCCGGCGTGCTCACCGAAACCACCGCCGAGTTCGCCTTCGCACTCCTGATGGCAACCGCCCGGCGCGTGGTGGAGGCCCAGGCGTACATTCGCGACGGAAAGTGGAAGACCTGGGGTCCGAAGGTGCTGCTCGGCCAGAACGTGACCGGCGCCACCCTCGGCATCGTCGGGTTTGGCCGGATTGGCCAGGCGATGGCGAAGATGGCGAGCGGATTCGACATGCGTATTCTCGTGCCGGATTCGTCGACCAGCCTCGACGCGGCGCGGGACATCGGAGCGGAAGTCGTTCCCATGGACCAGTTGCTCGCCGAATCGGACTTCGTGTCGCTGCATGTGGCGCTCAACGATGACACCTATCACCTGTTCGGCGCGGACGAGTTCGCGAAGATGAAGCCAACCGCGATTCTGATCAATGCCGCCCGCGGCAGGGTGGTTGACACGGAGGCGCTGCTCGAAGCCCTCACCAGCGGCCAGATTCTCGCGGCGGGCCTCGATGTGTCCGATCCGGAACCATTGCCGAAGGATCACCCTCTCGTTTCGCTGCCAAACTGTACGATTGCCCCACACATCGCGTCGGCGACCGTGCAGACGCGGGACAAGATGTCCACGATGGCGGCAACGAACCTGGTCACGTTCTTCCGGGGCGAACGGCCGCCATTCGTGGTCAATCCAGATGTGCTGGAATCGCGCCAGACTACCTTATGAGGAGCACACGCCAATGACCACCGTCACCCCGGAACTCAAGGCAGCGATTCACGACGCGGTGCAGTCCAATCGAGACGCCATCGTGCGGATGCTGCTGGACGTGGTTGGGGTTGAGAGCATCACGCACAACGAGGGTGGGGTGCAGGATGTCATCGAGCGGCTTTACGCCAGGCGCGGCCTGGAGATCGACCGCTGGGTAGCGACGCGTGAGGAGATCGCGGACTACCTCGTGCATGTGGGTGAACAGGAAGTTTACGTGAACCGTCCGAACCTGGTCGGCGTCCGCAAGGGAACCGGAGGCGGCCGGTCGCTGATGCTTCAGGGCCATGTCGATACGGTCGACTTCGGCGACCTCGACCTGTGGACGCGGAATCACCTGGGCGAAGTCGATGGCGACCGGGTCTACGGCCGTGGCGCCGCCGACATGAAGGGCGGCGTGATCGCCAACCTCGCCGTGCTCGACATCCTCGACGCGGTCGGAGTGAAGCTCGCCGGAGACGTGAAGCTGGCGGCCAGCGTCGGGGAGGAGAATGGCGGCGTTGGCGCACTCTCCACCATGCTGCGCGGGCACCGGGCGGACGCGGCGATCATTTCCGAGCCGACCAGCCTCGACGTGGTCATCGCCCACGGTGGGTCCCTCGTCTACCGGATCACGGTCCACGGCAAATCCGCCCACGGCGCACATCGCGACATGGGCGTGTCGGCGGTCGAGAAGTTCATCCCGATCTTCCAGGAACTGCTGGCCTGGGAGGCCGAGCGCAACGCTACGCTAAGCCATCCGCTCTACGACCACTTTGAAAACAAGTTCCCGATCAGCACCGGGCTTGTCCGGTCCGGAACATGGGCATCCACCGTACCGGAAGTGCTGGTGGCCGAGGGGCGGCTTGGATTCCTGCCGGGTGAGACCATCGAAGAGATGCAGGCCGAGGCCGAGCGGCGGATCGCCGCGATCGCGGACGCCGACGACTGGATGCGCGAGCACCGGCCCGAGGTCGAATGGTTCGGCGGTCAGTTCGCGTCCTGCGAGATCCAGCCGGATGAGCCGATCGCGCAGACCCTTGCCGCCGCCCACCAAACGGTCACCGGCTCGGAGGCCACGTTCAAGGGCATCACCGCCGGACTGGACATGAGGTTGCTGATCAACGTGGGCGGTATTCCCACGGCCACCTACGGCGCTGGTGATGTCCGGTTCGTGCATTGCGCCGACGAGTGGCTCGATATCAACGAATTGCTAACCGCGATCGAGGTGACCACGGTCGCCGCCATCGAATGGTGTGGCATCGGCTGACGCCGATTTTCACGATCCATCGCGTACCCCGGGCCGCTCACTCCAGCGGCCCGCATGGAAAGGCTTGCGCCACATGACCATCACCAGCACTTCGACGCGCCTCACGCCAGAGCGGCTTGTCACTGGCGTGCGAACGGCGGGAAGTCCCTCCATCTCGCCAGACGGCTCCCGTATCGTCTACTCGCTCGCCGAGGTGGACCCGGTTTCGTGGAAGACGACCAGCCACCTCTGGAGCGTCTCGCCCAGCGGTGACGATGCCCGGCAACTCACATTCGGCGGTCGTACCAACAGCGGGCAGGCGTGGTCGCCAGATGGATCGGCCATCGCCTACGTGTCTCGCCAGGAAGGCGACAAACCATACGTTGTGTGTGTGCTCCCGGCTGGCGGTGGCGAGCCGCGTGAGGTCACGCGCCACGCATCGGCCCCGCTGACGCTCTCGTGGAGACCCGACGGCGGCGCGTTGGCCTATTCGCTCCCGGTCGATCCGGACAATCCGGACGAATCGCCAGTCGATCCCGACGCCGCGCCAAAGGTTCGCGCCTTTCGCCGACTCGATTACAAGCAGGACAATCGTGGCCTGCTGTATGACACCCGTCTCCAGGTCATGGTAGTGGACGTCGCGGGTGGCGCTCCCCGCCAGTTGACCACCGCGCTGGTGGACCATACCGATCCCCAGTGGTCGCCCGATGGCAGGACGATCGCGGCGAAGGTGCTCAACCGCAACGGCATGCACCAGCAACTCGGCCTGATCGATGTCGCATCCTGCGATATCACACTGGTTGGGACCGAAGACTGGTCGCTCGGCACGTGGCGATGGTCGGCGAACGGCACCTTCATCCTCTTCGACGGCGATGACGCGCCCGGAGCCCAGAACGACTACTTCCGCTACGATGTCGAGACGGGAGAGGTCACGCGATTGACCGATGATCTCGCGTTCTCGCCCGAAGTCGGCTATCCCACGCTCGGGAATCCCGCCCAGCCGGTCTGGCTCGACGCGACCACCGCGCTTGTTCATGGAGTCCAGGCTGGTGCCAGCGGGCTGTGGACGATTGATGCGTTCACCGGCGAGATCACTGGGGTTGCCCAGTTCGAGGCCGTTCACAGCGGGCTGAGCGTCGATGCCGAGCGTAACCTCGTGGTGCAGGCGCACGCGACACCCCTTTCGACGGGCGAGATCGTCACCTTCGATCTCCAGAACCGGGAAGCGAAGGTCATCACGCGCCTGAACGATGAGTTCTTCTCCGAAACGCCCGCCGGAACCTTCGAAAAGTCGTCAATCCAGCGAGCGGGCGAGGAGATCGACTTCTGGATCACCTTCCCACCGGATTTCGACGAGACTGGTTCCTACCCGGTCGTGCTCGAGATTCACGGGGGCCCCCATGGCAACTTCGGCTATGGCTTCGACAAGGTCGCGGCGGTGCTGGCGAACGCCGGCTACATCGTCGTCTCGCCGAACCCGCGCGGTTCGGGAACGTACGGTCGGCGTTTTGCCCACCTGGTGCATGGCGACTGGGGATATGGCGATTGGGAGGACGTCAAGGCGGCGCTCGACGCGATGCTCGAACGGCCCTACGCCGACGCGGAGCGCACCGCGATCATGGGGTATTCGTATGGTGGCTTCATGACCTCCTGGGCGATCGGGCACACGAACCGGTTCAAGGCGGCCGTCTGTGGGGCGCCGGTGTTCGACCTGGAGT
>CAZUPA010000058.1:15677-18141 GCA_964622205.1 uncultured Sphaerobacteraceae bacterium
CACACGAACCGGTTCAAGGCGGCCGTCTGTGGGGCGCCGGTGTTCGACCTGGAGTCGTTCTACGGCGCCAGCGACATCGGGCACGTCTGGGGCGCGTACCAGTGGGGCGGCGAGCTGCCGGAACACCGCGAATGGATGCTGGAGCACTCACCCTCCACGCACATCCACAACGCCACCACCCCGACCCTGATCGTGCATGGCGAGCAGGATCACCGCTGCCCCATCGGCCAGGGCGAGCAACTGTTCGTTGCGCTCTCCCGGCGGGGCGTGGAAACCGAGTTCGTGCGTTATCCGGGCGGCGCGCACCTGATGCTCCACAGTGGTCCGAACGAACACAAGGCGGACTACTACCAGCGCGTGATCGACTGGTTCGCCGGTCGCGTATAGGCGATCGGCAAGCGGCCAGGCGGGTCGTTCCCGAATCGTCTCGCCTACCCGGTTGCCACGCGCACGGCTACGGGGTACAACATGAGGCAATGGCCACGATCGTCCATCGCTTCCTGCCCGGACACAGGATGCGCCAGGAATCACCGGCCCTGGATCATCTCGAACGGTAGCAGGAGCAGGAATGTTCGACCCATCAAAACCGAATCAGCGTCGTCAGCAGACTGACTGGAGCGACAAGCACTTCGAAACCCGGGCGATTCGAAGCGGCCAGGATCCCGATCCCACCACCAGCTCCGTCGTTATCCCCCTCAACATGGCAAGCACCTATCGCCACGATGCCCTTGGCGAGTTCAAGGGCTTCGAATACGGGCGCACTGGCAACCCGACCCGTTCGGCCCTGGAGGACCAGATCGCCGCGCTGGAGCAGTCCAACTGGGCGCTCTGCTATGCCTCGGGCACGGCCGCCGCCCAGAACATCACCTGGCTGCTCAATCCCGGCGACGAGGTGCTCCTCTCCGACGATATCTACTCGGGCACCTACCGGTTCCTGGTGGAAACCCTTACCCGGTACGGCATCAAAACGAACCTCGCCAACTTTGGCGATCTCGACGCCGCCCGCGCGGCCGTCACCCCCGCCACGAAACTGGTCTGGGTCGAAACGCCGACCAACCCGAACCTGCGCGTCACCGACATCGCGGGCATGTCGACCATCGCGAGGGAAGCTGGCGCGCTGCTGGTGGTGGACAACACCTTCGCCACGCCCTACCTGCAGCAGCCCCTCGCGCTGGGCGCCGATATCGTCCTGTACAGCACCACCAAGTACATGGGCGGCCACTCCGACGTGGTGGGCGGCGCGCTCACCGGCAACGACCCGGAGCTGGGCGAGTTCCTGCAGGGTATGCAGAACGCGGCTGGTGCTGTGCCCAGCCCATTCGACTGCTGGTTGACCGTGCGTGGACTGAAAACGCTCGCCGTGCGCATGGACCGGCACAGCGAGAACGCGCTGGCGGTCGCGACCTTCCTCGAAGGACATCCGGCCGTGGATGAGGTCTTCTACCCGGGGTTGCCGAGCCACGCTGGCCATGAAATCGCGCGTCGCCAGATGAAAGCGTTCTCCGGCATGGTGTCCTTCACCATGAAGGACGGATACGAAGCGGCGAAACGCGTGGTCGAGCGAACGGAGATCTTCCTCCTCGCCGAAAGTCTCGGTGGTGTCGAATCGCTCATCGAGCACCCCGGCAAGATGACCCACATCAGTGTCGAAGGCACCGGAGTGGGCGTCAGCCAGAGCCTGATCCGCGCCTCGGTTGGCATCGAGAATGTCGCCGACCTCATCGCCGACCTGGACCAGGCCCTCGCCTGATCCAGGCTTCCACAGGTTCGCGATTCATCCGCCTCCGGCCCGAAAGGGTTCCGGGGGCGGTTGCGTTCACGAGGATGATTCGTTACGCTTTTCACAAATGATGCCGGCCCACAGCGACGTGGAGGACACCATGCCGATACGACACGAAGGCGATTTCCAGCGCAAGCCGATCAAGAGTTGGGATAGCTGGATCGAAGAGGCGATTCAGGAAGCGCAGGAGCGAGGCGAGTTCGACAACCTGCCCGACGCGGGCAGGAGGATCGACCTGGAAGATTCGCCGTTCGCCCCGGATATGGCCTCGGCGCTACGAACGCTCAAAAACGCCGGGTACGCCCCAACCTGGATGGAGATCGACCGCGAGATTACCCAGGGGAAGGTGGACATGGAGCAGTTCCTCGAACGTTCCGCCGTGTACCTCCAACGGCGACGCGATGAACTCGCTACACCTTCATCCGAAATCGAGGAGCCTGAGATTCGGCAGCCATCACTCTGGAAACGACTCTGGCGGTGGATCAGTTTTGCCGCCGATGTCGAAGCTTCCGCCACTCCCCAACGCTTGTCGCTCGGCGACCTGGTGATGATCCGCGAGCGGATGCGAGAGCAGTATCTCGAACGCGCGGCCGGGGTCGACAAGAAGACGACCTCCTTCCACGCCGCGCTCCCCCGCAACCTCTGGCATCTGGAACGCATGCGCATTCCCCAGGATCGCGCCGC
>CAZUPA010000059.1:0-7478 GCA_964622205.1 uncultured Sphaerobacteraceae bacterium
AGTGTCCTGAGGACAGCGGCCCGCCACGCGATCAGGCGACCCCCAGGTCCTCCCCGTCCTGGATTGTCGACTGGTGAGGAACCTCCATGCTCGTCCGTTTCATTCGTAGCGAACCGGCCGCGGCCGTCGTCCTCCTCGCCGCCGCCGCACTGGCGATGATTGTCGCCAACTCCCCCCTTGGCTCGGCCTACGAAGAAGTGCTGCATGCCAAGATACTGGGTCTCTCCGTCCTGCACTGGATCAACGATGGCCTGATGGCACTCTTTTTCCTGCTCGTGGGCATCGAAATCAAGCAGGAACTCCTTGGCGGTTCCCTGTCCGCCTGGGGGGCGCGTGCGCTGCCCGGCATCGCCGCCGCTGGCGGGATGATCGTTCCCGCGCTGATCTTCGTGGCAGTCAACATCGGCGATCCAGATCACCTTGCCGGTTGGGCAATCCCCTCGGCTACCGACATAGCCTTTTCCATTGGCGTGCTCGCTCTGATCGGCTCCCGCGTCCCGTCCGCCATCCGGATCATCCTCGTCAGCATCGCCATCATCGACGATCTTGGCGCCATCGTGATCATCGCGCTGTTCTACTCGTCCAGTCTGGCCCTCGGTTGGCTGGGATTGGCCGCCACCTCGGTCGTGGCGCTCGCCGTCCTGAATCGACGGCATGTGTATTCGCTCGTACCGTACGGACTCGTCGGACTCGCGCTCTGGATCAGTCTCTACCAGTCTGGAATCCATGCCACCCTGAGCGGCGTGGTGCTGGCGATGGCCATTCCGTCGCGCAATCCGTCCAATCCGGATCGTTCGCCCATGAAGGTGACCGAGCACGGGCTGCTGAACTGGGTCAACTTCGGCATTCTCCCGCTGTTCGGGTTCGCGAACGCCGGCGTCGCGTTCTCGGGCCTGGAGCGATCCGACATTTTCGGAACGCTTCCAGTCGGTGTCGCCCTGGGTCTCTTCCTTGGCAAGCAGATCGGTATCTTCAGCGCCATCTGGCTCACGATCAGGTCAGGGCTGGCCCCGATGCCGGTGGGCGTGAGTTGGGTCCAAATCCACGCCATGGCCGTCATTTGCGGCATTGGCTTCACCATGAGCCTCTTCATTGGTGGCCTGGCCTTCGCCAACGATCCGCACCTGCTTGACGCAACCAAGGTTGGCGTCATGGGCGGCTCGATCTGCTCCGCGATCGTCGGCACGATCTTGATGCGTCGAACGCTTCGAGACAGCGAGGTCGAAAAAGTGAGCACCTCGACCTGATCGGCCGAAGTGCTCACCGTCACGCATGCGCCAGGTTGGTGGGGCGATCTGTACTTGGGAGTGATTCGATCACCGCGCTAGACGTTCTTGACCTCCGTTATCAACTTCCCAAGTGAGTCTTTCGCGTCGCCGAAGAGCATCGACGTCTTCGGGTTGTGGAAGAGTTCGTTCTCCACCCCCGCGAATCCTGGACTCATGCCTCGCTTGAGCACCAGCACGCTCGCCGCCTCGTCCACCCGCAGGATCGGCATTCCGTAAATTGGGCTGCCCGGATCGTCTCGCGCGGCGGGATTCGTCACGTCGTTGGCGCCGATCACCAGCACCGCGTCGGTTCTGGCAAAGTCGTCGTTGATCCTGTCCATCTCGTACAGATCGTCGTACGGCACGTTTGCCTCGGCCAGCAGCACATTCATGTGTCCTGGCATCCGACCGGCCACCGGGTGGATCGCATAGCGAACGTCCACGCCTCGTTTCTGAAGCTCTGTCGCCAGTTCCTGCACCGCGTGTTGCGCCTGCGCCACCGCCAAACCATAACCCGGCACCACGATCACCCGCTGGGCGTAAGCTAGCGAAACCGCCGCGTCGTCCGCCGTTACCTCATGGATAGGCCGTTCCTCCGCGCCGTCACCACCAGCACCGCTGGATGTCGCCGTTGCTCCGAACGAGCCAAAGATCACGTTTACAAGCGACCGGTTCATGGCCTTCGCCATCACCAGCGATAGGAACACACCAGATGCCCCCACCAGAGATCCGCCGATCACCAGTAGAGGAATGTCGAGCACGAAACCGGCCAACACGCCCGCGACGCCGCTCGCCGCGTTCAGGAGCGCGATGACGACCGGCATGTCCGCGCCGCCAATCGGGAGCACAAGCAGCAGGCCCGCCGCCAGCGCTACCACGAACGTCACGAGCAGGAAGACCTCGGCGGTCACCCCGCTTCGAGCCCAGACCGTGATGGCGCCAGCCACGGCCATCCCGCCGATCAACCCGCCAGACACCGCCTGACGGTTGCCGATTACCGTTGTTCTGGCCTTAATGAGTCCCTGGAGTTTGGCATAGGCCACCAGGCTGCCCGTTGCCGCGATCGATCCGATGATGCAGCCGAGCACCACCGACAGGACCGTCGTCCGGTCCATGTCCGATTTGCCCATGAACTCGGTGACCGCGATGATCGCCGAGGCCGCGCCGCCCATTCCATTCAGGATCGCGATCATCTGCGGCATCGCGGTCATTTGCACCCGCTGCGCCATCAGGTATCCGACGCCGCCACCAATCAGGATCGCGATGACGATGAGGATATAGTTGCGTTCGACTTCGGCCAGGAAGAATGTCGCGATCGTCGCCAGGGCCAGTCCGGCGGCGGCGAGCTGGTTTCCGAATGGAGCCGTTCGCGGCGAACTCAGCCGATTGAGCGAAATCACGAGCATGATCGCCGAAACGAAGTACGCGGCATCGATCCACGCGTCGCGCCAGTTGTCGATCATGACTGCTGCTCCGTCGCTTCAGCCGCCGCCGGCCGTCGCTGCTTGAACATCCGCAGCATCCGGTCCGTCACCGCATACCCGCCCACAACGTTGGCCGCGGCGAATACGATGGCGAGGAACGCCAGCGCCTCGAGCCACCATGCGTCGACCGAGCCCATCACGATGATGGCGCCGATCAGCACGATGCCCGAGATCATGTTCGTCGCCGACATCAACGGCGTATGTAACGTCGATGGTACCCGGGTAATGAGCACCACCCCAAGAAAGAGCGCGAAAATAAAGACATACGCCCCTAACAGGAATTCCGAATCCACGAGCCGAGCCTCCTTGTTGATGAGTCCAACAGCTTGTCTCCAATATCCGTATGCGCCCCGGTCCCGATAGGACCAAGGGCCGGTGCATCAGTTCCGTCTGTCCTCTTGGCTGGATTCTGGTTCGTCAACGGCGGACCCCGCGTCTGGGGACTCCTCTTGGTCGATTGCCGGCTCATCGCCCGGGCCCGCGGCTGTCTCCGCCGCAACTTCCTCTCCGTCCGGGGCGTCAAGCCCGCCCGCGTCATCGACCGGTTCCGGTTCGGCTTCGTTGGGCGGCTCTGGCGCTGGTTCCGCCGGAGGAGAGGCAGGTGCTGGAACGTCGTTCAGGCTCATCGCCTTGCGGGTCATCTCCTGGATGACATCGCCATCTTTCGTGATGCACATGCCCCGGATGATCTCGTCGTCGAGGTTGATGTTGAGCGTACCGTCCTTGAGCAGCAGTCCCATCAGGTTCTGCATCACCCTGGCGTACATTTGGCTCGCATGCACGGGCATCGTCGCTGGCAGGTTGAGCAGGCCAATGATCGTCACGCCTTCGCGCACCACGATCTCGCCTGGCGCCGTCAGGTCACAGTTGCCGCCCGTCTCCGCGGCCAGGTCCACGATCACACTGCCAGTCCGCATCGCCGCGACAGCAGATTCCGGTATCAGCTTCGGCGCGGGCCTGCCGGGCACCAGCGCGGTCGTGATCACGATGTCCGAGTCCGCGATATGCGTGTTGAGCCCTTCCTGTTGCTTGCGGAGTTCCTCTTCCGTCGCCTGGCGGGCATAGCCTCCTGAGTCCTGCGTGTCCTTCGATCCAGTATCGATTTCGACGAACTTCGCGCCAAGGCTCTCCACCTGTTCCTTCACGACCGGACGTGTGTCGTACGACTCGACCACCGCCCCCAGCCTCCTGGCCGTGGCGATTGCCTGCAGCCCCGCGACTCCAGCCCCAATGACGAGCACCTTCGCGGGCCGGATGGTTCCGGCGGCTGTCATGAGCAATGGAAAGAACTTTGGCAGGTAATTCGCCGCCAGCAGCACCGATTTGTAGCCGCTGATCGTGGTCATCGCCGAGATCGCGTCCATCGATTGCGCTCTCGTGATGCGTGGCACGGCATCCATGCTGAAGCTGGTCACTCCCCGGTCCGCCAGTGTTCGCACCAGGTCGTGATTCCACAATGGCGCGAGGAACGCCACCAGGGCGGTTCCCGGTGTCATCTGGGCGATTTCGCTGTCATCGCCGTCGAACGTCGGAGCCTGTACCTTCAGTACGAGTGATGCCTGCGAGTACACCGACCTGGCATCCGGCGCGATTGTCGCCCCGGCCGCTTCGTATTCCTCGTCACTGATCGACGAACCGGTTCCCGCCCCCGCTTCCACGATCACGCCAATCCCGTCTCGGGTTAATCGCGAGACCGTGTCCGGTATCAGGCTGACGCGCGTTTCCCCCTCCGCGATTTCCTTCGGCACTCCAATTACGGTCCGGGTGCTTTCCGTTGAACCCGGCGTGGATGAATTCGAGTCGGCCATTCGGCGTCCTTCTCCTTCTCAACGTAGCAAGCCTCAAGCCGGGCTACCACACGTGATCGGTATGACGGAAACCCGGATCTGAGGTCGCGTGCGCTGGTTGCCTCCTCCGTGGCCGCCGGACGACCATTCCAGTCGATCGTTTCCGGCAACTCCTCCAGGGAAAAATGAGGTTGTGATGACATTCGCGATAGCCTATCAGATAGTGTTCCGCTCGTATAGTGGCCCAAATCCCAACTTCCATCGGGAAGCGACTCCGGTTTGGGCGTCGGTCACACATTCGACCGGCATGCAATAGGGACCGTCGTGCGTTCGGGCGAGCCGCTCCAGGTCCTGGCGGCGATGACTCCCTGGGGCGCCGGCCCCATGGGTGAGACGCACGGGCGGTCGCGATTGCCGTCCGCCTGCCCACAAGGTCTGGCGCGCATCGCAACGCGCCGACGGGTTGTTCCACTCGCGCCCCCAAGAGAGAGGGAGCTGTCTTGAATGCACGCGGTATTCAGATTTTCCAACCTTTCACTTGTGATATTATGGAGGTGTTCGGTCGATGTAGTTGCCCCAGCCCGTGGCCCCGCGACGCGAGGAACATGGGCACATCGAATTGGTGCAATCGCACATCGGATTCGTGGTTCAATTGTTGTCTGTTCCGGGGGTACCGGAACGGCAAGAGACCTTCGGAGGGACATACACCATGGCTCGTGAACTCGCACCACTCGGCTATGCGTTCGACGCACTCGAACCGCATATCGATGCACAGACAATGGAAATCCACCACGACCGTCACCATCAGACGTACGTGACCAATCTCAACAACGCTGTCGCTGGCACCGCTCTCGAAAGCGTAAGTTCGGAAGATCTGGTCAAGGACCTCTCCCAGGTTCCAGACGACAAGCGAACCGCTGTTCGCAACAACGCCGGTGGCGATGTGAACCACACGTTCTTCTGGGAACTCCTGACCCCGGGTGGAGCGTCCGCCCCAACCGGCGCGCTCGCCGACGCCATCGCCTCCACCTTCGGCGGTCTCGATGCGCTTCAGGAGAAGGTGAACGCGGCTGGCGCGGCCCGCTTCGGCTCTGGTTGGGCATGGCTCGTTGTCAATGGCGACGGCGCCCTTGAAGTCCTCAGCACCGCCAACCAGGACAGCCCGCTCTCCGATGGCCAGACTCCGGTTCTTGGCGTCGATGTCTGGGAGCACGCCTACTACCTCAAATACCAGAACAAGCGCCCTGACTACCTCAAGGCGTTCTGGAACGTCGTCAACTGGGACGTGGCTGGCAAGAATTTCGATTCCGCCAGCTAGTCACCCCGCGCCCGGCGCCAACCGGGTACAGGGAACGTCGAACCCCATCCGGATATTCCGGGTGGGGTTCTTCCATTCCTGCCCCGGTTTGACGCGGGCGGGAGTTCTCCCGTACCGTAGCCTCAGTTAACCCGATCCGCGACCAGCACGCTGGGGAGAAAGTACTGGCATGACGAACAACCCCGCCTCATCCGCATGGCGATCCTTGAAATCGCGAACTGGCCTCGTGCTGCTGAGTATTGTCCTTGGAGTCGCGTCGGTTGCGGGCGTCATGGCTCAAGCGCTTGGTCCCGCTGGACCATCGCCCGCCTCTGGGGATTCGGCGGTTATCGCCCAGGGGGTATTCACCGTTCCGGTGGGGAATCAGGTTTGGCAGGTCAGCACCTTCACAACGGAAGCTGGTTCCGAACCTATCGACCTCGCCCACCCCGCGTTTGTGCTGGCCCGCACCACACCGCTGCTCATCACCGACGACGCCAGCGGCAACCAGATTCGCGTCGCGGCTGGCGAAGCGGCGTTCCTGTACGCTGGATCCAGGGTCAGGCTGGAAACATTCGGCCCGCCAGATGGGTTCATCTTCATCGAATTGACAGCCGAGGATGCATTCAGCATCGGCGAAGATGTCCTTACGGGCCAGCCGTTCCAGCCGCTTGCCGGTACGCGCGACCTCGATCTTGTCCGCGCGGTGCTTGAGGAAGGCGACGAGACGGCCATCCCGGAGGGCGCGGGGCGAACCCTGGTGCTCGGTCTCTCGGGTCAGGTGGTCGCGTCCGCGGGCAACCAGGAAGACGTCACCATCACGCCGGGCGATATCGCGGAATTCGACAGCCCCATCTCCTTCACCGGCGCCGAAGACGGCTCGGAGGTGGTGATCGCCTATATTGGCGCTGTTGTCAGTTTTGGCGAGGAGGGCGAAGCAACCGCGATCGCCACGCCCGAGGCGGTGGAGACCGAGGAACCGACCGAGATCCCGGTAACGCTGGAACCAGAACCCACGGAAGAGCCGGTGGCGACGGAGACTCCCGCCACGCCCGAATCTCCCGCGTCGCCTGAAGCCGAGCCCGAAGACGTGCCGTTCACCCTGGTCGAAATCGAGGGCGACACCGGAGCCGATTCCGACTCCGATTCCCTCACCGATGCCCAGGAGGAGTACTACGGCACCGATCCACTCAACGCCGACTCCGACAACGACGGGATCAATGACTACCGCGAACTCGTGGATTTCGGCACCGATCCATTGAATCCGGATACCGACGATGATGGCATTAACGACTTCAACGAGGTCTTTGTCTACGAAACTGATCCGTTGAACCTCGATACCGATGGAGACCTGCTCTATGACGGCGGAGAGCTGCTTTATCTCACCGATCCGCTGAACCCGGACACCGATGGGGACGGACTCACCGATGGCGATGAGGTCTACTTCACGCTGACGGATCCAACCAATCCCGATACCGACGGAGATGGCCTCACCGACTTCGAGGAAGTCGAGAATGGAACCGATCCGCTGGATCCGGACGACCCCACGCCGGGCGGCCAGGCCACCTGACCGGGGGGCGCCCCGCGGGGATCATCGCTATCGGGTCGACCATGACGGCCGCGACACGTCATCGCGGTCGTG
>CAZUPA010000059.1:7578-17383 GCA_964622205.1 uncultured Sphaerobacteraceae bacterium
GCGCGGGTCGCCGTACTTGGGGTCTGGGAGGCTGGTAAGCGATTTTTGTGATCTATAGGGATATGTAGCCTATATTCGCGCGAGAACGGGGCTACACGAATGCACCCCCGTTCTCCTCAACCAATCCTGGTTATCGCTACGGCTTCAACCGTCGCGGCACGTCCCCCGTGATCAAACGCGCGTTGCGCCCGAACCGGAAATATCCGAACGCCCACTGCGAAATCACCATCGCCCGGTTGCGCAGCCCGTTCAGGTAGAACACGTGGACGAACATCCACAGGATCCACGCGATGAACCCATTGAAGTTTCTCCCCTTCACCGACGCAACCGCCTGGTTTCTTCCAATGGTCGCCAGGCTCCCCCGGTCGATGTACTTGAATGGAGCGTACGCCTCGCCGTTGACCGCCCGGATGATGTTCGATGCCGCCCACTTGCCCTGCTGCATCGCCGCCGGCGCCACACCCGGCACCGGCTTGCCTTCGGCGGTCTTGATTCCCGCCGCGTCTCCCAGCACAAAGATGTCTGGATGCCCAGGGATGTGGAGTTCACGCTCTACCGCGACCCTGCCAGCCCGATCGAGCTCGGCGATCTCACCAAGTGCCTTTGTGAGCGGCGATACCTGCACGCCCGCCGCCCAGATCACCGTGGCCGCATCGATGCGCTCATCACCGATGTTGACTCCGCCCTTATCAATGGCGGTTACCAGCGATCCGGTGCGAACCTGGACATCGAACTTGCCGAGATCGGCCTCCGCGGCCGCGGATAGCTCTTCCGGGAACATCGGCAGAATACGCGGCAACCCTTCAAGGAGCAGGATCTTCGTGCCCTTGGTGTTGATGTGCTTGAAATCATGCGCCAGCGTGTACTTCGCGATCTCGCCGATCGCGCCGGCCAGTTCCACGCCGGTCGGACCACCGCCGATCACGATGAAGGTGAGCAGCGCCTCTCGACGGGCAGGGTCTGGTTCAGTCTCCGCCTCTTCGAACGCCATCAGAATCCGGCCGCGAATGTTGATGGCGTCTTCGAGCGTCTTGAGGCCCGGCGCCAATGGAGCCCACTCGTCGCGGCCGAAGTACGAGTGCGTTGCCCCCACGGCCACGATCAGGAAGTCGTAGCGGAGCGTACCGCCCGAGGCGAGCACAACGGACTGGCCTTCGGAATCAATCGCGGTCACCTCGTCCAGGATCACCGTGGTGTTGTGCTGTCCCCGGAGGATCGACCGGATCGGCTGGGCGATGTTGGCGGGGGAGAGTTGCGCGGTCGCGACCTGGTACAGCAGCGGCGCGAACAGGTGATGGTTCCGGCGATCGATCAGGGTCACCCGCACCGGGGCGTCAGCCAGTCCCTTGGCGGCGTTCAGGCCGGCGAATCCACCGCCCACGATAACCACGTGCGGCTTGCCTCTGGCATCGCCGGATGGTCGAACGGTGTCCGTCACCGATACGAACTGCTCCACAACCGCCTCGGTTGCGTTTCCTGCATCCTGTGTAACTGTGTCGACCACGTAGTGCTCCGATAATCCTAACGACCGCGGGGAGCATCCGCCCCCTGCATGAAAATTCCGGCTCGCGACAAGGAGTGGGAATAGGCTCGCGAACGGGTCTGCCCGCCACGCCCGCCCAACATCGCGCTGGGTCGAGTGGAGAGTATCAATCCATGGGTACTTGTGGCAACAGGAATCCCGCTTAAAAAGGGAGTTTCCTCAAGAATGGGGGTGCGAACATTTCATGACATGGTATGTTCGCATGCAAGACGTACATCAAACTCACAAATGTTGTCGCAAGTCTTATAGAATATGGTACTGCACCACGCGCGGCGGCACTTTCCACCGCGAACGACTCTCAAAAGGATGCGCACGTTGCCTGCAAGCAAAACTTCCCCAATTGTTCTGACCGCACGATTCGAGGAGAGTGAAGCTGGCGCCCTTCGTCACATCCCATTCGACCTGCCAAGCGGGGTCGAACAGTTCCAGCTCTCCGTTGTGTACAACGACCGGATCGGGTCCGATCCCCGCCTGACCAATGGCAACACCCTCGACATCGGCCTCTTCGATCAGCACGGTATCGAGACCGGGGGCGAAGGGTTCCGGGGCTGGAGCGGTTCCGCGCGCGACACCATCGTCATCGGCAAGAAATGGTCGACTCCTCCATACAGAACCGGCAAGCCCAACCAGGGCACCTGGCACGTGCTCCTCGGCGCCTACAAGGTCGGCCCCCTTGGTCTCGACGCCACCATCACCATCGAACTCGATCCCGAGGTGGACATTCCCGAGCAACCGCCAGTGCCGGACATCGAAACGCTCACCCGAAGGGACCTGCCCAAGCCGGCCGAGCGCAACTGGTACCGGGGCGACCTCCACGGCCACACCATCTATTCGGACGGCAACGCCACGCCCGCCGACCTGGCGGTTCAGGCCTATGAAGCCGGCCTCGATTTCTACAGCATCACCGATCACAACCGTGCCCAGTCGCCAGTCGATCTCGTCCCATCCGGAGGCGATTGGCCCGTTCTCGTGCCTGGCGTCGAGGTCACCACCTACGCCGGCCACTTCAACGTCTGGGGAACGGACACCTGGTACGACTTTCGCGATCCGACTCCGGAAGGCATCCAGGCCGCCGTCACCGCCGCCCGCAAGGATGGCGGGTTCGTTGCAAAGAACCACCCGCGGCCGTACGGTCCCGATTGGGCCTATCCCGAGATCACGGGCTTCCACGCCGTCGAGGTCTGGAACGGCTGGTGGAACGCCCTGAACTCTGTCTCCCTGCGCGTCTGGGACGACGCACTGCGATCTGGCCAGAAGCTCGCGGCCGTCGGCGGTAGCGACGTCCACTTCCCCGGCCAGCCGGGCAATCCCGACAACCCGCTCAGCCCCACTCAGCTTGGCCGCCCCACGGTCTGGATCCAGACCAAGCGCCCACTTTCGCCCAAGGCCATCATCGATGCCATCAAGGCGGGCGACTGCTTCATCACTGACGCGCCCGACGGCCCTCAGATCTACATGACCCGCGAGAATGATCTGATCACCGCCCGGATCGTCGGAGGCAAGGGCACCGCGCTCGACATCATCGGGGCAAATGGCATCATCGCCACCGAGGCGATCACCGAGGACGATCAGAGTTGGAGCTTTGCCCTCAATATCCTTGGGAAGGGACAGCCCTACGTCCGGTCCCAGATCCACACCGAGTACGGCGGCCTTCGCGCCATCTCAAATCCGATCTGGCTGAAATAGCAGTCATCAGCGCGGGAGGACGATCGGCGATCTACCATTCGTCTTCTTCTTCGTCCGGCGGCAACCACCCGGGACGCCAGGGGTTGTCGCCTGGAACCTGCCGTCCACCGAGATGATCCCGTTCGCCATGGTCGAGTTCCGCCAGTTCCACCATCCTGTCGATGAAGCCATCAATGGTCACGTCTGGATCGTGGAACCGAAACCGGCCCAGTTCGTGGAGCATAGTCGCCCCAGGATCGAACTGCTCCCCGTAAAAGGCCAACACCGCCACCTTCGCCAACCGGGAATCGTCCGCCGGCAGCATGACGATTGCCCCGGCGAGTGCACGCAGCCCGTCCGCCGATCGCCGGCTGCGCGCCGCGACCTCGGGCCCAAGCCCAAGCAGGTCCTGTTGCTCGCGCTGGGTTCGCCAATCCGCGATCCCCAGGATTCGCTCGCTTATCGCTCGTCGCACGTCATCGTTCAATCCGCACTCCATCATCCGACACGTCGAGACATGCCCTTGTTCCCCACCACTGGCGGAACCTCAAGGTGACCATGCTACCGCACCTGTCCCTTTCAGATTCCGGAGCGCCAGCCTGAACGCCGGAATTGCCACTGATCCAGTCCCTGGAGCGGAAGAATCCGCCGCCACACCAGCCTCCCGGAGATCGGCTCGGCTGGCGAAGGTCTCGCTGGCCTCGTCGCAACTCCTGGTCGGCACCACGGTGATCAGCGCCAGGTACATGATCGAGGCGTTTCCCGTCATGGTGGGCCTCGCCATCCGCCAGAGCCTTGCCACCGTGGCCATCCTGCTGATCATGCGATTCCTGAACAAGCGGCTCCCTGAGATGACGAGACGGGCACACCTCGTCGTCTTCGCTCAGGCGCTGACCGGTGTCGTGCTCTTCAACGCCCTCCTTATGCTGGGAGTCGACCGTACATCGGCGACCACCTCGGGCATCATCACCAGCACGGTTCCCGCCGCCATCGCCCTGCTCTCGCTGGCCCTTGGCGAACGAATCCCGCGTACAACCGCTATCGGCATCGTCGTCGCCATGGCGGGGGTCCTGATCGCGAATACCGCTCAGGTGAGCGGAGACGCAAGCGAAACCAGCGCGCCGCTGCTGGGCGGTGTACTGGTCATGGGCGCCGTCATCTGCGAAGCCCTGTTCACCGTCCTCGGTAAATCGCTGGGAGCGCACATGGACCCGCTCCAGAACTGCCAGCTAGTGTGTCTCTACGGGGCGGCCATGCTGATTCCCATGGCGCTTTGGCAAATCCCTGACTTCGACCTGTCCTCGGTTCCCGCCTCCGGCTGGATCGCCATCGCCTGGTCAGCCGGGCCGGTCATGATCGGCGGGTTCTTCCTGTGGTTCAACGGTTTGCGCGTGATTCCCGCCAGCGGCGGCGCTGTCTTCACCGGCCTCATTCCGGTGAGCGCCCTCGCCTGTTCGTTCGTCCTGCTGGGAGAGCACATCTCCTGGCAACACATCATGGGCATGTCGCTGGCCATCCTGGCCGTGGTCCTGGTCGCCCGCGTGCCCCGAACCCGGCCGTCGCCATAGGACGGCTACAGCAGCACGACCAACATGAAGATCACGATCAGCAGGACAAGAATCGCCGCGCCAATCTTCATCACCGGCAAGCTGGTCGATGGCGCGGCCTGAGCAACCTTGGGCGACTCCATCAAGGCGCCACTCGCGCGATAGTCAGCGAACGAGATCTCCTCCTTCCGCTCCTCCCGCACCTTCTCGAAGGTGAGGATTCGATCAGCAAGCTGCGCCGGATCGGCTTCCGCCCAGTCGAACTCGTAGTCGCTCCACCGTCGCTCGAGTTCGACAATGGCGGTCAGCGAGTCGTGCTCCGAAGATTCCGCGCCGTCCATCGCCAGCGTGTACGAGCGCTGGTCGCGCGAGATATCGTCGATCAGGTCACTCCGCACCTGGTCGTACGACTTTCCCGCGTATATGGGATGCCAGGTGAACCCCCCGGTTGTTGCGCCACCCGATGCGATCACGGGCTCCCTCGTCTCCGACACTCACGGTCCTTTCCGCCAGGTTCCATATGAATGGCCACGCGGCCCAGCCGCCAAAGCGACACCGGGGACCATTCGCACGTGTTCATCGCCCAATTCTAGACCGGGAAACTCCCCGCTAGAGCGCGATCGTCCCCTCATACACCAGATCCCGGCATCGCATCTCGATTTCCGCCGGATCGATCTCGACCCGGGCCAGGCCGGTCTCCTGCGCGGTGCGGGCCACGGCCGCCGCGACTCGCGGAGCCACGCGCAGGTCGAGGCTATCCGGAATCAGGAACTCCGGCGTCAGCTTGTCCGACGTCACCAGGTCCGCGATCGCATGCGCGGCGGCGACCTTCATCTCGTCGCTGATGGTCCGCGCCCGCACATCCAGAGCGCCTCGGAACACGCCGGGGAACGCCAGCGAGTTGTTCACCTGGTTCGGAAAGTCGCTCCGCCCGGTGGCGATCGCGAAGGCCCCCGCCTCCCGCGCCAGGTCCGGCGTAATCTCCGGCGTGGGGTTCGCCAGCGCGAAGATCATCGGGTCGCTGGCCATCGTCCGGATCATGTCTCCGGTCAACGTGCCCGGCGCCGAGAGGCCAACGAACACGTCCGCGCCAGGAAGCACCTCCGCGAGGTTCCCCTGCTTGCCCTGGCGATTGGTGATGTCCGCCAGCGCCCGCTTCGAATCATCGAGACCCGGTCGCCCCTTGTAGATCGCGCCCTTCCTGTCGCACACGATCACGTCGGCCACGCCAACCGTGTCCAGCAGTCTCGCCACGGCGACACCCGCCGCGCCCGCGCCGTTGATGACGATTCGCACGTTGCCGAGGTCTTCATTCCGCAGTTTCGCGGCATTGAGCAGGGCTGCGAGGACCACGATCGCCGTGCCGTGCTGGTCATCGTGGAACACGGGCATGTCCAGCGCCGCGCGCAGCTTGTCCTCGATCTCGAAGCAGCGCGGAGCCGATATGTCTTCCAGGTTGATGCCCCCGAATGACGGCGAAATCGCCGTGACGATGCGCACGATCTCGTCCGGATCGCTCGATGCCAGGCAGATCGGGAATGCCTCCACACCCGCCAGCGTCTGAAACAACACCGCCTTGCCTTCCATCACCGGCAGGGCCGCCTGCGGCCCAATGTCACCCAGTCCCAGCACCGCCGATCCGTCCGTCACGATCGCCACCAGGTTCCCCTTGGCGGTCAGTTCCGTCACGGTCGATGGGTCATCCCGAATCACATGCGCCGGCACCAGTGCCCTGGGCGGCACATACAGCATGTTCAGGATGTGGTGATCCCGGATGGGAATCTTGCTCCGAATTTCCAGGATTCCACCGTGTCGCTCGCGAAGGTCGATCGCCTCTTCTCTCAGACTGCGATCTTCCTTGCGCACACTCGATCTCGCCGGCGTCAGGCGCCCTTCGTACACATACCGGCGCGTCTTGGCCGCGACCTCATCGGCGTCGACCTCCCGTGTCGCCTCCCCGGTCTCCTGGGCGGCTCGAACCACCGCCGCCGCGATGGCCGGCGCCACCCGGAAATCGAATATCCGGGGCAGGATGTTGTCCGCGTGCAGTTCGTTGGCCGGAACCATGTCCGCTAGCGCCCGCGCCGCGCCAAGCATCATCCGCAACCTGATATGAGTCGAACCAGAATCGAGCAGGCCGCGGAAGAACCCGGGGAACACCAGCGACACATCCATGACGTTCGGGAAGTCCGAACGCCCGGTGGCGATTATCTTCGCTCCAGCCTCGCGCGCCGCGTCCGGCTGGACCTCTGGCGTGGGCACCGCCAGCGCGAAGATAATGGGGTTCGGGGCCATCTCGCGAACCATGCCGGCGGTAACGATGTCGCCCGTCGAAAGCCCGACGAAGACGTCGGCGCCCTTGAGCATCTCGGCCAGGGAGCCCTTGCGCTGCTGGTGGTTGGTTTCCTTGGCGACATACGACTTCGCCCAATTCATGCGCTCCGGACGATACCGGTAGATCGCCCCGGCGCGGTCGCATACCACCAGGTTGCGAACGCCGGCCCGGGTCAGCAGCCGCGCCACGCCGATTCCGGCGATTCCCGCTCCACTCATGACGACCGAGATATCCTCCAGCGTCTTCCCAGCGACCTTGAGGGCGTTGTGAAGCGCCCCTAGCACCAGGATCGCAGTCCCGTGGTGTTGGTTCGAGAACACCGGGATATCCGCCGCCTTGTCGAAGTTGTCGGCGATGGTGAACGCCCGCGGGGAGGAAATGTCGTCCAGGCAAATCGCCCCGAAGGTAGGCGATATCGCCACGCCCGTGTCCACGATCTCGCCAACATCGTGGGTGGAGAGGCAAATCGGCATCGCATCGATTCCAGCGAACGTCTTGAAAATGACGCTCTTCGCCTCCGCCAGCGGGATGGCCGCTTCCGGCGGACCTGTTTCTCGCCCGAAAATGTCCGAACCGTCGGTCAGGATGGCCACCGTGTTGCCGCGGCACGTCAGGTCATACGACCTGACCGCATCCTCCTTGATCGCCAGGCACGCTTCGGCCACGCCCGGCGTGTACACCAGGGACAGCACAGACCGGTCCCGGATCGGCACCTTGGACCCCACCCCAATCAGGCCCCGGTACCGCCGGCGGTAGTCGAGCCCCTCATCGTCGTCGGTGTAGTCCATTCCATTGGCGCCCGTGGTGGACGGCGCAAGGTCGGCGCTGGACAGCGCCTCGCCAACATCTGGCGCGGGAATGGAAAATGTCTCATCTTGGACCACGCCGGATTTCTCGCGGTTGGACTCGTCTGGGTTCGAGAAGTTCTTGATCTCGGCGTGCGCCACGTGTGGTTTCCTCTCGTACTCGGATTCACCGGAGCACAGGGCACGATGGGTCATCTTGCACCGGTGTGAACGACGTTTGAGCAATGGTACAACGTCCGGCTTCCCGCCCTTTCCACCCACCGGAACCACAACAAAGAACCGCGAGCGGCGATTTCGCCACTCGCGGTTCTTCTGCTCAAGGTTCCCGGTTGGATCGACCAGCCTAGCTGGCGGGCGTGGCGGCATCCGGTGACGCCACCGGTGATGCGACGGGCGAAGCAACTGGCGACGCGACCGGGGTCGCATCAACGCCAGACACGATGACCGGCGTGGCCGAATCGGCGGCCGGGCTGGCCTCACCCACGACTGGAGTGGCTCCGTCCGTCACCGGCGTGGCGCCTTCCGCGACTGGGCTTGCCACGATCGGCGATGCAACCGGGCTGGCTTCGCCTTCCTCGGGAGTCGTCACGACCTCCTCGGTGGCCTCTTCAGTCGCGGCCGTGGTTGGCGGCGCCGCCGTTGGTGTTGGATCCTCGTCGTCATCGCCTCCGCAACTCACTAGGAGCAGCGTGCTGAGGCCAATCGCCGCGAGTGACATGGCCTTGCGACGTTTCCCGTGAAACGCGGTAGATCGAAACACGTGTTCCCCTCCTGCGTGATGAGCTTGCTTCCCTTGAGTGATAACGACGCGCACCATGGCGTGCCGAAGTGATGCAGTTCACAATATCGCACTCTTGTCCCTGATGCTACCCTTCGCCAAGGGGCAAAACTTCCGCATCATCCGTCAAGTATACTCGCGGCGCCCTCCGACACCGCGCTCAGGAAGCACATTGCCCCGTCAATCACGTCCCACTCAAGGAATGGATGGAATCGCATGCCCATCGAAATCACCTATCGCGGCCCCCTGCGCGCCGAACTCGACGCCGCCCTCCTGGCCGGCGAGCAGGCGGCCAGCACGGTGCTCGACTTCTACAATGCCCATACCGCCAAAACGTACGTCAAGGAAGACGGCTCACCGGTTACCGACGCCGACCTCGCCTCCGACAAGGTCATTCGGGGTGTCCTCGGTTTCGCTTTTCCCGACGACGCGAAGATGACCGAAGAGGGAGCGAAGGACCTTTCCCGCCTGGACCGGGACAGGTGCTGGATCGCCGATCCCATTGACGGCACGGCCCAGTACGTCGAGGGAACCGGCCTGTTCGACATCATGATCGCGCTTGTCGAGCATGGCCGCCCGATCGTCGCCGTTTCCGTCCAGCCTGTCCGTGGCCGAATCCAGGCCGCGGTGCTCGGAGAGGGCGCCTGGGAGTTCCTGGATGGCACAACCCAACCGCTCAGGTTGGGTCCGCCATCGACCCCTCCGCGAGTCGTCTCCTCGAAATGGTACGGAGGCCGGGAACCCGAGCGCGCGGCGGCGATCGTCCGCATCGGCCAGCGGCTCTCCGTGCAATCTCCACCCATTCTCGAAGTTGGATTCCAGACCCGCGCCTTTTCCCCGGACACCAACGCCTACGACTCGTTCGTCGGACTTCCCCAGTCGAACAAGGGTTCCATCGCCCAGGAATGGGATCTCGCCTGCATCGACCTCCTCACCCACGAGGCCGGCGGCTCGCTTACTGATTGCTGGGGCCGGCTGCACCGCTACAACAAACGCTCGACCAGCATCGCGGGTGGCATCATGGCCAGCAACGACCCAGCCCTCCACGCTCGCCTTGTCGAAGCCGTCGCCCCCGAACTCCCGCCAGGCCCGCCGGCAACCGACCCTTTCGACGATGGCATCGAATAGAGA
>CAZUPA010000060.1:0-14883 GCA_964622205.1 uncultured Sphaerobacteraceae bacterium
GTGTGAATCCCTCTTGAGAACGAACCTGACTAGTGGTGCGCGGACACGGGCTGGATGGCGTGCATCCACAACGGTTTTGGGGCCGCTTGGCGACTGGATTGTAGCAGCGGCCGGGTTTTGCCGTCGTTTCACGAGCACCGGAGTGAATCAGGACTGGAAGTGTCCTCGTTCTTGGTCAAGATAGCGTGCGCGGCCGGGACGATTTCGGCCGTAGTGCCGGCCTTCAGGATTGCGTCAGTTTCGAAACGATTTTGACGAATTCGACCTGTAGTATCCTGCGAGCCGGTCAATCGCGGAGGGGCCATCCGGCGCCCCGCGACGTCATGGGACAGAGGAGTAGCGCGCATGTCATTTCGAGGAGGACCCGGAGGCCGGGTCAACGAGAATAACGCGAAGTGGTGGGTGCTGGCGGCATCCTGCTTCGCACTGTTCATGGCGATTCTGGACAACCTCGTCGTCAATGTCGCGCTCCCGACGATTTCGGAGGATTTCGGTCCGACCCCGACGCAAATCCAGTGGATCGTGTCGGCCTATACGCTGGTCTTCGCATCGCTGCAGATTACGGCCGGCGGACTTGGCGACAGGTTTGGCCGGAAGAAGTTCTTCCTGATCGGCGTGGTGATCTTCACGGTCACCTCGGCGCTGGCCGCGTTGGTCCAGAACACCGAATGGCTGATCGTGGCGCGGGCAGTACAGGGGCTCGGCGCGGCGTTCATCATGCCGCTGTCGCTCTCGCTGATTTCGGCGGCGTTCCCGCCCGAGGAGCGGGGCAGGGCGCTTGGCATCTGGTCGGCGGTGTCGGTTTCCGGACTGGCGTTCGGGCCGATCGTCGGTGGCCTGATCGTGGAGTATTTCGCCTGGCAGTGGATCTTCCTGATCAACGTGCCGATCGGCATCGGGGCATTTCTGGTGACCTCGGCGGTGGTGAAGGAGTCGCACGATGAGTCCGGCGAGGTGGCGACCGATATACCGGGCACGCTGCTGGTGACGGGCGCGATAGCGTCGCTGACGTGGTCGCTGATCGAGGCTGGTGAGCGCGGCTGGGGCAACTCGCTGATCGTGTTCGGGTTCGTGCTTTCGGCTGTCCTGTTCGCGGCGTTTGTGTTCGTTGAGAATCGCACGGCGAAGCCGATGGTGCCGCTGCACTTCTTCAAATCAAGCACCTTCACCGGGGCGAACATGGATGCGTTCGCGATCTCGTTCTTCATCTCCGGTATCGCGTTCTCGATGACGATGTACTGGCAGCATGTGCATGGGTACTCGGCGGTCAAGACCGGCCTGACAATGCTGCCGATGGTGATCACGATGATGGCGTTCTCGCCGGTGTCGGGATTGCTGATCAACCGGATCGGCACCAGCCGGCTTATATCGGTGGGCATGCTGATTGCTGGCGCCTCGGCGTTCCTCTACCTGCGGACGGGACTCGAAGCGTCGTTCATGGACGTTGTGCCGGCGATGGTGGTGATGGGCTTCGGCATGTCGCTGATCTTCGCGCCGATGACGACGGCGGTGCTCAACAGCGTGCCGTCTGACAAGAGCGGCATCGCCTCGGCGGTGAACGGCGCGGTGCGGGAGACAGGCTTCGCGTTTGGCGTCGCCTTGCTCGGCACGATCATGAACCGGACTTACCAGGACCGGTTCTCCGCATCGAGCGAGGTTCAGGCGCTGCGCGATCCGGCGAACCCGGCGTCGGGGCCGTTGGCTCCGGTGCTGGACAAGATCGGCGAAGGCATCAACTACGCTGGTCGAGTGATCCAGAACCAGGAGTACTTCCCGGGCGTGCCGGAAGACGTGGCCGCGATGATCACGCGGGTCAGCTCCAACGCGTTCGTGGAAGGCATGCACCGGTCGTTCATCATCACGGGCATCGCGATCATCGTGATGGGTGTGGCGTCGTTCTTCCTGATCAAGGATTCCACCGCCGAGCGGGCGGCGGATGAACCGGCGGCGGCTCCGGAAGACGTGGAGCTTTCGCTGGGAGGGGCGGCTGGCGAGTAGCGCCGGCGCCGAACGCGATCACTGAAGCAAGGGGTCCGGGGCGGATGCTCCGGGCCCCTTGCATGTTCAAGATAGCCACACGCTCGCCTGCGGCTCGCTGGGCTGTCTCCACAAACGAACAATCCTCTTGAGACAGTTACTGTTCCCCAAGGTACTCGCCTTCGACGTCAGGATTTGGTGGCGTCGATCGGGGCGGCGGTGGCCCAGTAGAGCTGCAAGCGCGGCTTGAGCCGGGGGAAGCGGTCGATGTCGATGCCGGGCGAAGCTTCGACCAGGCGTTCGGCGCTGGCCCGCGCGGCGGCGAGCAGGCGGGTGTCGAGCCCGTCGTTCAGCCAGCCGAGTTCGGGAAGGCCGCTCTGGCGCGTGCCCATGAAGTCGCCGGGACCACGCAGTTCCAGGTCCTTCTCCGCGAGGACGAACCCGTCGTCGGTGGCGGCCATCGTCTGGAGCCGCTCCTGGCCATCGGCGGTGACGTTTTCGGCGAGGAGGAGGCAGTAGCTCTTCGAGCCGCCGCGACCGACCCGGCCCCGGAACTGGTGAAGCTGGGAGAGGCCGAAGCGCTCGGCGCCCTCGATCATCATCACCGTGGCGTTTGGGATGTCGATGCCGACCTCGATCACCGAGGTGGAGACGAGGATATCGAACTCGTGGTCGCGGAAGGAGGACATGATGACATCCTTCTTCTTCGCGTTGAGCTTGCCATGGACGACATCGATGCGGAGGTCGGGGAAGACATCCTCCTGGAGCCGGCGGGCTTCCTCGACGGCGGCCTTCGCCTCGATGGCGTCGGACTCCTCGACCAGCGGGCAGATGACGAAAACCTGGTGACCGAGCGCGACCTGCTCGCGGACGAGGCCGTAGGCATCGAGGCGCTGGTTCTCCCGGTAGAGCCGGGTTTCGATTGGGATGCGACCGGCGGGCCGCTCGTTCATGATCGAGACATCGAGATCGCCCGAGAGCACGAGGTTGAGCGTGCGCGGGATGGGCGTGGCGGTCATCGAGAGGACGTGCGGCTGGATGCCCTTGCCCTTTTCGACAAGGATTGCCCGCTGGCGGACGCCGAACCGGTGCTGCTCGTCGAGCACCACGAGCGCGAGGTTGTTGAAGGTGACCGCTTCCTGGACCAGGGCGTGAGTGCCGATCAGGATGTCGATCTCCCCGGCCTGGAGTGCCGCGTCGATCTCACGGCGGCGCTTGGCCCGGGTCGAGCCGGTCAGGAGGTCGATGCGGGGCCGCTCTTCTTCCGGGAGTCGTTCGTAGAGACGCGCGAAGCTGGTCAGGTGCTGTTCGGCCAGCAGTTCGGTGGGGGCCATGACGGCGGTCTGGACGCCGGACCGTTTGGCGAGCAATGCGGCGGTGGCGGCGACGGCCGTCTTGCCGGAGCCGACATCGCCCTGCAGGAGCCGGGTCATCGGGGTAGGGCGCGTGATGTCGGTGACGATACCGGAAATCGCGGCCCGCTGGGCGTTGGTGAGCGCGAACGGGAGCTGGTGGTCGACGAAGTGTTGGAGCGCGGCGTCGTCCACGTTGAAGGCGTGGGCGATTCCGGCCTGGACCTGCTGCTTGCGATGGACGAGACCAAGCTGGAGGAGGAAGAGGTTCTCGAACTGGAGGCGCCGCCGGGCCGAGGCGACCTGCTCCATGTCCTCGGGGTAGTGGAGGTGCTCGTAGGTGGCGTCGATTGGGTCGAGGTTGAGATTGGGATCGAGGAACGGCCGGGCGTCGGCGAGCCAGTCGACGAGGCTGTTGCGGGTGGCGTCGAGCGCGCCCCGGGTGATGCCACGCATCGTCTTCTGGTGGAGCCCCTTGGTGAGCGGGTAGACCGGGGCGATGCGATTGGTGGAGAGGCCACGGCCATCGGCCCGTTCCCATTCTGGCGTGACGATTTCAAGCCCGTCGTAGCCGCGCTGGATGACTCCGCTGGCGTAGATGCGGTCGCCTTCGGCCAGTTGCTTCGAAATGAAGGTGTTGAACCAGAGGAGGCGCAGGACGCCACTGTTGTCCGTGAGCCGGGCGACGGTGAAGGGCCGTCCGCGCCCGTATTGCTCGCGCACATCGATGATGCGGCCCTCGACGGTGACTTCCTCGCCCGGCGTCAGCAGCAACTCGCCGATGCGGACGAGCTTCGAGTAATCGACGTAGCGACGCGGGCTCACCCGCAGGATTTCCTCGATTGTGACGGTGTGCTGACCGCCGGTGGTGCCGTGGATGAGTTGTTCCAACAGGCGGGCGATCTTCGGTCCAACGCTGGGCAGGCCGCTGGCGGCGGCGTCGGGCGGCAGCGGGCGAACGGCGACGGGCTTGCGTGGCGTTTTGGCGGCTTCACGCCCAGCCCGGCGCTCGCCGAGGGCGGTGTTGAGCTTGCCGATCTCGACGTGCTCGGTTCCCGCGCCCAGCAAGGGCTGGATCGCCTTGACGCGGGCGGCAAGCTGTTCGACCTGCTGGCGGCGCGCCGTCTCTTCCTGGGGAAGCGTGCGGAGGTCGGCGATGATCTGGTCGAGTTGCGCGGCCAGGTCGTTGCTCGCGGCGGCGGCAAGCGAGAGCTGGCGGATGGTTTCGATCGCGGTTTCGCGGTCGGCGTAGCCGTCGCGGCCGCCGCGCCAGACGCCACGGAGTGCATTGATGAGCCGGGTGACGAGGGCGTTGCGTGTCATGACCATGGTCGCCCCCTTTCACTGCCGGATGCGAACGCCTGTACTGGTTCGAGTGTACCCGGGCACGCGGCCTCGCCACAATTACCGGTTCTGGCGGTTGCGGAGGCGTAGCGAATTGGGCGCGCGGCGGGTCAGGTTCTGGGATAGAGCGCCGTGGTGGCGATCGCTCCGGGACCGGCGTACGTGCCGATGGTGGCGCCCGCGTAGTCGATGTCGATGGCGGCGGCGGGATATCGCTGGCGGAGGTTCTCGGCCACGCTCCCCGCATCCTCCGGGTTGCCCGAGTGGAGGACCAGGATGTCGGACGGCGTGGGATGAACCAGCTCGGTGGCGCGGGCGACAGCCTTCTTCCAGGTGCGCACGCGTTCCATGGGCACGACGACGCCGTCCACGAGCGTGATGATGGGCTTGATGGCGAGGGCCGATCCAACCAGTTGCGCGGCCTTGCCGATGCGCCCGCCCTTGTACACATAGTCGAGCGTGCGGAGGACCGCGAACAGGGAGACGCGACCGAGAGCGTCCCGCGTCTCGGCGGCGACGTCATCGAGCGATGCGCCTTCGTTCGCGCGGCGGGCGGCCGCGACGGCGACCCAGCCAAGCTGCATGGTGGCGGCGCGGGAGTCGATGACGACGATGCGCTCGCCGCCGACCGCTTCTGCGGCGAGCCGGGCGGCATTGAACGTGCCGCTCAGCTCCGACGAGATGGTGACGCAGACGACGTCCTGGCCCTGGTCGAGCGCGGCGCGAAACGCCTCCTCGAAGGCCGTGACCGGTGGCTGCGAGGTTTTGGGTAACTCGTCTGACTCCTGGAGCATGGTAAAGAACTGGTCCGGAGTGAGATCGATCCCATCCCGGTAGTTGACGCCGCCGAAACTGATGGTGAGCGGAACAACCTCGATGCCCAGATCCTTGCGCAGGGCGAGGGGCAGGTCGCTGGTGGAATCGGTGATGACCTGGACGGTGCGTGTCTCAGACACGGGCGGCCTCCTTGAGCGCGACGCCGAGGATGCCCGGCCCCACATGTGTCGAGACGACTGGTCCGACCTGGACCGTTGGCACGGAATCGACCCGCATGACCGAAGCGATCTGGGCGGCCAGCGCTTCGGCATCCTCCGGGGTGGTGTTGTAGAGGACAGTCGCGTCGTCGATGGAGTCAAATTCCCGGGTGAAATTGATCAGGGCGGCGATGGCTTTCGAGCGGGTGCGGGTGCGCTCGAACGGGACGATCTGTCCCTCCTCGACGCGGAGGAGCGGTTTGAGTTGCAGGATCGACCCGAGATACTGGGCCGCCTTGCCGATGCGGCCGCCGCGCCGGATGTGTTCGAGCGTTTCGACAAAGAACACGATATGGTGGCGGTATGTTTCCGCCCGGAGCGTGGTGGCGATCTGGTCCGCGGTTTGTCCCGCGTTTGCCAGCCGGGCTGCGTGGATTGCCTGCAGGCCGAGCCCTCCGCTGACGCTCAAGGTGTCGACGACCTGGACATCGATTTCACCGGCGACCGCCGCCGCCGCGAGCGTCGCGGACTGGCACGTGCCACTGAGACGGGACGAGATGACTGGGCAAACGATCCCGGAATACGTGCCTATACGGGCGCGAAACGCCTCCTCGAACTGGCCGACCGAGGGCTGGGACGTGGTGGGAAGACGGTCGGTCTCCGACATCTTCGCCATGAACTTATCGGGGGAGATGTCCACGCGATCCCGGTACGATTCCTGGCCAAAATGGACGTTGAGCGGCACCACGGTGATGCCGTTGGCCTGCTGGAGTTCTACTGAAAGATCGGCGGTGCTATCGGTGACAATAGCCGGGCCGCGTTGCATGGCAGTTCCTTTTCCGAATGGTTGTGGAGGCCATTATTCCACGCTGATGACAAAAAGGTAATGCGGCTGGCCACCGGGCTGGAACTCCACCTCGGCGGCCGGACAGGCGCTCTCGATGACGGTCTGGAGCACGTCGATGTCGGTTTCGCTGGCGTCCGCGCCGGAGAACACGGTGACGAGTTCGGCATCCTCGCCGTCCGCACGGGCGAAAAGGTCCGCCGCCACGGTCGCGAGGTCGTCGCCAGCCGCGACGAGGCCATTGTCGAGCAGGCCGATGACCTGGCCATTCGCGATGGAGATGCCGTCCAGGTCAACGTCGCGAACCGCGCGGGTGAGTTCGAGGGCGCGGACATCGCCGAGGACTTCGGTCATCCGGCTGGTGTTTTCATCGATCGATTCGCCGGGATTGAAGGAGGCGAGGGCGGTGAGCGCGTGGGGGATCGAGGCCGTGGGCACGACGCGGACGGTGCGGTTGGTGAGCGCTGGAACCTGGTTGGCGGCCATGATGATGTTCTTGTTGTTCGGCAGGATGATGACCTGGTCGAACGGTGCATCCTCGACCGCGTTGAGCAGGTCCTCGGTGCTCGGGTTCATCGTTTGCCCGCCGTTCACGATGCGCGTGGCGCCCATCGCCCTGAGTGCTTCGGTGATGCCCTCTCCCGAGGCGACCGCCACGACCGCGACATCGCCGTGGACGTGCTCGTCGGAGAACACCGGCGGCGGAGCGGTGGCGGCCGATCGCTGCCCGGCGAGCGTTTCGGTTTGCAGCGACATGTTGTCGATCTTGATCTGGTCGAGCGATCCGAGGCGGATGGCGTAGGCAAGCACCTCGCCGGGGTTCTCGGTGTGAATGTGGACTTTCAGCATGGCGTCGTCGCCGACGATCACGGCGCTCTGGCCCATGGCGGCGATTTCGGCGCGGCTGCGCTCGAAGTCGATGCTGGTCCCGATCACCATGAAATTGGTGCAGTACCCAAACTCGTCCTCGCCGTGCATGTCGTCGAGGAACGCCATGCCGGCGCCAATACCGGTTTCCCCGGGTGAAGCCGTTGGCGCGGACGTGTCTCCCCGGTTGTAGCGCTGCATCCCTTCGAGGATGAGGACGATGCCCTGGCCACCGGCGTCGACGACACCGGCCTGGCGAAGGATTTCAAGCAGTCGCGGGGTGGAGTCGAGTGCCTCCTGGGCGCCGTCGATGGCCCCGGCAAGGACGAAGTCGAGTGAGGATGACCGCTCGGCGGCCCGGGCCGCGTGATCGGCGGCCGCCCGGATAACCGTGAGCATGGTGCCTTCGACCGGCCGCATCACCGCCTTGTAGGCCATTTCCTGGGCCCCGCGGAGGGCGGCGGCGAAGTCGCGGCCGTCGAGTTCCTCGCGGTCGACGAGACCTGCCGCGATCCCGCGGAAGATTTGTGACAGGATAACGCCGGAGTTTCCACGGGCGCCCATGAGTGCCCCGTAGGCGAGTTGCCTGGCGACTTCGGACACGGGAGCGTCCTGTTCCGGCAGGGCGCCGGCGGCGGCCTTCATGGTCATGGCCATGTTCGTGCCGGTGTCGCCGTCGGGAACCGGGAACACGTTGAGGGCATTGACCCGGTCGCGATGGGCATCGAGCCAGTCCGACGCGGCGGTGACGGCGGCGGCGAGTTGGTGGCCCGACCACATTTGCGCCCGCGGGCCGGGATCCATCGCTGGATGGATGTTGGTGGTCACGATGCGCCCCGGGGAGATTCGCTCACGTGGAGCGCGTCGACGTTGATGTTCACCCGGTCAACCTCCATTCCAAGGACACGCTCGACCTGAAACCTGACCGCCTGCATGACATTGGAGGCGACGGTGAAGATGGGGGTGCCGTATTCCATGACCACCGATAGCTCGATGGTGACGTGGTTGTCATGCACCGAGATGTCGATGCCGCGCGCGTCACTGTCGATGCCGAGCCGGCGGCCAATGGAGGAGCCAAGGGAGCGGGGGGCCATGTCGACAATGCCGTAGCAGGAGAGGACGGCGTCGTGAACGGTGCTCATGATGGCGTTGTCGCCGATGCGGACCTTGCCTTCCGGAATGGATTGGGAATCCTGGTCTGCCATGTGTACTCCAATGCCGGCACGATAGGGTGAATCAGGGATGATCGAAAACGGGCTTCAAGTGAAAGACAGGGGAAGGATACCCGGTTCGCGCGTGCGGCCGGCAGGTGTGGGTTGTGGACGAGGGCTGGACACGACATTCCCTCTCGCGAGCAGGTTCCACCGGGCGGGTCGAAAGATTCAGGTTGTGCCCCTCGATTGGGCTGACGCGCTCGATGCCGCCTGGCCGTTTCGTGCTCCTGGCTCCGCCGACCACCTTAAGGCGAGGCGAGCACCAACCGTGATCATCGGACGCTCGACGAGGTGATAGAGGATGACCGAGGACGCGACCAGCGATACGATGAACGCGACCCACTGGATGGGAGCTGGTTGGTCACGCAGCTTGTCGAACCCGAACCAGATGCATGAAATATGCACCAGGTAAATGCCGTAGGAATAGCGGGCAAAGAGGTGGCTTCCTCGCCTGACGAGGCTCCATGAAGGTTCGCGCAGCAGGGGCAGCACCAGAGCAATGCCGAGGCAGGCGGCGAATCCGAACGTATTGTGGATGTGCCCCCGGCCAATGGTTTCCAGGATCAGGGCATACCCGCCGATTGCAACCGCCAGCGCGACCAGGAGCACCAGCGGGGTGATGGAGTGTCGCATACGTCGCCATAAGGTGTAGGCGACGAATCCTGACAGGAAGACAGGCAGAAACTCAAGAATCCTGGGGAAATCGATCCATCCCCAGTCAAACCGGGCCATTGGATTGCCGAACACGATGTTGACCAGCTTGCCGGACCCCACCGCCACCGGCACCGAGAGCATCCAGAGAATCGCGGCCAGCCTGACGGGGGGTAGCATTCGGGCGAGTACGAAGAGCAGTGGCAGGAAGAGATACATACGTATCTCGATTGGAAGGGTCCACAATTGACCGAGCTGCGGTCGTGGCCCGCCCGCGCTGACAACGACGTCTTGAACCAGTAGGACGTTCGTGGCGAGTCCCAGTCCGTCCATCGGCATGAGGTAGATTATTCCCGTGCCGATAACGTACGAAGGAATCTCGAAGATAAACACGATCAGGACCGCGACGATGCTCAGAGGGTAAATCCGGAAAATACGTCGAATCATGAATGTGATGAACAGTCGATGCGAACCGCTTCGTGCGTACTGGCGATCCAGTGAGAACATCAGGACCAGACAGGTGTGGACGAAGAAGAACAACACGCCGAGGCGCCCCATCACCGCCATCGTGTAGTTGCCGAAGAAGAGATGGCTCAGCACGACAAGCAGGACGGCCGTGCAGCGGAGAATGTCCAGATTGGTGGATTGCGAGGGCGCGAACGGCAAGGCGCCATCGTCTGGGGGGCGGCCGGATTGGGTGGCCGCGTATTTTCCATACCGGGCGTGAAACAATGCTCTCAACGAATCCCCTCTGGATGTCGTACACAGGTGGACAATCACTCGTGGCATCCTAATACAGGTTGATGGACGCGTGTTCATGATCCGAAGAGGGGAGAGAAGCACTCGCGGACACGGCTGGTGCTGGGCAGATCGGTTTGGCAAACCTGTTTTCGTTGCGAGCCGTACCGCCGGTGTGCTAGCATTTGCCCTTGGTTAGGCGTCGTCCGCTGACGACGCCGCTTTTACGCCCCACGCATGCCGTAGACTGCGATCGCGACCAGCGTCGCCCGTCGGATGCATCCGTTTCGCGGCGGTAACTTTTTTGAAGGGAGGCCCGCCGTGGCCGGTAAATGTGACGTTTGTGGCAAGGCCAAGACCTTCGGTAAGAATGTAAGCTTCTCCAAGCGGCGCACCAACCGCGACTTCAAGCCCAACGTGCAGTCGAAGAAGATCGTCGTGAACGGCGTTGGCGTGCGTCTGCACATCTGCACGCGCTGCCTGCGCACCATGGGCAAGTCGGGCAAGGTGGCGGCCTAAGCTTCCAAAATACTCGCACAGCACGTTCCAGGCCGGGTATCGCGGGATGCCCGGCCTTGCTGTATTCGCCAGGCGGTTTCCCGGCGCCCCGTTCGCGCATAGAATGTCGCCAGTCAGGCGAATGCGAGCGACTTCAGGGAAGGCGGAGATATGACGGCGCAACGGGCGCGTGTGAAGATCGATCTCGACCGGGCGACCGGGCACATCGACCGACGGATCTTCGGCGGCTTCATCGAGCATCTGGGACGATGCATCTACGGCGGCATCGTCGATGAGGGGTCTCCGCTGAGCGACAGCCAGGGGTTCCGGACCGACGTGCTGGAGGCGTTGCGACCCCTGAACATGCCCCTCCTGCGGTGGCCGGGCGGAAACTTCGTGAGCGGCTACACCTGGACCGACGGGATCGGTCCGGTGGACAAGCGGCCGCGACGCCTGGAACTGGCCTGGCACGATGTGGAGTCGAACCGCTTCGGCACGGATGAGTACATCGCCTACTGTCGCGAACTGGGAACCGAGCCATTCATCTGCGTGAACATGGGCACGGGCACGATGGAGGAGGCCCGGTCGTGGGTTGAATACTGCAACGGCAACGAGGACACCTACTGGGCCAACCTGCGGCGCGAGAACGGACACGAGGAGCCGTACAACGTGCGCTACTGGGCGCTCGGCAACGAGATGTACGGCAACTGGCAGATTGGCGCGCTGTCCGCCGAGGACTACGTGAAGAAGGCGATCGAGTTCGCGAAGGTGATGCTCTGGACCGATCCCTCGATCGAACTCATCAGTTGCGGGCACACCGGAAGCGCGGCCTGGGATCGGACGGTGCTGGAGGGACTGGCGACGTTCGTTCGCTACCACTCGATACACATCTACACCGGCAACGCGGATTATACCGAGAACGTGTACCAGCCACACCTGGCCGAGTGGGAACTCGACATCGTGCGGGCCGATATCGACCGCGTACGAGCCCAGCAGGGGATCGAACACGAGATCGGCGTGGCGTACGATGAGTGGAACGTCTGGTACCGGGCGCGAGGCGCGGCTACGCGGCTGGAGGAGCGCTACGACCTGTCCGATGCGCTGGCGGTGGCCGCCTACCTCAATATCTTCGTTCGCCAGAGCGACGTGGTGAAGATCGCCAACCTGGCGCAGATGGTGAACGTGATCGCCCCGGTCTTCACCTCGCCGGATGGGCTCTTCTTGCAGACGATCTATCACCCGCTGCGATTGCTGGCGGAGCACACTCAGGCCGTGGCGCTGTCCGCCTGGGTGGATGGGCCGCGTGTGACGTTGCCGCGGGTTCCTCCTGGTCAGGAGCAGCCTTCGCGGGCGGCCCGGGTCGGCGAATTCGAAGTATTGGACGTGGCGGCGAGCAGGAGTGAAGGGCGCGACACACTCGTCATTTCCCTCATCAACCGGCACGAGCACGACGAAATGGACGTCACGCTCGACCTGGATGGCGGGGTGGCTACCGGCGGGATTCAGCGGTTCGATGTCATTGGCGAGGATGTTCACGCGGTCAACGACTTCGACAACCCCGATGCCGCGTCCGTTCGCGAGAGCACATTCGACGCGGAAGGGAGCCGGTTTGCGTTAACACTTGCGCCGCATTCGCATACCGTCCTTCGGTTGACCACCACGGCGGGCTGATTCGGGCCCGATTAGGACATCGTCGCGAGGGCGAGTTCGATCTCTTCAATCACCTGGGCGTCTGGTTCAGAGGAACGGGCCCGGTCGAGCGAACTTTGGGCGGCGGGTCCGCCGATGCGGCCCAGCGCCCAGGCTACGTGTGAGCGAACGAGCGCCTCATCGTGGGTCATCAACGCGTTCGTGAGCACGGGAACGTCGGAGTCGTCGCCGGTGTTCCCGAGCGCGACGGCGGCGTTCCGGGCGAGACCTCGCCGCTTGGCGCGGGGTACCGCCGTGCCGAAAAAGGTTTCCCCGAATTCGGCCTCCGACATCTGGAGCAGCCAGTGGAGGGACGGATAAGCGTTGTTCAGGCTGGCGGGCTGGAGTTCGGGATCGGCTTCCACCGCCGCCGCGCGGGTGTACGGGCAGACTTCCTGGCAGACATCGCAGCCGTATACCCAGTCGCCCATCCTTGGCCGGAGTTCGCGCGGGATGGCGCCGCGGAGTTCGATGGTGAGATAGGAGATGCAGCTTGGCGTGTGGACCGTGTACGGCTCCACGATTGCGCCAGTGGGGCAGTTGTCGATGCAGATCGTGCATTTGCCACAGTCGCGGTCCAGGGGCGCGTCTGGCTCAAGTTCGAGGTCCAGCACCAGTTCGCCCAGCATCACCCAGGAGCCGTGGCCGGGCACGATGACGCAGGTGTGCTTGCCGTACCAGCCGAGGCCGGACCGGGCGGCGATTGCCCGATCGACGACCCTCGCGGTGTCCACGAGCAGCCTTGACTCGATGTCGTGGCCGAACCCATCCTCCAGCGCGGCGAGGAGGGCCTTCATGCGCCGTTTGAGCACGCGATGGTAGTCGCGTCCCCAGGCATAGCGCGAGATTCGCCCTCGACGGACGCCGTCATCCGGCTTGTCCGCCGGACCAGGCCAGTAGGCTAGCCCCACGGACAGGATCGACGTCGCCGTGGGGTGAAGGTTGCGCACGTCGGTCGAGAACCGGGCCCGTTCGTGGGTGAACCAGTCGAGCCCCTCTACATGACCCGCGTCGATGTGGCGCGCGAGGTAGTCTCCAAGCTCGGTGAACGGTTCGGCGGTGGTGACGGAAGAGACCTTCAGGCCATGCTGGGCGGCGAGCCATTTGACCCGCGCGGTTCGCTGTGTACGTGGATCTGGCGTGGTGAGGGCGAGTGCCAGGGGTCGATGCGTGTTCATGCCCTGAGTATACGATCGGAAGGAGGGCGCTACGTTCGGTTGGAGCGCTGCGCCTGGGCACGAATGGCGAACCGGCGGGTGGCTTCGCGCCCGATGTCGCTCCACTCCTTGCGCTTGACGAGACCCACCGCGACCGCGCTCACGAAGGCAGCCCACGGCGCATCGCTGGTGGTGTTGGGGGCGTGATGAGGTGGGATCGTGACGAGGTTGTCCTCGGGCGTAATGCAGCGGAACGCGCCGTGCTTGCCCCAACTCACGGCCGCCCGGACGTTGCTCCCGCGCATGTGCGATTCGAACGCCGCGATGCCCGATCCGGCGATGGGTGACCCGATGGCCGTAATGGATGAGAAGGCGGCGTCTGATCCGGCGAGTACGTCGAACCGGAGGAGGTCGGCCAGGTTCTCGTCTTCCACGATGCCATCGTGCAGGTCGATCAAGGTCATCATGCGAACGCCCGGATAGGTGTGAACTGGGAGGTCGGCGAGGAACCGGCGAAGGGCACGGTCTCGCGTGGCCACGATGACCAGGTCGTGAGAGAACAACTCGTCGATATTTAGCACATCGCCCATGCGGGTCCCGGCGCCGTTGTCGCGGTAGGCGCCGGGAGGTTCGTCACGAATGGTCATCCAGGAGGTAATGCCGACCGAGCCGAATGCCTCGTCGAGCGCTTCCCAGGCGTTACGTGAGTTCGCGACCGTGCGGATGCCGACTTCGACCTGCGACCAGCCAGCGAGTTCCATGGCGATGGCTCCGGCGTCGGTAAGTTCGCCATACTCGAGCCGGGTGTCGCCAATCAGGGCAATGCGGGTTCGGGGCATCAGGCGGGCCGCTCGCCGTGTGAGGTTGAGAGGGTTGGCATCCGGGGTTGGCCTTTCCAGACTATCATTGACAGTAGACGTGCTTTCCTGATGGTCGCAGGACTTTTGCTCGCGTTCAAGGGGAGCGACGGGAATCGGGACGCCCTGGTCGGGCAAGGGCGCTTGTGGCGTATCGCCGGAAGGCGAACCGTCCAGGCTGGAGTTGCGCCAGTTGGTTGGAGTTCCGATGGATGTGCAGACGAATGCCCGCTGACACACTGGCCATGCATAGAGTGTCAAGATACGTATGCCGGGAATTACGGAAAACCGCGCTGCCGGATGACGAGGAGAACGAATGGCCGGGACTCGAACACAGGAGATCGTGCCAGAGGGAACGACGGCGCTAGGCGCCTGGATCCGGGCGAACCGCATGGAGCAGCGGCTCAGCCAGCGTGAACTCGCCTCCCGCTCGGGACTGAGCCGTTCGTACGTGTGCGACATCGAACGTGGGCGGGGAGTCCATCCGAGCGTGGAAACGCTGGACAAGCTCGCGGCGGCGCTGGGCATGGCCCGGCTGGACCTGCTCAAGGCGGCCGGATTGATCGAGCCGGTCGACAACGACCGGGAGTCGACCGGGGAGCGGCGAATGCTCTCGGTGTTCCGGGATCTGACCGATGCCGGACAGATCGCGGTGATGCAGTTCGCGCGGTTCGTTCACGCCGGGGAACATCAGTGGGTGCAGTCGAACCTGCTGGACGGC
>CAZUPA010000060.1:14983-17294 GCA_964622205.1 uncultured Sphaerobacteraceae bacterium
GGCCTGCTGGCGGGCTTCGAGACGGCGCTGGCGCTTGGACTTCTGCCCGGCCTTGGCGGCGGCTGCTTCCATGCGGCGGGTGAAGCGCTCAACCTGTCCAGCCGAGTCCACGATGCGCTGCTCGCCGGTGTAGAACGGGTGGCAGACGCTGCAGAGGTCGGTGCGGAGCTGCGGGCGGGTGGAACGCGTCTGGAACGTGTTGCCGCACGAGCAGGTCACCGTGGCTTCAACGTAGTTGGGGTGAATTGCTGGCTTCATTGGTGGGTAACCTTCTTAGTCCGCGGCGATGGCGGCTGATTCCTCGGTGGAGAGGAGAGCCGATGCCCCGCCGATCGGGTAGATCTCGGGCGGATAGACGCTGATGCGCCGCTTGTCGCGGCTGACCGGCTCGAAGCGGACAACGCCGTCGATCTTGGCGTAAATCGTGTGGTCCTTGCCGATGCCGACGTTCTGGCCGACCCAGAACTGGGTGCCGCGCTGGCGAACGACGATGGTGCCGGAACGGACGTACTGGCCATCGCCACGCTTCACGCCGAGACGCTTGGATTCGGAATCGCGGCCGTTGCGTGTGCTCCCGCCGCCCTTCTTGTGTGCCATGGTGGTTTCTCCTGGTGCGTGACCTGGACCGCCGTTGGGCGGTGCTGGCTAGGCGGAAATGCCGGTGATGGTGAGCCGGGTCAGCTCCTGGCGGTGTCCAGTACGACGGCGATAGCGCTTGCGCTTCTTGAACTTGAAGACGACGATCTTCTCGCCGCGATCATGCTCGTTGATGGTGGCGGTGACGGTCGCGCCGTCGACAACCGGGGTGCCGATCTTGGTTTCTCCGTTGCCGCCCACGAGGAGGACCTGGTCGAAGCTGATATCGGAACCCGCATCCTGATGCAGGCGTTCGACGGAGAGTTTGTCGCCCACCTGAACGCGATACTGCTTGCCGCCGGTCGCGATCACCGCGTAGGTACCGTCGCTTCCGGGTGTTGTCTGATCGGTCATATATAGAGTCCTGCCCGAACGGCTCTGTCTGGCACGCGTCAGATGCATCGCTGCATGCGGTGACCTGTTTCACCGAGCCCAAATACTCCCAAATCCCGCGGGACACAGGTCTTTTGTGCTGCGATTATGCACACAAAATGGGGCGCGCTCGGCGCCCAGACACGAGAGTATAGCACAGGGCCCCGCGGTTTTTGGCCAGTTTCGTGGCCGTACAAATGGCTAATGGGTCCCGCCGTGGAGTGTCCCGCGGGGTTTTGGAGCGGGCGTTCACGGGCCAGCCAACCCGGCGGGGTACGGGCGGTGTGAACCTGTCACAATGAGGATGACAAACGCGGCGACGCTCGCGGGCGTTGGCACTTTACGAATGGAACTTTGGGCGCGATAGCGCGCCAGGCGGGATATGAGCAAGCTTCTTATAGGAACGCGGGGTAGCGCGCTGGCGTTATGGCAGGCCGAAACGGTACAGGCATGCCTCGCCGGGCGGTATTCCGGGCGGCAATTCGATCTTCACGTCATCAAGCCGGAAGGCGACATCGACAAACAGTCGTCGCTGCTGAAGATCGGGGGGCGAGGGGTATTCGCGTCCGCGTTGCAGGAAGCCCTGCTCGATGGCGCCGTGGATCTCGCGGTGCATTCCACCAAGGACCTGCCCACGATCTCGCCGGTCGGACTCGGCGTCGCCGCCTATCCCCAGCGGGAGGACGCCCGGGATGTCGTGGTCTCCCGGCATGGTACCGGTCTGAAAGGGCTGCCCCCCAATGCGGTGATCGGAACATCCTCCCGGCGAAGGGCCGTGCAGGTGCTGGCGCTGCGGCCCGATGCCGTGATCGCCGACCTCCGCGGCAATATTGACACCCGGCTGCGGAAAGCGGAATCGGAGGATTACGACGCGGTCATCCTGGCGGCGGCGGGCCTGACCCGCATGGGATGGGCGGGTCGAGTGACCGAATTCCTTTCGCTCGACCAGTTTGTTCCCGCGCCGGGACAGGGGGCGCTGGCCGTGGAGACCAGGGTCGCCCCCGATCCGGGCTGGAGCGCCGCGGTTGCGCTCAACGACCCGGCGATCGCGCTGGCCGTGGAGCTCGAACGGTCGTTCCTGCGAGCCATGGGTGGGGGCTGCACCACGCCGGTTGGCGCTCACGCGATCGTCGATGGGGAGCACGTCCAGTTTTGGGCGATGATGGCCTCCGACGATGGAGAGCGCATGACCCGGACCCAGGTGACGATTCCCATCGCGACCGCCCGGGACGATGTGCCTGACCTGTCGCGGCGGATGATGCGGGAGCTATCACCGGCGTGGACCGGGGCCAATCTCCCCGCG
>CAZUPA010000061.1:0-17109 GCA_964622205.1 uncultured Sphaerobacteraceae bacterium
TACTCCGGGCCGATTTCCCACGCCTCCGGCTGCGAGCGGTAGTCGGACACGAAGTCCCCATCCGACACCACGTTGCCGTCCGCGTCCGTCACCTTTCGGCGCAGGTACACCGTGTATCCCGGCCGGGCGATCTGCACTCGCTTTCGCTCGCCCCTGGCCATCTCCGGATTCACCCGCTCCACCGGCTCGCCTGGGTCCTTCGGCTCGCTTACACGTGGCTCGAACACCTCCACGGTCCATCCGTTTGGCTTGCCATACAGGTGGGCGTAGGCGGTGGAGCCGTCCACGATCATCATTAGCAGCAGCCATGAATCGAGTGGGTTCGTGAAAATAAGGTCCTTCTCGTACTCGTCGGCGTTGTTTGGCTGGTAAATCGCCGCGTCCATGCCCGGTGGCGAACCGTCCGCCTCATAGAACGGAAGCCGCCAGCCGTGCGCGTACCACTCGTTGAACTTGAAGCCCGCGTTCAGCGCGGCCCGGAACACCGTCGTCGACACTTGGCACACCCCGCCGCCGAGATCGCTGGCCGTCCAGTCTCCCTGGATGATCGACCCCTCGACGAACCCGTTCTCCAGGGAAATCGGTCCCATCTGGTCGTTGAACGAGAAGACCTCGCCTGGACCAACCAGTTTGTACGACACGTTGTTGCAGGCCGCCAGCACGTTCAGGTACCGGGTTTCCGACGAGCCGGCGAACGACGACGAGCCATAGGCGATGTGCGACTCCAGCCCCAGTTCGTCCACGTTGTCCGTTCGCGCGCCCGCTTTCAGCACCTCGACGGGAAGCTCCACGGTACGCTCGGTGGAGCGGGCCGTCTCCAGCAGCTTGGCCTGGAATGCCTCCATGTCCACGCCCAGGCCGTCTTCATCGTCTTCGAGCACGTGAACGCCGCCGTCCCAACCGAGCGTGACGTTTCTGGCTGGCTTCAGCACCGCCCGCGCGATGTCATCCATCCGTGGCTGAAGGTTCTCCAGGTTCAGCGTGGCGTTCCCGTCGCGGTCGATCGCCAGCGCCCCGGTCAGCTCCTCGGCGCTGATGTCGTAGTGCTCGCCGTCCTGGCTGAAGATAACCGGCTCGCCCACCAGCACGATCGCGTCTTCCTTCGCCCCGGCCAGGTCCGATGCCGTCACAGCGGGCGGCACCACCTTCGTGGTCAACTCAATCGTATGGGTTCGCCCGGTGCTCACCGCCGCGACCGTGTCCGCGCGCACCTGTTCCAGGTCGATCTCGCGGCCCGTCGTATCCTCGCGGATGTCGATGTTGGAGCCGCTGCGAACCAGCCGCGCGTTGCGTGGCTCGATCCTGATTTGCTCCCCGATGTTCGTCAGGAACGCATCCAGCTTGAGGTCGTCGCGCAGGACTTTCAGCGGCACGTTGCGCGTCTCGCCCTGGTCGAGCAGCGCGGCGTAGCGTTCGATCACGTTGCCGCCCCGGCCCTGGCTCCACGCTTCCTCCAGCATCGACTCGTAGTCCACGATGATGCCGAGATCCGTCAGCGTCGCGTCCCAGTTCTGGCCCTCGAAGGTATAGGTGACGGCGAGGTCTTCCAACGGGGTGAACGCCGAGCGCAGCACCTCCTCGCTCTCCTTGAGGGACATGCCGGAGATGTCGATCCCCTGCACCTGCGTGCCCGGATAGAACTGCTCTCTGCTGGTGACCGGCAGCACGATCGCGACGCCAGCGACCGTGGCGCCCAACGTGCCGGCGATTACGCCCCGGCGGCTGACAAGTCGATTGAAGGAATGCGAACGAACCACGAATGTCTCCCGGATGGTGCTGGAGCGGGCGGTGGAAAACCGCCATGCGTCAATCTGCTTGTGTCATCATAATGTGTTCGAATGCCAGCGTGCGCGGCAAGGGGGCACGCTGGAGCGTCATTTCGTATACGTACCCGCAAGGTCGAAGGATGTGCGAACGTACACCGGCGCGGCCCCCACGCGGGGCCACGCCACGGCTCCCCGCCTCTGGCCTGCCCAAGTGGCGTGGTTCACGCCCCATGGGCGCCGCGCTACCATTCCCCTATTGATATCGCCCTGGGCGGGGCCATTCGTGACCCTGCCCACCACCGGTGCGCGGGCCGTCACGGCTGGCGCCAGGGGAGCATTTTCCGGAATGGCAATCAAGTTTGGCGTGTTCGTGCCACAGGGCTGGCGCATGGACCTCATTGGAATCGACAACCCCATCGACCAGTTCGAAGCGATGACCACCGTCGCGAAAACCGCCGATCAGGGGCCATGGGATGCGATCTGGGTCTACGACCATTTCCATACCGTGCCCGAACCCACCAGGAACTCGGTGTTCGAGTCCTGGACGATCAGCGCCACGCTCTCGCGGGACACGAAGAACGTGAACATCGGCCAGATGGTCAACTGCAACGGCTATCGCAACCCGGCGCTGTTCGCCAAGATCGCCTCCACCGTCGATACCGCCTCCCACGGCCGGCTCTACGCGGGCTTCGGCGCCGGCTGGTACGAGCACGAGTGGCGCGCCTTTGGCTACGGCTTCCCGGAAACGAAGGAGCGCATGGCCCGATTCAAGGAAGGCGTGCGGATCATCCACAAGATGTGGACCGAGGACGAACCCGTCTTCGACGGCACGTACTACTCGATCGACAAGCCCATCAACGAGCCGAAATCCGCCATCGCCGGCCGCAAGGTCCCGCTGTGGATCGGTGGAGGCGGCGAGAAGGTCACCCTGCGCCTCGTGGCCCAGTACGCCGATGCCTGCAACGTCGGCGGCGGTGACCCGGTCGTCATCGGCCAGAAGCTCGACATCCTCAAGGCTCACTGCGAGCGCGAGGGGCGCGACTACAACGACATCACGAAGTCATCCAGCTTCGCCTGGGTCCCAATCCCGAACGGAGCGGATCCGGTCAAGGCCACCGAGAAGATTCGCGCGAAGTATGGCGACATGGATTACGAGTACTTCTCCACCAAGTTCGGCCCTGGCGTTCCCATCGACGCCATCGGCGAACGCCTCCAGAAGGCCATCGATGCCGGGCTCACCTACGCCATCAACTACATTCCTGGCGTCGCGTACGATCAGGACCTTCTCCACCTCTACGAGGAGGAAGTGATCTCCCGCTTCAGCTAGCGAAAACCACCCACGTACGACAACGGACCGGCATCGCGCCAGTCCGTTGTCGTGTCCGCCAGCCATCACCCGGCCAGATAGCGCAAGAAACGCCCCAGTGGATACGGGGCGTGCATCCCTGATTCTCTCCGCTCGCTCATTGATGTCGGGTGGAGGGGGCAAGGGGCCTCGTCATGTCGTGGCTCGACAGGATGGAGGAGGAGACCCCCTGCTTTCCCTCGGGAGGGACGTTTCGCTGGGTGGCGAAACGGCTCGAGGTCTGCGCATACGACCGTGGGCTGACGATCGGGGGTGGCGCATTACCGCAAGTCTAGGGCGCGGGGGCGTCACACATCATCCGTAATATTACGGATTCATGCGTAACGCATGGCTGTTGGCTGGCAAAATCGTGGGGACTTTCCGTGAAGGATGGCGATGACGGGATTCGCCCGGGTTCCGCCTCCAGGCGCCTCCCGTCATTCCACTACCATTGTTGGCCTCTCGCTTGTCTGGAAGCGAGCACTTCCGTATCCGGCTTTGGGTACGATGGTGCCTGCGACCAGCGCATCAACCGCATCGAACGCCAGTTCATCGACGTCCTACCCGTGTCAATCCGTGTCGCAGGTGCTCGCTTCTCCGCCGAAACCTGCGGATTCGTCGAATCGCACGGGGCCAAAAGCAACACGGAAGCACAATGCTATGATGTGGGCAGAGCCTCAATTCGTCATGCCCAACCCGTCGAAGGGTGGTCAGACTCCATGACCGACCGCTTTCGGGACCCCACACCGGACAGCGATCTGTCCGCTCGAACGGACACCAGCCCACTCAACGCCCGGGAAGCCGCCGCGCACCTTGGCCTCAACGAGCGCACCATTCGTCGCGCCATTGCCCGCGGCGATCTTGCCGCCACCATGCACGCTGGCAACTACCGGATCGCTCTCGCCGATCTCTTGAACTACCACAACGCGGCCAACCGCGAACGCAGGAATCTGGCGCCGCCCAACCTCGTCGCCCTTCCCGCTTTCAAACACGATGCCGGACCCGCGCTCCCGCGGCCGTTGACCGCCCTCATCGGCCGTGAAACCGAGGCGGCCGACCTGCGCGAGATCATTGCCCGCGACGACACCTCGTTGGTGACTCTGGTTGGCCCAGGCGGCGTTGGCAAGACCCGGCTGGCCATGGAAGTGGCCGCCACAACCGGCGCATTCCCGGATGGCGCCTGTGTCGTCAGGCTCGCGCCCATCCGCCAGCCCGACCTTGTCACGGGAGAAATCGCCCGGGCGCTCGGCCTGCCAGGCCATGCCAGCCGCCCGCTCGCCGACCGGCTGGCGCCCGCTCTCCACAACAAGCGGTTTCTCCTGCTTCTCGACAATTTCGAGCATGTCCTCGATGCCGCTCCACATGTCAGCGGCCTGATGACGGCATTCCCCCAGCTCACGGTGCTGGTCACCAGCCGGAGCCCGTTGCGCATATCCGGCGAGCGCCTGTACAGCGTCCCATCCCTCGCGCTGGACCCGGCGAGCGCTGGTCCAGCACGGGATCTCGCGTCGCCCGCGGCCGTGCGGCTCTTCGTCGAACGTGCCCAGGCGGTCCGGGAAGACTTCGCGCTCACCGCCGAGAACGCCCACGCCGTGGCGGGCATCTGCCGCGGGCTGGATGGCCTGCCGCTTGCCATCGAGCTGGCCGCCGCGCACCTCAGGTCGGTTCAGCCCGCTGAACTCCTCGCGCGCATGGACCGGAGTCTTCCTCTCCTGACGGGCGGCGGCCGCGACCTGCCGCCGCGCCAGCAAACCATGCGAAACGCCATCGCCTGGAGCTACGACCTGCTTGGCGACCGGGAAAGCGCGCTGTTCAGGAGGCTTTCCGCCTTCGTCGGCGGAATCTCGCTTCCCGCCGCGCTCGCCGCCGCGGCTGACCTGGCTGGAAACGATGTCGAATCCCTGGACCTGATCGAGGCGTTGATCGACACCAGCCTGATCCGGCGGGTGACGAATGATGGCCGTGGCACCCGGTATCTCATGCTGGAAACCATTCGCGAATACGGGCAGGAACTCCTTGCCAGTCACGGCGAAACACGGTTCGCGCGAGACGCTCACGCCGCGTATTTCCTTCGACTGGGAGCATGGCTCGATCCCAATGTGCTCGGACCAGGCGAGCGATTCGATGACCGGCTGATCGGGATCGAGGCCGAGCTGCCCAATCTCACCGCGGCCCTCACCCATCTCGATGCCGCCGGCGACTCGTCCGCCATGCTTGAGCTTGCTGGCCGCTGCGCCGTGATCTGGCATCATCGTGGCTACCTCGTCGAAGGCCGCCGCTGGCTCGAGCACGCCATTGAGGCCGCCCCCTCTGCTCCCACCGCCGCGTTCGCCCGGGCACACGCCGGGCTGTCGCTCATCCAGTGGTCCCGGGGCGTGTTCCCCGAGGCCCGCGACTTGGCCATCCTCGCGCTCGATTCCGCCACCGCGTGCCGGGATGTGGAACTCGAGGCCCTGTCGCTCCACATGATGTCCCTTTCCGTCGTCGGCGAGGGGGATTATCAGGCTGGACGGGAATACATGTTGCGGGCCCTCGCGCTTTGGCGGGAACTGGGGCAATCCAGCAACGAAGGCATGGCCCACATGGTCCTGAGTTCCATCGAATATCAGCTCGGAAACGTGACGCCGGCCCGGCGATACGCGGTTGAAAGCATCGAATTGTTTCGCCGGCTTGGGCACGCCTCCGGATCGGCCTTCGGCGCCGCCCGTCTCGCCTGGTTCGCCGCCGCCGATGGTGAAATCGAGCAAGCTCGTGGGTTCTACATTCAGGCCCTGCGGCAGTGGTCCGCCATTGGCGAACGATGGGCGATCAACGCTGCCCTGCTTGGCCTCGCCGATATCGCCCTCCAGCGCCAGCAACCCGACATCGCCGCCCTGTTGCTTGGGGCCGTGGAGGTCCGTGTCGAAGCAGGGGAACTCGTTCGGATCGTCGGCGGCAACCATTTCCACGCCGAGGTTGTCGAGCGTGTTCGGCTTGCCTTTCAACCGGAGCGGTTCGACGAACTACGCGCCGAGGGCCGCGAGCTTGGCTCCGAGGAAATGGTTCTCCTCGCGTCCGGCATTGCCGCCACATCCCCCTCCGGCCAGGCCGCCGCCGGGCGCATGTACGTCCTCACCCCGCGTGAACGCGAGGTGTTGCTTCACATCGTCGAGGGGCGGTCCAACCGCCAGATCGCCGCCGCCCTCTTCGTCAGCGAACGCACCGTCGAGCATCATGTTGGACACATCCTCGCCAAGCTTGGCGTGTCATCGCGCACCGCGGCCGCCACCCACGCGATGGAACTTGGCCTACGGCGCCAGGCTGATCCATCTGGGTAGTTCCACCTATCCATCGATTGCCGCGAACACCCGCAAACACGTGAATCCCCCGATGTCCTCCGGCCCCGGCTCCGCCATCCTGTTGGCGGGACCTGTGAGTGGGACGTGCGATTGCCCGGTTGAGCCCGCGTTGACGGGAATCCGGCATTCCATCAGCCGGAGGAGAACCACGGTCATGACAAGCGATTCGATCGAACGCGCGCTGTCGCGCCGGGCAGCCCTGCTGGGGTTTGGCGCCGCGAGTATCGCAATCCTCATGAGCCGCCTGGAAGCCATCGCTCAGGAAGCCACGCCAGGAGAAGTCGAGTTCTCCCGCGTTGGTCATCCCCTTACCGGCGCCTGGGAATGGAGTTCCAATTTCAACGACGAGACCGCTCCCGCTCCCGGTGTCTTCTATCGATTCGGCGTCTACCTCGAGTTCGACCTGGGCGCTGGCGTTGGCATCGGCTTCTGGCGTCCCACCGGCGAGCGAGAAGCCGAGTCCATGACGCTCTACCAGACCCTCACGGGCTCTTGGAAGCGAATCAACGGGCCCGTGGAAGTGCTGGAGCCCGGCTACGTTCCGTCCGCCTTCAGGTTCGACCGGGAAATCGTCGCGGTCAACACGCGGGTCACGGTCAACGACGCCGGCGACCGCATCATCCAGACCGGATCGTTCGACGTGTACGACGCCTTCGGCCACAGCCTCTATTCGTCGTCTACCAGCCGGAATGCCCGTCACATGACTATCGCCCCGGAATAGTGGCGCGAAACTCGAGTACCACGGAATTGCGATCACGTAAGGAAGTCTCCATGAACGAGTCAATGCTCTCTCCCTTGCTCTCTCGACGGTCATTGATTGCCGCGACTGGTGCTGGCGCCCTCGCGTTGGCCACGTGGCAACCGGCGGCATTCGCTCAGGACGCCACACCCGAAGCAGCCGGGATCGAACGTGCGGACCATCCGATCATCGGGGTCTGGCACGCGGATCTCGTGGACGAGGTCAAGCCAAGCACCATGCTGTTCGATGCCGACGGCACATTCATGGAATACGATCCCGATCCGCTCTTCGGGGTGGGCCTCGGCCTCTGGTTGCCGAGAAATGACCAAACGGTCGAAGTCGTCTACAACGTCCAGCGCCCCGCGCGCTTCGAAGAGACCGATCCGGAAGGCAAGATGTTCGCGCCAGACTACATCCCCGAACCGCACACGTTCTTTCCCATCGTCGTCCGGTTCCGGCTCTCGTTTCAGGTTCGTGGTGATGGGAATCGGTTCTACGCGTTCGGCACGATGGAAGTCCGCGACGGTGAAGCAAACGTCCTCGCCGGACCATTCAGCGCCGGCGACGTGGAAGGCACTCGCCTGGTTCCCGCCGCCGCCTGAATTGCGTTCGATGTACTGGATTCCGGGAGGGCCATCCAACAGGACCTCGTCGCCGGGAGCGTGCATCATTCCTGAGGGTCGCCAGCGTGTGTCGATGTAGATCGCCGTTCGAGGCGAGTGTCGGCTTCAGCCGGGCCGTGCGCGTGAGCCAAGGGCCCCGTGGAAATGCTGGAGCCCGGCTACGTTCCGTCCGCCTTCAGGTTCGACCGGGAAATCGTCGCGGTCAACACGCGGGTCACGGTCAACGACGCCGGCGACCGCATCATCCAGACCGGATCGTTCGACGTGTACGACGCCTTCGGCCACAGCCTCTATTCGTCGTCTACCAGCCGGAATGCCCGTCGCATGACCACCGCCCCCGAATAACGGCGCGCATATGCAGTCACGGGCTCCCGGGACCCATCCATCGGGGCTGGCCAACCGCTATCCTTGCCAGCCCTGGAAAATCGCGCAACCAGGCACATCTCCCAGGGGTTCCCAACCATGGAAGAACGCGATGTTCACACGAAGACTCCGGCACTGTCCCGCCGGAATGCCCTGATTGGCCTTGGCGGCGGATTGGCGGCTGGGCTGCTCCACGCGAGCGGATCCCACACCCGCCAGGCCACCCCCGTCTCCAGCGGTCCGGCCCAGGTTCACGACATCACGCTGGTCGCCAGCGAGTTCCCATGGGAACTGCTGCCGGGCGTGACCGTGACGGTCTGGGGCTACAACAGCCAGGTTCCGGGCCCGGAGATTCGGGTTCGGGAAGGCGACTTGCTCCGGATTGCCTTGCGCAACGAGTTGCCGGCGCCCACCACCGTCCACTGGCACGGGCTCCACGTCCCTCCCGCGATGGACGGTCCCGCCGGGCTCAACCAGGCCGCCGTCAACCCCGGCGAAGAGTTTCGCTACGAGTTCATCGCCACGCCCGCCGGCACCCGCTGGTACCACTCGCACGCCGATCCCCAGCTTCAGATACCGATGGGGTTGTATGGCCCACTGATCGTGGAGCCGCTCGTGCCGGCGCGCCCGTATGCGTACGACCGCGAACACACCCTCGTCCTCGGCGAGTGGGACATGGAACTGACGCCCGGCGTCGCGGCCGGAACCGCGACTCGTGGCCCCCGCGATTCCATCCTTCGCGGTGGCGAACTTGGAGCCGACATGTTTCTGATCAACGGCCATGCCCACGGCGCGATTCCGCCGCTGACGATCGCGGCGGGCGAACGCATCCTGTTGCGCCTCATCAACGCCGGGCACCTGGCCCACCCCATTCACATCCATGGCCACTCGTTCCGTATCGTCGCCACCGATGGCAACCCCATTCCGGCTGGCATGGAGTGGACCCGGGACACCGTCCTGATCGGTCCCAGCGAACGCTATGACCTCGAACTCGAAGGCCTTAACCCAGGCGTCTGGATGGTTCACTGTCACATCGAGCATCACATGGCGAATGGCATGATGACCGTCCTCCAGTACGACGGTCACCAGCCGACCGGCCCCGCCCGCGACTACTTCGACCTCGTCACCGGGCATGAAGGACACCGCTTACCGCACGAAGCCTCCACGCCCATCCCACCGAACGCCACCGCCGCTGCTCCGGCCGATGGGTCAACCGCGACCGTTGCGATGGCCGACGATCGGTTTGAGCCCAGCGACATAACGGTCGCCACCGGAACCACGGTCACCTGGGTTAACCAGGGGGTCGACTGGCACAGTGTCGCCGCCTACGACGGTTCGTTCGAATCGGGCAAGATCGCCCCTGGCGACACCTTCTCCCATCGCTTCGAGTCGGCTGGGGTCTACCAGTACATCTGCAAGCATCACGGCCTGCACGGAATGATCGGCGCCGTCACGGTTGAGGCCTCCTGACGAACTCGCGCGTTGAAAGGAGACACAGGACATTTCGGGACCGGAATCCACCATCGACGTTCTCTCCAACCATGAAAGGGATTACACCCGTGAACCAAGACCAACATCATCCGCCCGCCTCACTGGTCGCCCCGTTCGCATCCAGCCGTTTCACCCGCCGTCATGCGCTCCAGACGGCCGGCTTCGCGGCCCTGGCGGCTGGCCTCGCGCCAACCGTCGCCTCCGCCCAGGTACACGACCACGAAGCGGCCCAGGATCAGGCCTCTCCGGTTCCAGGGCCCCGCGAAGACGGAACCAATCTCTGGAAGGTGTCGGTTGGCGGCATGGATATGGAAGCCGGCATCGATACGCACGCATTCTTTCCCGGCGAGATCACGATCAATGCCGGCGATGCCATTCACTTTGCCTTCAGCCCCTTCGGCATGCCCGGGTTTCACACGGTCACGTTCACCTCGGGCGAACCGTTGCCCGAACTCCAGATCCCACAGATCGTCGATGGAGCCCCGGTGCTGGACGACAGCGGCCGGCCACGAATCATCTTCAATCCCGATGTCGTCTGGCCCGAGGGCCGCACCGAATACGACGGCACAGGCTACATCAACTCCGGGCTCGACACGTTCCGGACCAGCGATCTCGGCCCATACGTGCTCACATTCACCGCCCCCGGCGTCTACGAATACGTCTGTCTGGTCCATTTCGTGGTCATGATGGGCACGGTTATCGTGCAGGAGGCTGGGTCCGACCTGCCATACGACCAGGCGGACTACGACCAGATGGCACGGGAGCAGTTCGCCACCCTGATCGACGAAGGCATCGCCGCCAACACCGATGCCGCGGCGCGAGCCGGTTCCACCGTAAACGCCGATGGCTCGACCACCTGGGACGTGATCATGGGACCGGGCGGCTTGAACCAGGGGAGGTCGATGCTATTCGTGCCGCGCGAGATCACGATCAACGTTGGCGACACCGTGCGCTGGACCAGCGAATCGCCGGGCGAACCGCACACGGTCACACTCCTTGGCGAAGCCGAGCAGCCGGAAGATCTGATAATCGAACCCCAGGACTCCGGACAGCCGCTGCTCGTCCAGAACATGGATACCTTGCTGCCAAGCGCCGAAAGCCCCGCCACGTTCGACGGCGTCATGTACCTCAACTCGGGGTTCACCGGGTTGCCGCCCGAAGTCAACGAACTGCTCGGCCTGGTTGGAGACACCTGGGAAGTGACGTTCACCGCGCCGGGCGATTTTCCGTACTATTGCGTCCTCCATGCTGGCGGCCCGGACGATGTGGAACGCATGACGGGGGTGGTCACGGTGGAGGAATGATCCTCGCCTCGCCACTCCAAGGCGAGGAATGGTACCGACCCAGGCCGGACACACCGTGTTCCGGTCTGGGTGGGCGCGGGCCTGTCGAACCGAAAGCGGGGACGCCTGGCCGTTCGCGCACCCCTCCGCCATCGCCCCTGCTGGAACCAGCCAGCCCGCCGGGCCATGGCCGGAGCACGATTCGCATGTGTCGTTCGGTAAGATGGGTGAACAGGAGTGCCGGATCTCCTGGATACGCCACATCTCACCGGAGTGGAATGACATGCCAGGTCATCGCCAGCGTGTGTCGAGTGGATCGCCGTTCGAGGCGAGTGTCGGATTCAGCCGGGCGGTGCGCGTCGGACAGCGCGTGCTGGTCGCGGGCACCGCCCCAATCTGGCCGGACGGCAGCGTCGATCTGGACCCCGGGGTTCAGGCCAAACGCTGCCTGGAGATCATCGTCACGGCCCTCCGCGAGGCCGGCGCATCACCCGGGCATGTCGTGAGAACGAGGACCTATCTCACCAACGCCGCCGACTGGGAGGCTGTCGGTCGCGCCCATGGCGAAGTGTTCGGCGACATTCGTCCCGCCTCGACCATGGTGGTCGTCGCCGGCCTGCTCGATCCGCGCTGGCGTGTGGAAATCGAAGCCGAAGCCATCATCGACCCTGATGAGCAAACGCCGGGCTAGAGAATCGCCCGGTGGGGGTGTACCCGCTGTGTCCGTATGAAAGCCCCGCACAAGCGAAAATCCGCATCCTTCAAGGATGCGGATTTTCGTCGCGTGATACCGACACCGTGTGAATCCTTGAGGATCAGCATGCGCCTCACGCACGCCGTGGAGGGAGGGACAGTCCCAGCGAGCCGCGGGCGAGCGTGTGGCTGTCCTGGCCGGGCGGGCACGCCTCGCGGCGGAAAGAGGATCGACAAACCTGCCGCGCAGGCCGTCGATCCGTACATTCCCTGGCTGGTTCCGGCTCAACGGTCGCCGCCCGTTCCTCCATTGATTACGCGGATTCCGTATCAGTCAGTTGCTTGGGGGAGGGCTGGTGGGTTCGGTGGCGGCGGCCGGCGCCTTCGCTGCCCGCGGCGGGGGTTCCGACGGCCTGAAATCCGCCGGTAGCGGCCTGGAGGCCATCGCCACCAGCCATGCGCTCGCCCTCGCCTGGGGCGGCTGCTTCAGCCATGCCATGAGGTCTTCATGGATATCGGAAAGCGTCTGACCGAGTTCATCGCGGCTCATCGCGAGCGAGGTGTAGAACGGGTCCACCATCGCGGTCTTCGCCGTCAGGCTCGCCCCCGCGCAAGGTTCCACGCGCAGGCACCACAGGCGTGGCTGGTCTGGATCGCGAATTGGCATCACGCGGAACGTCCAGGGCCCGGTGAGGTCCTTGAAGTACAGGATGAGGCCCTCGGGGGCGCGCAGGCGCACGAGTTCGAAGTTGGCAGTGCTCATCGGCACACCGCGCGATCACTGATTGCGGTGGCTGACCCGCGCCGGAAGATTGGTTTCTCGATCATGGGGGAGCCGATCGTCGCCTGGCTCGAGCGTGTCCAGCAAGACAGCAATGCCGGTGGAGGATCGCAACACACACCGGTCATGGGGAATCTGGCGCGGAATGTCCGTCACCATGTGTACCACCATACTACCATGACCTCATCGGCCGGGCGTTAGATGATGATGTCGTAAATAGGGTTCAGGCGGCCGTGCCCGCGTAATATCGCAGTGCCTGCCGGAACGCGTCCCGCGCCTCGTCCAGCCGGTGCTGGGCATTGGCGATGTCGATCCGCAACGATGTCGACCGTTGCGAAATCACCGAGTTGCCCAGCGAGCGATTGAACCACAGTGGGAACGTGTCGCTCGCCCGCAGCGACCGCAACCGATCGGTCATCGCCAGGATCTGCGCGTCCAGCCGCACGCACTCCCGACGCGCCCAGATCAGGCGCTCGGCCCACGAGGTGAGCGCCTTCCAACCGAGCACCGCCCCCCGGTCTCGCTCGATCTCCCGCATGGCGTGCAGGTTTTGCGTGTGCCACGCCTCGTTGATTCGCAGCATCAACTCCTCCCGGTGGGCCTTGTCGGCATCGTCCCTCGCCAGGTCCGGGTGACACAGCCTCGCCATGTCCAGATACAGGCTCCGCAGTTCCTTTCGCTCGTCCTCCGCCATCCGTGGCCGGTGCTGTCGCCGCATGCGCCGCAGGATCTCTTCCTCCTCGGCCTGGTTATGGGCATCCTCCCCGCTGAACCGCCACGCTCGCTCGCGCTCCAGGCGATCGTCCTCGTCGTGGGCGGCGAACCACGAGGGCGGAATCTCGATCCCGAACATGTCGCCGATCTCGGCCAGCTCATCCCGGGTGAACAGGTCACCGAGCATCCCGTCCGGGTCGGCCGCCAGCCGGGCATGGATCCTGCCGGTCCGCGACTCGATCGTCTCGATCAGCGACCGCAACTCCACGAGTTCACGCTGCAGGTTCCCAACCCGTGCCTTGTACTCCCACTCGAACGCCTCCAGCGCCTCCAGCAGGGGAGCGGTCTCGGCCTCCAGGCGCTGGATGTGCAACTGGCGCATCTTGATCTCGCCTTCGAGGTAGCTGAAATCCCGCTCCTCCGGCGCCGGAACGCAGACGAGCGCCATCGTCCGCCGATTGGATGTGGTGGGGGAAGGGCCAGTGGCCGATGTTGTCCTCATTGCATGCATTTTACCCTGCCGGCGACGCGGATTGACCTGTCGGGATTGCCAGTTGCGGCCCGTTCCCGGATTTCCTTCCGAAGGCGGCTTGTGACACGATCGCGGGGCGTGATACTGTGTACGTACATTCCTGTCAGGCGCGCGCGGTGGCGATTCACCACCACGGGAATTTCGGACGGCACGGGCGTGGACAGATCGATGAGGGCCTGTCCGTATTCCACGCCAATGCACATTGACTTTGCCCGCGATGCACCATATGCTGTGTATCTTGAGAAGCGAGGCACTACATCTGGTGTCCTTTATGTCGGCTTCTGACTTTGTGTCACGAGCCGGCGGCGCCGGATTCCGGACCTCTGCTTCGATCGGGAACGTTTATTCGCCGCCAGCAGGCATTAACCAGCGGTTAAGTTCGCACGGGTCCGCGAGAAGTACACATCGGTGGATACCGGGATTTCGTGACAACGGGTCACGGAGACAACCTTGATGCTCGTGCCCGTAGAGCCTCAGGTGAACACGACGGGGTGGAGAGCGTAGTGCCGGTATGGGGCGATCCCAGCGCTTGGCGGCGCCCGGCGGAAGATAGGGACTCGATGGTAATCGAAGAGCAAGGCGTTAACCTGGGACCGGCCCATGGCGGCGACGGTGAAGTGATCTCGGTTCGCAAACGCGACGGGCGAACCGTCTCGTTTGACCGTGGACGCATCGCCCACGCCATTGAAATGGCCTATCGCGCCGAGATCGGCGTTCCATACCCCGATCCGATCTCCGCCCAGGTCGCCAACCGCATCGACGAGGTCACCGCGGCCGTCATCCGCGCGCTCCCAGCCGGCGCCGAACATTCCGACTCCTCCACCGTCGAGGAGATTCAGGATGAGGTCGAGCGCCAGTTGATGGCCGCCGGGGCGTACTCCGTTGCCCGCCGCTACATTCTCTACCGCGAGGCCCGCGCCCGCGCCCGCGACGAGGAGCAACTCCGCCTGCGCGATATCGATGGCCAGGAAATGCTGGTTAACCGCGCTGTTCTCCGCAACTGGATCAGCGACGCCGCCATCGATCTCGGCGATATCGCCATCAAGGAGATCGAGGACGACGTCCTCACCACCGTTCGCAACGGGATGGCGCTCACGGAACTCGACCGCGCCATCGTGCTTGCTGGCCGGTCCCGCATCGAGCAACGCCCGATCTATTCATCGTTCGCCGCGCGCGCGCTCCTGCGCTCCATATACAGCGAGGTCGTCAAGCGCCGCGTTTCCGTCGCCGATGCGGGCGACTTCTACGCATCCGCCTTCGTCGACAGCATCCACGAAGGCGTCTCCCACGAGCTCTACGCGCCGGAACTGCTCAGCTTCGATCTGGCACGCCTCGGCGCCGAACTCGATCCCACCCGCGACCTCCAGTTCCGGTACCTGGGGCTCCAGACCCTCTACGATCGCTACCTCGTCCATAATGGCGGCCGCCGGATCGAGTTGCCCCAGGCGTTCTGGATGCGCGTCTCAATGGGGCTCGCCCTCGCCGAGGCGGAGGACCAGCGTGACGATCGCGCGATCGAGTTCTACACCGCGCTGTCCACTTTCCAGGTGTGCTCGTCCAGCCCGACGTTGTTCAATGCCGGAACGCTTCACCCGCAACTCTCTTCCTGCTACCTCACCTCCGTGCAGGACGATCTCGACAACATCTTCAAGAGTGTTCGCGACAACGCCTTGCTCTCCAAGTGGAGCGGTGGCCTCGGCAACGACTGGACCAACGTCCGCGCCCTCGGGTCCCGGATCAAGGGCACCAATGGCGAAAGCCAGGGCGTGATCCCCTTTCTCAAAGTGGTGAACGATGCCGCCGTCGCCGTGAATCAGGGCGGCAAGCGCAAGGGCGCTGTCTGCACATACCTTGAGGTGTGGCACTCCGACATCGACGAGTTCCTCGACCTTCGCAAGAACACCGGCGACGATCGCCGTCGCGCCCATGACATGAACACCGCTTCCTGGATCCCCGACCTCTTCATGGAGCGGGTCGAGCAGGACGGCAAGTGGACGCTCTTTAGCCCCAGCGATGCGCCCGACCTCCACGACCTCTACGGTCAGGCATTCCGCCGCAAGTACGAGGAGTACGAGCGGCTCGTGGCCAGCGGCGCGCTCCCGAAGGCCCGCACCATCAAGGCGGTCGACCTGTGGCGCAAGCTGCTCGGCTCGCTCTTCGAAACCGGCCACCCATGGATCACCTTCAAGGACCCGTCCAACATCCGTAGCCCGCAGGACCACGCCGGCGTGGTTCACAGCTCGAATCTCTGCACTGAGATCCTGCTGAACACCAGCCGCGATGAGGTCGCTGTTTGCAACCTCGCCTCCATCAACCTCCCGGCTCATATGGTCGATGGCCAGATCGATGGCGAGCGCCTCGGCGCCACCGTGCGAACCGCGGTCCGCATGCTCGACAACGTGATCGACATCAACTACTACCCGATCCCGGAAGCCGAGACCTCCAACATGAAGCACCGCCCGGTTGGTCTCGGCCTGATGGGCTTCCAGGATTGCCTGTGGCACCTTGGCATCTCCTACGCCTCCGACGAAGCGCTGGAGTTCGCCGATCGCTCCATGGAACTCATCTCCTGGCACACGATCCACGCATCCTCCCAACTCGCCGCCGAGCGTGGCGCCTACCCGTCCTACACGGGCTCCAAGTGGGATCGCGGCCTCCTGCCGATCGACACCATCGACCTCCTCGCCAGCGAGCGTGGCCAGCAGATCGAAGTCGATCGCAGCGTGTCGCTCGATTGGGAGCCGGTCCGCGAGTCGATCCGTCAGAACGGCATGCGAAACAGCAACACCATGGCGATCGCCCCAACCGCCACCATCTCCAACATCCAGGGCGTCACCCAGTCGATCGAGCCGATGTTCACCAACCTCTTCGTCAAGAGCAACCTTTCCGGCGAGTTCACCATTGTCAACGAGTCGCTGGTGGCCGAGCTTGAGGAAGCCGGTCTCTGGAGCCAGGACCTGCTCGACGAGATCAAGTACTGGGACGGCTCCATCGCCGCCATCGAGAGCATCCCGCTCGAAATTCGGCTCCGCTACCCAACCGCGTTCGAGGTCGAACCGGAGTGGCTGATCGAGGCCGCCTCCCGCCGCCAGAAGTGGATCGACCAGGGCCAGTCCCTCAACCTCTACATTGGCGAGCCCAGCGGCCGCAAGCTGAACGACATGTACATGATGGCCTGGAAGAAGGGCCTCAAGACGACCTACTATCTGCGCTCGCGTGGCGCCACGCAGACCGAGAAGTCGACGCTCGACGTGAACCGCTTCGGCATCCAGCCGCGCTGGATGAAATCCCAGAGCGCGTCCAGCAACGTCGTCATCGACCGCGTGCCCGTCAATCCAGTCGCCAGCGCGCCCACCTCCACTCCGGAGGCGAAGGCCAACGGCGCGGTTCCGGCACCGAACCCGAACCCGGTCGCCAGCGTCCCGCGGCCGTCCCTGACAA
>CAZUPA010000062.1:0-5330 GCA_964622205.1 uncultured Sphaerobacteraceae bacterium
CTTACACCGCGATCGTGAAGCGCACGCTGATCCTCAAGGATTCACACGGAGTCGGTATCAATCGATCACGCGGACTCGGTGTCTGGCAGCCGGTGGCGCCCCGCGTGTATCGAGAGGTGGTGCTGGCGGAGTCCCCTCCCTGTCTGGCGAGACCGGGAGGGCCGCCGCGTACAGTGGTGGCAATGTACGGTGTCACGGCCTGCGCAGCAGGTCTGTGGCGCCTATTGCTCCCGGCGCCGGGGCGCCCGCCGGCAAGGTGTCCGGCTCCCGACAGTCTGGACTCCATATCATGCGGAGTCCAGATGAGGGCCACGCGCCGAAGGGGCTATAGACTCTGGCTGCTTATCGCATGGAATGAGGCGCGATCCGACGCCAGAGCCATAGCCCCATACATCTTGAGCCCGGCAGGCCAGGACCGCTCGCCTTCGGCTCCCTGGGCTGCCCCCTATCCGGATTCCGTATCACACCTTCAATGAATGACAAACGGGGTGGAACATCGTCCACCCCGTTACCTCGAGATCTGGTTGTGTAGAGAATCCGCTACCGCTCGTCGATCGGCTTGAAGGTGAGGTCCTTCGGGCCGATGTACTCGCTCTGCGGCCGGATGAGCCGGTTGTTGGCGCACTGCTCCAGCACGTGCGCGCTCCAGCCAACCGCTCGCGCAACGGCGAAGGTCGGCGGGAACATGTCGCCCGGCAGGCCAACCGCCGCCAGCACCGCCGCCGAGTAGAACTCCACGTTGGTGTACAGCCGGCGGCCTGGCTTGCGCTCTTCCAGCATCGCCAGCGCCCGGTCCTCGGTGCGCTTCGAGAGTTCGAAGAACTCCGGGGTCGAGGCGGTCTCGGCCATGCCGCGCAGCACTTCCGCCCGCGGGTCCTCGGCCTTGTACACGCGGTGCCCGAATCCCATCAGCCGCTGCCCGGAGTCGAGCGCGTTCGTCAGCCAGGCATCCACGTTATCGGCCGAGCCAATCTCGTTCAGCATGTCCAGCACCTTGGCCGGGGCCCCACCATGGGCTGGCCCCTTCAGCGCGCCAACCGCGCCGGTCAACGCCGAACTCAGGTCGGAATCGGTGGAGGCGATCACCCGCGCCGTGAAGGTGGAGGCGTTGAGGCCATGGTCGGCCAGCAGCACCAGGTAGGTCTCCAGCGGCTTCCAGTGGCGCTCTTCCGGCTCCTTGCCGAACAACTGGTACAGGTAGTTCTGGGCGGTGTTGAGATCTGCCCGCCCCTGAATCGGATCGTGTCCCTCGCGATGGCGGAAGAAGGTCGCCAGGATCGCCGGGAACCGGGCGGCGATCGCGATCGCCTCGTCCAGGTCGGGTTCGTCATCGAACTTGGTCGGATCGTTGGCCCCCAGCATCGAAACGCCGGTTCGCAGCGCGTCCATCGGGTTGGCGTTGCGCGGCAGCTCCTGGATACCGGAAATCACCGCCTGAGGCAGTTCCCGGTTCTCGCCGAACTTGCGGTTGAGTTCGTCCAGCTCCTCGCGGTTGGGCAGATGTCCCACCCACAGCAGGTGCGCCACTTCCTCGAACGATGCCTTGCCAGCCAGTTCGTGGATGTCGTAGCCGCGGTAAACGAGCTTGCCCTCCTCCCCAAAGACGTGGCTCAGCCCGGTGGACGCCGCGACAACGCCTTCAAGTCCATTTGGCCTGGGGCGTTCAATCGTTGCGTTGGTCGCGGAATCGGTCATGTATTCGCATCCTCCTCGAGGCGCATCATTGGCATGCCATGCACACCGGGCACAAACGCCCGAAACTCACTGTATGCACAATGCCCAGGTGGACAGCCTCGGTCCCCCGGGGCAGGCGGGTATCATATGGAAGTATGCTAGCACGCCCCGGCTACCCGCGCGCCCTGGATTCTCGCGATTCGCGGGCCATTTCGCCGCCAATCCCGTCCAATCGGCCAGCGCCCGTGGCTCACCGCCTGACTGGACCCGATCGCACCCACGAATACGCGGCCGCCAACGCCAGCACCCCGCCCGCCACCGTGGCGACCACGATCGACTGGGTCGCCGGGTTCGAGGTCGTCCCGTCGTCGCCTTCCTCAGCCAGTCGCACCTGGCCGTACCCGATTGGCGGGGACTGCACGCCAGAATCCTCCTGTTCGCCCTCGCCCTGGTTCACCGGGACATCCGCTGGAGCATCGCTCTCGACCGCCGGCTGCTCGGTCGCCGGAGCCTGGTCGTCCGTGTTCTTCACGAAACCGGTGACGTTCGGCTCCTTCGTTGGCTCGGCCTGGAGGAACTGGCCCGGCGTCCAGTTCGCGTCAATCGCGTCCATCACGGTCACGGCGTCCGACCACCGCTCGTCCACCGTCGGGTTCCAGGTCTCGTCGTACTCCAGGTCCGCGCCCAGGATCGCCACGATCTGACGGCCGTCCCCGGCCGCGCTCGACCGGGCCAGCACCACGCAGCCACCGGCGTCGGTCGTCGACCCCGTCTTCGCGCTGATCACGTTGTGCTCGCCCGCGAGCTGGTTGGTGGAAACGCCCTCGTACGGCGTAGCCTCCGGCCCCACGCTGGTGAACGAGTACTCCGTCATCGTGGAAATCCCGGCCAGATCGGGATGATCCTCGAACGCCGCGTACAGGTACGCCACGTCACGCGCCGTGGACCAGGCCTGCGAGGAATCGTCCCCGTCGGGATTCGCGAATTGCGTGTCCTCCAGCCCGAGTTCCGCCGCCTTCGCGTTCATCTCCTCGACAAACGCCACGTGTACGGTCGCCAGGTCGTCGCTCCCCGAGAGGTCCCCGCCAATGGTCCGCGCCAACGCCAACGCCGCGTCGCCTCCGGATTCCACGATCATGCCCGTCAGCAACTGCTCCACCGTCAGCGTGTCCCCCGGCTGCAGGCCCATCGAGGAAAACCCGTCCGGCAGCATGTCCTCGCTGGCGATCACGATCTCGTCATCGAGGTCGAGGTGGTCCACCACCACCAGCGCGGTGGCAACCTTGGTCACGCTGCCAACCGGTAGTCGCTCCTCCGCGTTCTCCGCGATGATCACCTCGCCCGTGTCCGGATCGAAGGCGAACACACTCGTCGCCGTCACGTCCGGCGCCTCCAGCGTGTCCTGAGCCGCCCCTTCCAAAGGAAGCAACGCAACCAGCAGGCCAATCGCCAGCACCAGACCAATTCCCCGCCGCATCCACACTCCAAACCACGTTATCGCCAGGCACACAGGCGGGCGCGCACGCGCGGACCATCCCGCGCTGGGAACCAAAGCGCCCAATCAGCGAGCCAGGCGTTCCAGCATCCAGGAACCGTGGTAACCCCACGGCAGTCAGGCCAAAGTGTACCGTGACTTGTTGACACCGCATGGCCCGGCTGCTACAGTACGTACACCTCAGCCTTCCCTTTTCTGAGGCGTCCAGAGGCGGTTACGGGGCTCCATCCCCCTGTAACCGCTGTCTGGTATTTCCGCGCCCTTTTCAGGTTCCAAACCACATGACAAGCACCCCTTCCGGGCCATCAGCCGATCCGAACGAGGCCACCGCCGCCATGTTCGCCAACCAGGTCGCCTGGCTCGAACGCATCGTCTCCGGAAACGTCCTCCGCCTCACTCCCTCCACCGATTCAGCCATCGCATCCGTCAGCGACACCGCCATCGCCATCTTCCCGCCGGAACGCGCCGCCATCGACCAGGCCCTCGCCTGGCAGGCCACCCAGGTCACCTCAAATCTCCTCCTGTGGTCCGCCAATCCAATCCCCGGCGCCGATTTGCTGTTCCACGCGCGGGGCTGCCAGGAGAGCTTCAGTCCGCACTGGATGCGGCTGCCCCTGCGGGGCTCGCTCCCCAGCCCACGAGCCATTCCCGGCGTCGACATCGTCGAAGCTATCCCCGCCGACCTGGATACCCTGCTCGCCGCCCGCGAAGTGCCGTACCTCACCACGCCATGGCTCCCGCGACTGCTGTCCCTCGCCACCCGCGTCGAAATCCCGCGAAACGTCTGGATGTTGCTCGCGTGGGCCGGAAAGAAGCGACGCGCCACCGTGGCCGGGGCCGGTTTCCTGCATCTCCATGACGGTGGAAGCGGCCCAAGCGCCGCCCTCTTCAACCTGGGCGTCGATCCCGCCTGGCGAAACCGGGGCATCGGTTCCGCCCTCACCCTGGCAATCGCCCGGATTGCCCAGCGGCACGGCGCATCGGAACTCCTGCTCAACGCCACCGGAGAAGGTGAACCCATGTATCGCTCGCTTGGGTTCACCACCACGGGCCACGGACAGACCTGGTTCATGCCGGCCGCGACACTCGCCAACAGGCCCACTCCGGACCTGGTCGCCGCCGCCGAGGCGCTCGGCCAGGGCGACACCAATCGCCTCGATCCCGCCTTCGCCCGCCTGGATGCGACGCCGAACGGCGACACGCCGGTCAGGTTCGCCGTCCGGTTCCGGCAGCCTGGTTCGGTGCGCTGGTTGCTGGATCACGACGCCGCGCCCGACATCGTGCCGCTCTGGACCATTGGGTTCCGCGCCGAGGCGCTCGCCGCCATGAAGGACCCGCGCTGCCTCAATGTCCAGCGCGGCCGCGAATCGACCACCGCGCTCCACGACGCCATTCGTCTCAATGACCGCGAACTCGTCGAAACGCTCCTCGCCGCGGGCGCCGACCTGACGATTCGCGACAGTCAGTGGCATGGCCGACCGCTCGACTGGGCCAACGCCCTCGACCGCCCCCGCCTCGCCGCCCTCATCGAACGCGCGATGTAACCCGGCCTTTCAGCCGCGCGGCACGAGCCGTTCCCGCAACCATGAGGAGAATCGCTCCGTCGCGTCGTCCAGGCTATCGGTCCGCTCGGCGACAGCAACCAATTGTTTCGCGATGTCGAGATTGCCGGCATCGATTCTGAAGCCGTTGATCGCCAGGAACACCTTCATCGAAGCGTAGGCGGTCCGCTTGTTCCCATCCAGGAATGGCTGGTTCTGGGAGATGCCCACGGCCAGCAACGCCGCCTGATCGGCCAGGTCCGCCCCGGCATAATGAGCGGCCGCCTGCGGCTTCATCACCGCCGACTCCAGCAAGTGCTCGGATCGCAGTAACGTCGGCGACTCGCCCATGCTTTCCATGATCTGCATGTGGGCTTCGATGATCTCGGGCACCGTCAGGTACATCACGGGAGTGTCCACGATTGGTTCGCTCTCCTCTCCCGCTACCGAGCCAGATACTCGAAGGCATCCTGGTCATGCTCCAGGACCTCGTTGAGCGCCTTCTGAACCTCGTCGCGAAGTACATGCCGCTGTTCGGCGCGGATCGGAACGAAACTGATCGTATCGCCCTTGTGCAGGTTGTACTGTTCCATCGCTTCCCGCGGGATCGTCACCACGTA
>CAZUPA010000062.1:5430-9799 GCA_964622205.1 uncultured Sphaerobacteraceae bacterium
CCTACCGGCCCTCGCGATAGGCTTCCTCGATCTGCCCCCGAACCACCGGCAGCGCCTCGACAATCGCCTTCAACCCCGATCGCATCTGGGCGATCTGGTCCGCCGATGGCTTGCCGCTCCGGACAGCGGGGTAAACCGAACCTGTCAGGCCCGTTCGCAACGTCCCGATGAACGTCGCGATCTCCTCCGCCGTCGACTTGTCCAGCACCAGCCGGTTCTCGTTGAACACGTTGCCGAACGCATAGGCGCGCTCGCCAACATCGCCCCAGTTCGTCCACTGCATGGCTTCCGCCGGGAGTTCGCCCGGCAACGACAGCGATTCACCCGGAAGCAGCATCGGGTTCACCACCGCCGCCAGCGCCGACTCCACCCGCGCCAGGCTGCCATACAGGTCGGAAAGCGCCTGCCCTCGCCGCTCGCCATAGGCTCCCTCCCGCCGCCGGATCGTTTCCATCGACACCCGCAACCGCTCGATCTCAACCCGCTGCTCCCGCTTGATGCCCTCAACCACCTCCGGAATGCGCGGATCCTCCACCGGGGCGGTTTCCACCCGGGTCAACCGCGCGTCGAACTCCCGCGACCGGCCAACCGCCTCCCGCAGTTCGCGCCGGAACTCTTCCTTCATCTGCCGGATGGCGTCGCTATCGAACGCCATCCGTCGGTCCTGGCTCGCAAGCTGGGGAGCAGCCGCCGGGGCGGTCACCTCCGCCGCGTCATCCGCCAGCGCGGTGGTCACCTGGGACCGCGCATCCAGCGACGCCGACGACGTGGACCGGCCACCACCAGCGGTTCGCATCAGGCGGGAGCTGGTCAACCACAGCCTCGCGCTCTCCGGACCCGCCTCCTTCATATAGAGAAAGGCCACATACCCAAATGCCGCCACAAGCAGCAGGATGACGACAACGACCCAAAACACATCCATGGCGGAACCAGCTTTCTCACGGCGCCCATTCAGCGGGCCATTCCATTGCCTACCCTGATTCTAGCGACTCATCGCCAAACCGGTCGGCGCGGCATGCGGAAAAACTCGTGAACTCACGCGCCCGCGCTCCAACATCCGGTGATACACTCAAAGCCCTGTCAGGCACGAGTCCACACCCATCCGGCGGCCCGTGCCGCCCATGCGATCACCAAGGAGCCCGCGGCCAATGACTTCCACCAACCGGTCCGCAACCGCCAGCGCGTCCACCGCCACGCCATCGAATGGAGCCACTCTTCCCGGCGGCCCGTTCAATGCCGAACGGCGAGCGCGCCAGGGGGCGTTCGAGACCGCCACCGTGCTCGAGGCCGAGCTCTCCGCCCGCATCCAGGGGGAGGTCCGCTTCGACGATGTCAGCCGCATGCTGTATTCCACCGACGCCTCCAACTACCAGGTCGAACCGGTCGGCGTCGTCATCCCCCGCTCCGCCGACGATGTCGCCGCCGCCATCGAGATGGCCGCCAGCCACAACGTCCCCATCCTCACCCGCGGCGGCGGGTCGTCGCTGGCCGGGCAGGCCGTTGGCGCCGCCCTCGTCCTCGACACCTCGAAGTACATGAACAGGGTGCTCGGCTTCCAGCCTGAATCCCGCTCCGTCACCGTCGAGCCCGGCATCAACCTCGACATGCTCAACCGCCAGGTCAAGGCCCACGGCCTCATGTTCGGCCCGGACCCGTCCTCGTCCAACCGCGCCACCATTGGCGGCGTCATCAGCAACAACTCCGCCGGCGCCCACTCCATCCTCTATGGCATGACCGCCGATCACATCCGTAGCCTTCGCATCCAGATGGCGGGCGGCGGCTCGGTCGACCTCGGCCCCAGCTCCATCGCCGACCTGGAACGACGCTCCGCCTCGGACGATACGCTCGGCCGCCTGCTCCGCCAATTGCTCGCCTTCCGCGAAACCCATCACGACCTCATCGAGCGCGATTTCCCGCCCCACTGGCGACGCGCCACCGGCTACTCGCTCAAGGAGTTCCTCGCGCCGGACGATGCCTTCAACCCGGCCAGGCTGCTCGCCTCCGGCGAAGGCACCCTCGCCAGCATCGTGAGCGCCACGCTCAACCTCGTCGATATCCCGGCGAAGACCGGGCTCGTCCTGCTCCAGTACGACGACCTGATCGAGGCGATGGAGTCCACCTCCATCATCCTGGAGACGGATCCATCGGCCATCGAACTGATGGACCGGATGCTGATCAGCCTCACCCGCGAGCAACCGCTCTACTCCACCCAGATCGCGTTCATCGAAGGCGACCCGGCCGGACTCTTCGCCGTCGAGTACTACGGCGAGACCGATGCCGAGGTCCAGCGCAAGTGCGAACACCTCGTCCAGCACCTCAAGACCCGCAAGGTCAAACTCTCGGCCGAACCGCAGGTGGTGCTCGATCCGAGGCAACAAGCCAACGTCTGGTCGGTCCGCAAGGCCGGTCTCGGCCTGCTGATGAGCGTCCGCGGCGACGCCAAACCCATCCCCGTCATCGAGGATGTCTCCGTTCCCGTCGAGCACCTGGCCGCCTTCGTCGCCGCCGTCCAGGATCTCGTCGCCGAGCATGGCACCACCGCCGCCTATTACGCCCACGCCTCGGCCGGGTGCCTCCACATTCGCCCGCTCATCAGCCTCAAGGAAGTCTCCGGCGTCGAGGCGATGGTCGAAATGGCCCACGCCGCCGCCGAAATGGCGCACCGGTTCGGCGGCGTCATGAGCGGCGAGCACGGCGATGGTCTGCAACGCTCGGAACTGAACGAGATCATCTTCGGCCCCGAACTCTACGCCGCGATGAAGGAGTTCAAGGCCATCTTCGACCCGGCCGGTCTCATGAATCCCGGCAAGATCGTCGATGCTCCCTCCATGACCGAGAACCTCCGCTACGGCCCGAAGTACAGCCCGGTCGAAATCAAGACCCGGCTCGACTTCAGCCGCGAGGGCGGCCTGATCGGCGCGATCGAGATGTGTAATGGGGCCGCCGTCTGTCGCAAGCTCAAGGCGGGCACGATGTGCCCCTCGTTCATGGCCACGAAGGACGAGAACGACAGCACCCGCGGCAGGGCCAACGCGCTGCGCAACGCGCTCGCCGGGAATGTCCTCACACCCGACGATTTCGCCAGCAAGAAGACCTACGACACGCTCGATCTCTGCCTCTCCTGCAAGGCCTGCAAGACCGAATGCCCGTCGAGCGTGGACATGGCCAAGATCAAGGTCGAGTTCCTGGCCCACTACTACGAGAGGCACGGCACCCCGCTCCGGGCCAGGATGATGGGCCACATCCACACCCTCTCGAAGATCGCCGCGCCGGTCGCGCCGCTCGCCAACCTCGCCCTTCGCACCCCCCTCGCGCGGCCCGGCATGAGCCTGATGGGCGTCCACCGCGACCGCAAGCTCTCCTCTTTCGACCGCAATACCTTCGTCCACCGCTGGCGGCGCCACCGCAAGCACGCGCCGGCGCCATCCGTGACCCGTGGCAAGGTCGTCTACTTCCACGACACGTTCGCCACCTACAACTACCCGCGGATCGGCCTCTCCGCCGTGAAGCTGCTGGAAGCGGCCGGGTTCGAAGTCGTGGTCGAGGAGCGCCGCGCCTGCTGTGGCCGCCCGATGCTCTCCAAGGGCCTCGTCGAAGCCGCCCGCAAGAGCGCCCGCAAGAACGTCAGCGTGCTCGCGCCATATGCGAAACAGGGCATCCCCATCGTCGGCACCGAGCCCAGTTGCATCCTTACCCTGCGTGACGAGTACAAGGACCTGCTGCCGGACGATCCGGACGTCGAAGTCCTGGCCCAGGGGTCGTTCATGATCGACGAGTTCCTGGCCCGCCTCGACAGCGCCGGCGACCTCGGCATCAACTGGAAGGAAAACACCGGCCCGGAGGTATTCTTCCACGGCCATTGCCACCAGAAGGCGCTCATCGGCGTCGGGCCATCGATGGCGATCCTCTCCGCCGCCGGCTGTCGTCCCACCGAAAGCGGCGCGGGCTGTTGCGGCATGGCTGGCTCGTTCGGCTACGAGGCCGAGCACTACGACGTTTCGAGGAAGATCGGCGAGGAACGCCTGTTCCCCGCCATCGAGGACACCGCGATGGATGTCCAGATCAGCGTCGCCGGTGTCTCCTGCCGCCAGCAGGTCGAGCACTTCACCGGCCGCGGAACGCGGCACATCGCCGAGGTCCTCGCCTCCCGGATCGACACCCGGAAAGCCTGGTCGCCGAAGCGCACGTCCGTCACTCCCGACCCTGCAATTCACACCGCCGCCGATTAGCCGGCGCCACGCGGCGGGATACCCCGTTCCGCCGCCACGAAGGCTTCGCTCACCGTGCTTACCCGCCTCCGGTCCCACGAATCGCTCGCGGCCTGGCTCGACCATCTCGACGCAATCGGCCCGCCGCCAACCCCACCGGC
>CAZUPA010000062.1:9899-16965 GCA_964622205.1 uncultured Sphaerobacteraceae bacterium
CCCCACCGGCGATGACCTCGATGCGTTCCTTCGGTACGTGGAGGTCCCCACCAGGGCGTTCGAGCCCATCCTTCGGCTTCGCCCCAGCATCGACCGCGATCCCGATCTCCGCTGGCTGCTCGACCGCTCGGTGCAATCCCTACTTCTCGACATGGACCGCTGGGCCAGGCCACCGCAATTTCCACGTCTGCCAGATGAGATCGGCGAAATCGCCCACTGGTTCTTCATGTACGTCTTTGCCGCGGTCACGCCCCACACCCGCGAGTTGAACGCCCAGCGCGGCATTCCCGATTCCATCACCCAGGCCACCCTCGCCGATATCGGCCGTCACGTGCTCATCCACCAGGCGCAACACCAGGCGCTTGGCCTGGCCGGTCCCGACTGGCTGACGCTCCATGTCCGGGGCATGATCTTCCAGCTTGGCCGTCTCCAGTTCGAACGCGCCCGGCTCGGAAATCGCTCTTCCCAGGCCCTCCAGCAGGCGGGCCATCCTTGCCAGAAAGGCGACCCGGTGCTCGCCATCCACATCCCCGGCTACATGGGTCCGTTCACCCCGGCGGACTGCGACGCCTCGTTCGCCCTCGCCCGCGAATTCTTCGCCACCCACTTCCCCGATGAGCGCTACGACATCGCCGTCTGCCATTCGTGGCTGCTCGATCCACAACTGGCTGAATACCTCCCCGCCACCACCAACATCGTCCAGTTCCAGCAACGTTTCCGACCGCTTTACACGCCGGACGCGAACAACGGCGCCACCCTTGAATTCGTCTTCCGCACCCCCGACCGACCGCTCGACGAGCTTCCCCAGAACACCACGCTCGAACGCGCCGTGGTCCAGCACATCCGCGATGGCCGCTCCTGGCACGGCGGCATGTGCTGGCTGCCACTCGACAACCAAAGCGCGGGCTGAACACGGCGGCCATGCGGGCTTCAAAGGGAAAGACGACACCTATGATGGTAGGGGCGGATCCCCGTTCATTCCTGGCCGTTCCATGCGCGCGCCGAGGGTGTCCGCCCGCTATTCGCGAACGTCGCCAGAGCACCCGTCGCCCGAACGACGCGCAACGCTCCCAATGACCACACGCCACGCATGGCGCGGCCAGGGCGGACACCCTGCGTTGGCGATTGACCACACCGCCAATGCGCCGGGGATCCGCCCCTACTCGTGATACTGTCGTGTATTCGACAGGGTAACGGCGAGCGATTCGCCGCGGGAACGCGACGGCGCCTTGCCGCGATGAAGGCGCCACGCTGGTCACGGGGGTTGTAAGATACCCCTGTACGAACACTTCGCACAGGAGAAGTCTTCCCATGAAACGACGCACCTTCCTCGCATCCATCGCCGCCGCGCCGGTCCTGCTCGCGGCCTCTCGCGCCACCCTCGCCCAGACACCCGAAGCCACGCCCAACGGCGGCTTCATGCCGATCAACGAGCTTCCCGGCATCGAAGCCGTCATCTCCCGCGTCTACGGTCCGGACATCCAGTCGATGCTCGAAGCCACCCCCGGCCTCAGACCCGAGGACTTCAGCCAGGACCTCGCCTCGGCATCCGTCATGGTCTACCAGTTCGATACCCCGGAGAACGCAACCGCCGCCTTCGACCTCTTCCGGGAGGACATCGGCGGCCAACTCCTGGGGCTCAGCCAGGCCGGCACCCCCACCGTTTCCGCCGAGGAGTTGCCTCAACTGGGCGACGGCGCCGCCGAAGCCACCCTCAGCACCGATACCGAGGGCTACGTCACCTGGTACCGCTTCGTGCTCGTCCACGAAGATGAGTACTTCTTCGTCGTCTCGGCCCTCGCCGAGGTCACCGAGAACGTGGAAATCGCCAACGACATCGCCGCCTGGGTGATCGAGGAAGGCGAAGCCCAGGGCGACCAGGCCATCTTCGTCGCCGATGGCGGCTCCAGCGGCGGCCTCTGGGGTTTCCTGCCCGCCGCAGGTGAACCCGTCCTCCAAATGCTCATTCCGGTCACCGACGAAACCATCTACCCCGCCCCCGAGAACTGATCGCTCCCCACCCCGCACATACGAGTCGAGGCCAGGTGATGACGACCTGGCCCCGGCGCCTGTGCGCTGAAATTCAGGAAATCGTCAGTCCCCGGCCGCCTCGTCCTCGAAGTCGATCGACAACACACCGAAATCCACGCTCGTCGGCGAACCCTGCTGATCCCACACGAGGTAAAGCACCTGCGCCGGCCGCCGCAACGCATGATCCGTGACGTCGATCCGGTACGAGCCATCCCGCTGGATGGTCACCGATCCCCACGGAAACCGGATCACGCCCCACGAATACACGACCAACTGGTCGCCGTTGTCGTCCGTGTCGTTCGCGAGCACGCCCAGGGCGCCGTCAACATCCAGCCGCGATGCTTCGAACGGCGCCACGATCTCGTCGTCCACCGCCACCGGCAGCGAGTTCCGGACCTCGAACGAAACCCGAATCGCGCCGATCACCTCACCGGAGCCGTCACGAACCACCAGCGACCAGACGCCGGACATGCCACTGAAGCCATGCCGGGGGATGAACGCCACCTGTCGCGGATTCACGCCTGGCAGGCTCAGCGAACCCTGTCCGGCCTGTTCCACCGAAATCGTGGCGCTGTCGGATACGAGACCGTTGCAACCGGTGATCCCGGTCGAGCGAGCCAGCAACTCCTCGATCGAGAACACCGCCCTGCCGTTGGCGGGCGCCCGCACGGTCACGGGTTGCGCAGCGCTGGCGTTATGACAGCCAACCTGTTCGGCGGCGCCATCCGGAAAACGCATGCTGGTTATCGAAATGGACATCACGATACTTGTGGCGAGAAGAAAGAGTGAGACGAATCGCGGTGGCACGTGTGTGGCTCCATGGCGGAATATCGCCTGAACGTCGTCCGGATTCCGCCTTCGTATCCCGCAACCCAACGATCAACGGACCCCACAGCATTCTGCGCCGTCGGCAAGCGACTCGAATCAGTAAGATTGCGGATATCGGAACGACAGCTTCTCGCCACGATACGTAATGTGCATGCGAACGTCATGAATTGCGCGTTTTATGCAGCCATTACCCGGCAAGCTGGATATCTACGTAATCGAAATCAGTAACCTCGCGGCTGCCCGCCAGGCGCGCATACGCTATCGTGAAGACAGGCACAAGATTTGCAGGGTATCCAGGTTGGATGTCCGGAATCCCAGGTCACGCGTGACGTGAGAGGAAATCGCCATGACTCGGTTAAAGCTGCTCCTGTCGCTCATCGCCATGCTCGGTCTCGCCCTCTCCGCGGCGCCCGTCGCCGCGCAGGATGAAGAGCCGAGCGCGCTCGACGATCCAGGCCTGCTCGAAGGCATTGAACGAGCCATCTCCCGCGACTGGTCGGTCGATTTCGCCACCATGTCCGGATCGCCCGATGCCGGGGAAGGCGGGCTCTTCCTCGTTTCGGCCTCCGTCATGCAATTCGACACCGACGACAACGCCAGCGCCGCCTACGCGCTGTACCTGGACGAAGGCGTCGCCTCCATCACCAGCGAACTCCTCGCCGAAGAGGGTTCCGAGATCACCGAGTCGGAATCCGACCTTGGCGACGAGGGCTACCAGGTCGACATCGTCTCGACATCCGAAGAAGACCCCGGCGCGCTCCGCGTGACGTTTGCCCGCGAAGGCAACATGCTCTACCTCGTCTTTGGCATCGCCATGGATCCCGAATCCGCCAACCTCGCCACCGACATCCTCGACCACATGGTCAACGAGGGCGAGCCAGGCGAAGGCGACGGCACGTTCAACGAGGACGGCGGCTCCGAGGGCGGCCTCTGGGATGTCTTCCCGGCGGATGACCATCCCGCCCTGGCCGGGCTGATCCCCAGCGGGGACGAGATCGTCTATCCGGCTCCAGAAGAAGGGGCATAAACACGCTCGTTCATCATCGAACGAACCACACCGGGCCACCGCCGTACAATTGGCGGTGGTTCAGGTTGTCCTGGGAGGAACGTCGTTCATGCTCATCGCCGTCGGCTCGCTCAACCCCGTCAAGATCGCCGCCGCCTCGGCCGGATTCAGCGCCATCTGGCCGAATACCGCCTGGCGGGTCGAAGGCGTCGATGTTCCGTCCGGCGTCAGCGACCAGCCCATGAGCAACGCCGAAAGCATTCGCGGCGCCCGCGCCCGGGCCACGCTCGCCCGCGAACGCCTCGACGCCGAATACGGCGCCGGCATCGAAAGCGGCCTCGCCCGGATCGAAGGCATCTGGTACACCACCGGCTGGATCGTTATCGTCGACCGTCACGGCCGCGAAGGACTCTCGTCCTCCATGATTCGCCCGGTCCCTCTCTCCTCGCTCGAACTCGTCCTCCAGGGGGTCGAACTCGGCCACGCCAACGACCAGGTCTTCGGCCGCCACAACAGCAAGCAGGGCACGGGTCTGATCGGCCTCCTCACCAACGATGTGCTCACCCGCGAGGGCGTCTTCCGCGACGCCGTCATCAGCGCCCTGGCCCGCTTCCTCCACCCAAACCATTTCGAAGGACTCGAAACCTGGGCCGCCCGCAACCCGGCGGACTCCGGCGGCGTTCGCTCCTGACCAACCCGCCCAGTGAAGCCACCGCATGCGCCATTCCGGTCATTGCCCCGCCCCGGCCAATACTCAACAATGACGGCATCGGAAGCCGCCGAAACCGAGCCGGAGAGACAGTCCGTCCATGGAATCCAACGCACGCCACACGCCCTGGCACACGCGACGCTGGTTCAAGGTCACCTCCGTGCTGCTCGTGGCCCTGATCGTCCTCCCCATCGTCGCCATCAACGTCAGTCCCTGGCCGGGCGCCATGCTGATCCGCTACGTCTTCGAGCGGGGCAGCGAGCATACCCGGATCGCCCTGGAAGCCCACGCCCCGGATACCGTCACCCTGATCCCGGACGAAGCCTACCGCCCGGACGATGACGATGCCCGGCTCGATGTCTACTTCCCATCCAGCCTCGCCGAAGGCGACCAGCTTCCCACGATGATCTGGACCCACGGAGGCGCATGGATTTCGGGCGACAAGTCCGACGCCGGTCCGTACTTCGAACTCATCGCCGATGGGGGTTTCACCGTTGTCGCGCTCAACTACTCGGTCGGCCCCGAGGAAACCTATCCCACCGCCGTCCACCAATTGAACGACGCCCACGCGTACGTGCTCGCCAACGCCGAACGCCTGCACGTCGATCCGGACCAGATCTTCCTCGCTGGCGACTCGGCCGGAGCCCAGCTTTCCAGCCAGTTGGCCGCCATCATCACCAACCCGGCCTTCGCGACGGACATGGGCATCACCCCGGCCCTGTCACCCGGCCAGCTCTCCGGCCTTGTCTTGAACTGCGGCATCTACGACATGGCCGCCTTCACCGATACCACCGGAGGCACGGAAACCTTCGTCACCCGCCTGCTGGTATGGGGAACCACCACATCGCTCTGGGCCTATACCGGCAGCCGCGATCTCGACACCGATGCACTGAGGCAAATGTCTTCCATCGACCACGTCACCGCCGACTACGCACCGGCCTGGATCAGCGGCGGCAACGGCGATCCCCTCACCGATGAGCAATCCCGGCCGCTGGCCACCAAACTCGAGACGCTCGGCGTGGATGTCACCACGCTCTTCTATCCCGAGGACCACGAACCAAGCCTCGGCCACGAATACCAATTCAACCTCGACAACGAAGACGGCCAGAACGCCCTCGCCTCCACCATCGACTTCCTCCGCGCCCACTCGACATCGCCCTTGGACACGCCCTGACCGCGCGGGGAATCACGCGGATTCCGGATTGAGACAGGGCAGCCACACGCTCCCTTCGGCGGATAGCCACACGGCGCCGCGCGCCTGGGCCATCCCTACACGGCTGCCTGCAGCACCGTCCAGCATGGGGGTTTACGGACCCGTCCCGCCACGGACAGTACGGAGGTCCTTGTCTCCATGCTGAGGGGTGAGGAGGGAACCCGTGGAAGTCCTGGGTCACCACGACAGCCGCGTGGTGCGGGCCGATCAGCCACGGCGACGCGATCTTGTTCCCCGCACCCACCATGGAGGGCTAACAGCCACCCCAGGCGCGGGCCACCTTCGCGAACGCCATCACCACGTCCTCCGGGTCCGGATCCAGCAGGACGTTCTGCATCAGCCAGATCGTGTTCCGGCCAGCCTCCGCCGCGTGTGGGACCTCCGGGAGCTCGCTTACGGCGGAGGCTCCGAACCGCTCTTCGATCGCGTTGCGGATCGCCGGAATATGCGTCAGCGGGATATAGCCACCGCTGGCCGGAATCCCCTCCGCCACCAGCGCCGCGATCGCCTCCTCCCGGCTTCGCCCGCCAAGCCGCGAGGGGTCGTATCGAATCTGATACAGGTGCCAGGCGTGGCGAGTCACCCGCTCATCGGCCACGGACGGTTCGAACCCCGGCACGTCCGCCAGCCCCGCCGATATGGCCGCCGCGCCCCGGTCCCGCGCGTCCATCTGCGCCGGAAGCCGCTCCATCTGGGTGAGCAACAACGCGGCGGTCAACTCCGGCATCCGATGGTTGCCACCCATCCGTTCGAAATCGAACGCTCCGCTCTCGTAGCCACGCCCGCTGTTGTGGATCGACCACGCCACGTCCTGCAGGTCGTCGCGGTTCGTCACCAGCGCTCCGCCCTCGCCACCGGAGAGATTCTTCGTCTCCTGGAAACTGAACGTGCCGATATCCCCAATCGCGCCAACCTTCGTCCCCCGCCAGGAGGCCCCCACCGCCTGCGCGGCGTCCTCCAGCACCGGTATTCCGTGTCGCCTCCCGATCTCGACCACCGCGTCCATGTCGCAGGGCTGACCGCCGATATGCACCGGCACGATCGCCCGCGTCCTGCTGGTGATCGCCGCCTCGATCGCCGCCGGATCGATCAGGTTCGACGCCGGTTCGATGTCCACGCAAACCGGCTTCGCTCCCACCGCGAACATCGCGCTGATCGTCGCGATGAAGGTGTACGCGCTGGTGATGACCTCGTCGCCCGCGCCCACTCCCAGCGCCCGCAAGGCCACTTCCAGCGCCTGCGTCCCGTTCGGCACCGCCAACCCATGCCGCGCGTCCTG
>CAZUPA010000063.1:0-16921 GCA_964622205.1 uncultured Sphaerobacteraceae bacterium
TCGGTGTGACACCGGGCAACACGCAAACGAAACAATGGCCGGGATGCGAATTGCGTCCCGGCCATTGCCCTGATTCAATTGTCAACGTCGTGGTTTCAGGGCCGAAGCGCCTCGACCATGTCGCCCACCCGTGCCTCGGGCTGGGCCGAAGCCGCTCTCCGGACCGTGGTAAGACAGGTCGAGCAGTAGACGGGATTCCCGTTGCGCGGAACGAACGGAACGGTTGTCCGCTGGCCACATTCCGCGCAGGTCACTTCCGTCTGCGCCCGGTCCGGAAGTCCAAGCTTCGCCTTCCGGGCCGAACGGCAACCCGAGCATCGCGCCGGGATATTGATCAACTCCTTCTCCCGGAAGAAATGCTGCTCCCCAGCAGTCCACGTAAATGGCTTGCTGCAATCGCGGCATGTCAACGTCTTGTCATGATATTCCACGAACTGTCCCCTCCAATTGGTATGGCACAGCACCAGGCACCCCACCCGGCGTGAATACCACGCGGCCAACCCCATCCATCAGAGTTGCTTCCGCGCGCCCTGTACCAACTTGGTAATTGCCACATTATCACCCCAAATAGCCTATTGCAATAGACTCTAGCCCTTTTGACGGTACTTTTGGGCCATACCCATGACTTTTGGGCGACAGGATGGCGGATGCTAAACGTTTACAGGGGAATGGTATGATCGCATATCCGGGATGGAACCAGCATGCCCTCCCTTCCCGATCCCGGCCTCTTTCCTTGACTGGAGTGTACCCACGTGTCCCTTCGCCGCACCTCCGCCACCGCCGAACCCGTGGCTCGCCTCATCGATGAATTGGGCAAGTTGCCCGGCGTTGGCCCCAAAACCGCCTCCCGTCTCGCCTACCATCTCCTGCGCACCACGCGCGACGACGCCATCGGTCTGGCCGAGGCGATCCTCGCCGTCAAGGAGCGCATCCGCCTCTGCTCGAACTGTTTCAATACCACCGAGAGCGATCCCTGCGCGATCTGCTCGGACGAGCGCCGCGAGAACCGTATCTGCGTGGTCGAACAGCCGCTCGACGTCCTGGCCATCGAACGCACCTCCGAGTTCCGCGGCCGCTATCACGTCCTCCACGGCGCGATCTCTCCGGTGGATGGCATCGGTCCCGATTCGCTGAAGATTCGCGAACTCCAGCAGCGTGTCGAACGCGAGCAACCCGCCGAGATAATCGTCTTCACCAACCTCGACCTGCCGGGCGAAGCCACCGCCACCTACCTCCACCGGCTGCTGACGCCCCTTGGCGTCACCATTTCGCGGCCGGCCAGCGGGCTCCCGGTGGGAAGCGACCTGGAGTACGCCGACGACCTGACCCTCGGGCGCGCCCTCCTTGGACGCCGTGTCCTGTAACCTCCCTTTTCGGATGGGACCTCGGCTTGAGGTAGCCTGACGCAGGGGATACAATGACGGTGTAAGCGCACGATATCGTGCGTTTGGCGCACACCCCCCGCAAGATAGGACGTGGCAGTTTGAGGATTGGATCCTCTCGCCAGACCAGTCAGGCAAGCGTGCCGTTGCGGCAAGGGGCCCCGCACGACTCCTCCAATGAGCCCCAGATCAGCCTTGATGTGAGTCGCGTCCGGTGGATGGACGTGATGGCGCTCCGCTCGGTTCGGCAGCGCTACTTCCTGAATGTCCCCGTCCATCGCCTCTCCAGCGGAAACCCGATCCAGGCTGGGTTACGGCAACTCACGCCCCTCATGCCCAGCAGCGATAGAGTATTCGTCGCCCGCGCCGAAGGCCGGCCGGTGGGTTACGCCGTCTTCCAGAAACAGGAGCCGGACTGGCGTTGGACGCTGGAAGGCATTGGCGCGAATCTTGGCGTCTATGAGATGGAGCCCGTCTGGGATGAGCTGGTTCGCTTTGGCGTGGTTGCCGCTGGCCTTGAAGGAACCAAGCGCCTCTACGCGCGCGTGCCATCCGATGCAGAACTCAACAGCGTCATGCGCCGGAGCGGGTTCGCCAACTACGCGCGTGAGGTGGTGCTAACCGCGCCAATGAGGTCGATCAGCCAGGGAGGCACGCGCGTCCGCCGCCAGCAGGCGTCCGATGTGTGGGCCATTCATCAGTTGTACATGACCGTCGTGCCGCAGCCGGTTCAGGCCGCCGAAGCGCTCACCAGCCACACCTGGGACATCCAGCCAAGGGTGATGTCCCAGTCAGTCGTGTCTGGGTGGATCGTGGAGGATGGCTACCAGATCGCCGCCTATTTGCGGGCCGAATCGCGTCCCGATTCGCACATTCTCGAATTCATCGTCAATCCCGATCGCCGCGACTTGTTCCCGCGGCTGGTATCCGGCGCCCTGGCGGACCTCGCCAGCATGTCGCCCCGCCAGACCTACGTGCTGGTGCGTGGGTACCAGCAGGAGTTCGTGGAAGCGCTGCTCGAGCGTGGATTCCTCAAGCAGTTGGAACAGGATCTCTACGTGAAATACACCACTGCATTCGCGCGCGTCCCGGGCGCGACCGTCGTCAACTTCCCGCAGGAGGTCAAGGAACCAAAGGGCAAACGTGTTCCCACGTTTCTTGAGGGAGCGTCTGGTGACCCCGCGTCTGAATCTTCATGATGCGGTAATCACTTGTCGGTGCGATGCAACGCACAATGGTACTTTTGGCGGGCTAGTCCATCCTGAACGATGGACGCCTGGCTTGGTTCCAGCCGGGGGGTTCGGTTGAGCGCTCTACCACACCAGCATCAAGACAATGAATTGGCAAATGCTCCGGAGCAGGAAATTACCGATGACCTCAAGGACCTGCTGACGGTCCTCCCAATCGATGTGTCCGACCGTATTGTCGACCTCCAGGAAGAAAACCAGCACGGCGCGCTGATCGAGATCGTGCTCGACCTGGGCCGCCCGCCCGAGGCGCGCTTCCAGTTCGAGGAGATCGTGCTCTCCGAGGTCGATGTCACCCGGGACGATCTGGCGTTCGTCAGCAGCCGCATCGGCACGTTCGGAGAGGACAACCGCGCCGGCATCGAGCGCACCCTCCATCGCATTTCCGCCATCCGCAACCGGAGTGGCGAGATCGTCGGCCTCACCTGCCGCATCGGCCGCGCCGTCTATGGCACCATCGCCATCATCAGCGACCTGATCGAATCCGGACAGAGCGTCCTGCTGCTTGGCCGGCCGGGCGTGGGGAAAACGACCCTGCTGCGCGAAACCGCCCGTGTGCTGGCGGACGAACTGCGCAAGCGTGTGGTGGTGGTGGACACCAGCAACGAGATTGCCGGCGATGGGGATATCCCACATCCCGCCATTGGCCGTGCCCGCCGCATGCAGGTGCCGACGCCTACCGCCCAGCATGCCGTCATGATCGAGGCCGTCGAGAATCACATGCCGCAGGTGGTCGTGATCGACGAGATAGGCACCGAACTCGAAGCCATGGCGGCCCGGACCATCGCCGAGCGGGGCGTCCAGCTCATTGGCACCGCGCACGGGAACACCCTCGAAAACCTCATGCTGAACCCGACCCTGTCGGACCTGATGGGCGGCATCCAGTCGGTCACCCTATCCGACGAGGAGGCCCGCCGCCGCGGCACCCAGAAGTCCATCCTGGAACGCAAGGCGCCGCCGACCTTCAACGTCATGGTCGAAATTGTCGACCGCGACGAGGTCATCGTTCACCTCGATGTCGCCTCCACCGTCGACGCGATCCTGCGTGGCGCGCCGATCGGGTCCGAAAGCCGCCGCCGCCGCGAGGATGGAAGCGTTGAACGCACCTCCAGCGCCGAGCAGCGACGCGACCCGCGGACACCGCGAGGGGAACATGGCTCACCCCGGGCCGGATTTCCTTCGCCGGATACGTCGGGTGGCCTGAGCAGCGGGCTCTGGAACGAGCCGGTCGACATCGTCACCCGCCAACCGCGCCTGGCGCGCTCCGAGACGCCCAGCGAACCCGAGCCGCCGGATGAGCCGCGTTCCGAAGCCACCGCGCCAACCGTGGCCGCCTTCGCCAAGGGGCGAGGCACCCGCGCCAAGCCGTTGCGGGTCTTCCCCTATGGCGTCAGCCGCAATCGACTCGAACAGGCCATCATGAAGCTCGACGTTCCGGTGATGATGGTTCGCGAACCATCCGACGCGGACCTCGTCATGACGCTCAAGAACGCCTACCGGCAGAAGCCGCAGCCAGTTCGCGATGCCGAACTCCGGGGTGTGCCGGTCTACGTCCTGCGCTCCAACACCGCCACCCAGATGGAACATGTGCTGGTTTCGCTCTTTCCAAACGCCCAGCAACCCGGTTCCACCGAGGCCGGGGCGGCGGGGGCGGCGGCTACCAAGTCCGAGCGGCGAAATGATTCGGTGCTCCGTGCCCTGACCGAAGCCGAGAATGCGATCACGGCCATCATGCAGGGCGCACCGGCCACATCGCTCAGCCCGCAGGCGCCGCCAATCCGGCGGATGCAGCACGAACTGGCCGAACGCTACAGCCTCGATTCCCGCAGCCGCGGGCGCGATCCGTTCCGCCACGTCGAGATATACCGGCGGGGCATGCAGTAGTGAAGGGAACCTTCATCGCCTTCGAAGGTCCCGAAGGCGGCGGCAAAACGGAGCAGATTCAGCGGTTGGCTCGGCGCCTCCGGGACGAGGACCGGGAGGTAGTGGTCACCCGCGAACCGGGTGGCACTCGCGTTGGCGACGAGGTCCGGTCGATCCTCCTCGGCCTGGGTGACTATGCTATTCTCCCGGAGACCGAAGTGCTTCTGCTGGCCGCCGGCCGCGCGCAGCATGTGCGCGAGATCATCGAGCCGGCATTGGAGCGCGGCGCCTGGGTCCTCTGCGATCGATACGTGGATTCCACGTATGCGTATCAGGGGGGAGGCCGTGAACTCGACCTCGAACCGATCAGGGAGATCCAGGCATATGCGACCGGGGGCCTCGAACCCGATGTCCGCGTTTTGCTCGACCTTCCAGTGGAGGCGGGCCTGGCCCGGCGACATGCCGACCCGGATTCGGTCAACCGTATCGACCTGGACAGCATCGACTTTCACCGGCGTGTGCGGTCGATGTACCGGCGACTCGCCGGTCAGCAGCCCAACGGTTGGGTGGTGGTCGATGCAATGGAGCCAATCGAAGCGGTGGAACGGTCGATCTGGACCCAGCTCCAGGCGGCGCTCACCGCGAATGGCATTTCGTAACCGGCGGGGGTTCCGGTGTGTACCGGAATACCGATCCGGACGAATGGATTACAGGGAATGAAGCTCGTTATCGCGGTGGTCCAGGGCAATGACGCCGAACCTCTTCTTGCGGCACTTGTCGACAAGGGGTACCGGGCCACCCAAATCAACAGCGCCGGCGGATTCCTGCGGGAGCGCAACGTGACGCTCCTGATCGGGGTTTCCGACGACCGTGTCGACGATGTGCGGGAGATCGTGCGCAACAATTGCCATTCCCGGACCCGCTTCGTCAACCCCCTCATGCCAATCGTGGAACCGGGTGAGTTCTACATCCCCAATCCCGTCGAGGTCATGGTCGGTGGCGCCACGATGTTCGTGGTGAACGTCGAACGATACGAACGCCTCGGCATCACCTGAACACCCGTTTTCCAAGGAGATCATGATTGGATATCGAAACGCTTCTCGCGCGTGGGATCCAGATTCTGCTGGCCCTTGGCGGCGCGTACCTGATCGCGACATGGTTTGTGCTCGCCGTCTGGACGTACCGCGACATCGAAGCGCGTAGCCGTAGCGTCATCACGCAGGTCTTTTCCACCCTGCTGGTGGTGCTGTTCTGGGTGCCTGGCTGGCTGCTCTACCGGCTGCTGAGGCCCAGCGAAACCATCGACGAGGCCTACCAACACTCCCTGGAAGAGGAATACCTGCTCCAGGACCTCCAGGAACTCCCGCTCTGCCCCAGTTGCAACCACTTCGTCGAAGACGACTGGCGGCTCTGCCCGCACTGCAATACCGATCTTCGCGAAGACTGCTCGAATTGCGGTCGCCTGATCGACCTCAAGTGGGATGTCTGCCCCTACTGTGGAGTCCAGCACCACCACACCCACGAACGAGACGATGTCCAGATCGACGACGATCGTTGGATCGACCCCGCCTCCATCGAGCGGCGGCTCCGCGAGGAAGAGGAACAGCGCATCCGCGAGGAGACCCGCGCCCTGCCCGCCGCAACCGCGGCCACCACGCTGGGCCGCGACGTGCTGGGCAACACCGTTGCCCCAGTCAGCGAATTCGCTCCACCGCCTGCGAACGCGAATGGCGCCCCGGTCCAGCGCCGGGCGGGACCGCCCGAGCCGGATCTCTCCGTATTGCGTGAACCTGGCGAGGAGGAAGATGCGGTCGAGGACGACAGCACGACCGTTCCCGAGCGATACCGCCTCCCAGTCCGGGAAGACTGAGTCCCGGCGCGGGAGGAGCTATCGCTCCCTCACGCTAATCCCTGGATGGGCGCGTTGGCACGGCATCCGGCCGGATCTGGAAATTGAACTTCTCACGGATCGCGTCGTAGAAGTTGGTATTGCCAAACGCCACGAGTTGGAACGTGTGTACGCCCCGCCTGATTCTGATCAGGTCACCCTGCATCAGGTCGGTCCTGGTTCGCCCATCGAGAATCACGGCGCCTTCGTGATCGTTGGCCGACACCAGCTCGATCATCGCGGTCTCCGAGACCACCATCGGCGTCCGGATCGGCGAGTGACACGAGATCGGCACGATGGCGTACCCCTGCACGCCAGCCGTTAGGATCGGGCCACCCGCCGCCATGCAGTACGCCGTGCTGCCGCGCGCGGTGGAGACGATCATCCCGTCTCCCGGATAGGTGTTCACGAAGTGCCCGTCGATGTAGACCTCGATGTCCAGCATCCGGTTCCCACCGCGAATCACCACGTCATTGATCGCCCAGCCCTCGTCGTGAGACTCCGAGCCCCGGATCAACGTCGCTTCCAGCGTCGAACTGGTCTCCAGCGAGAAGTTGTCGCCGATCAGGTTCTCCATCGCCGGGCGCCAGTCCTGTTGCTCCACCAGCGCCAGGAAACCCACCTTGCCGAAGTTGATGCCCAGCAGGGGAACGTCGGGGTAGACGTTCGCCGCCCGCATCATGAGCCCGTCGCCGCCGAGCACGACCACCGCTTCCACACCGTCCGTGCCGTTGGCGTTCAGTTCCGATTCGGTCACCACCGCGTGGCCTTTCTCCACCAGCCAGGCGGAGATGGTATCGCCCAGGACCCTTGCTTCGGGTTTGCTGAATGCCGCCACAATACCGTAGTGCCTGGACAAGAGAACTCTCCTCGAAGCTGCTAGCCAGAGTCCTGGTTGGTGTCTCGCCGGTGTGAAAGGGTCGCGGCCGCCCAGGAAGGCGTCAGGTAGGCGGCATGGTCGTCCCGCGCGGCGAACTTGTACAACGCGGCCGGCCGGTGACTCACATCGCGGCGCATCCTGTACGTATTCGTGAGTGTACCGGAGGCGGTCATCCGCCGCCGGAAATTCCGCTTGTCGACCGGGTGACCGAGCACGGTCTCGTAGGTTTGCTGGAGTTCGGAGAGCGTGAACTCCTCGGGCAGCAGGTGGAACCCGATGTTCGTATAGCCCAGCTTCGCCTTCAGGCGCACCAGGGCGTAGTCGAACACCATCCGGTGAATCTCGTCGTTGATCTGGAGTTCATCCACGGGGCTCCAGTAGGTCCGGTCGTCCGCGTCCTCGTGGTCGGCGTCCTGCCGGAAGAGCGCGACATAACTCACCGCGACTTCCTTCCGGCCATCGCGGTCGGTTCCCAGCGTATAGAGTTGTTCGATGTACTGTGGGGGAGAGCCGATCCATTGCTGGATGATCCGGGTCGCCGTGGCGTCCAGCGACTCATCGCCTTCTGGCTGGCCGGTGATGAGGGTGGTGCCGAATCTGGTGTTGTCGCGGTGTCCGGCCTCCAGGCGGAAGTTCCGCAGCCGGAACGGAACCGCGATGATGGTCAGCCGTGGCGGCGCCTGGTCACCCTGATTGTCCTGTCGCGGTTCTCGCTCCATGGAATCGTACCCCCGGCGTCTCACCCAACGAGTCACACCTGAGCGTACATCATTTCCCAACTCACCCGCTCCCCCCCGCCACACCACGTCCCGGCTCACCACCGAAATGCGCCACCATCATGCGTGGGGGCGGATCCCCGTTCAAAAGAAACCGTCCCAATCACACCGTGAGGGTGTCCGCCCTCGCGCTCCCACCGCTCACGCACACCCCTCCGCTCCTTTCCCAATTTACGGGGCGACGGCTCCGGCCTGGCCAACGAATCCGTCCATGGACAGCCCGGCCGGAGTCTGTCGCCCCTCCCCGGACGTCCATCGCAACCCAATCTCCCGCCAGGTGGCGGACTTTTCCTCATTCGATGCGTTCACTGGGTAGGCGATCCTCCACGAGGCCATATCGCCCATGCGCCATACCCACTCGCCTTCGCCGGGTCTTATCTGTGATACTTCCACGGCGCCCGTCAGTGGCGGAGTCGCCACACACGACCCCACCGGACATTCCCGCGATAATTCGCGGTAATTCCGCGCTAAGTCGCCAGGCGAAAACCCCGTCGTTTCGGGCCAAATTACCCCGAAACTCGAATTACTGAATTTCCGAATTATCGCGGACGAAAAACACGCCACCCGGTCAATCGGTCCCGGACAGGCCGCCTCTATCCCGCCGCGTCATCCGTGACTGAGCCAAGACCACACGAGAACATCACGAGGAATCGTCCAGGTCGGTCTGGCAGGGAATCCATCGAGCATCTACACTTTATTCGGCCACATTCGCGAGTGGTGAAATGGTATCACAAGGGCCTTTGGAGCCTTTATTCCAGGTTCGAATCCTGGCTCGCGAGCCAGCCATTCCTCAATCAGCCCACAGAGCATCAACGCGGATCGTGGACGGAGCGCGGGAGAACTACGCCCGCTCGAAGGTTCTGATCATCGCTCCACTTCCGATTTCCATGCATCACGAATAGGGAAGAGATTGCTCGAGTGACCTCGGAACCACCTACGCCAACGGCGCCTTTCGAATCAGTGGCGGTCGCCGTCCTCGCGGCGGGCCACGGCACCCGGATGAAGTCGTCCACGCCCAAGCATCTCCACCCGGTCGCGGGAATGCCGATTGTCGAGCGTGTCATCCGGGCCGGGCTGGCGGTTGAGCCAGTTCATCTCGTTGCCGTGGTGAATGCGGACCTGACGGATTTGCCGTCGCGCCTCGGCATGGAAGGGCAGTTCGACGCCATTCCACAAACTCACACATATGGTACGGCTGGCGCGGTGCAAAGCGCGCTCGACCATCTCAAGCCGGCTCGCTGGGTCGTGGCCCTGCTGGGCGATAGCCCGCTGCTGGATGGCGAAACCGTTCGCCGTCTTGTCGATGGCGCCCGGGAATCCGGCGCGCTGGTCACCGTGCTCACTTGTGTGCTCCCGAAGGGTGAACGATACGGTCGCATCGATCGGGATGACCAGGATCGGCCGCTCAGCATCATTGAAGCCAAAGTCGATCCCAATCCTGAAAAACGCGATATGCCGACCGAGATCAACAGCGGCATCATGGTGCTGGACGCCGACTGGTTGCGCCGGGCACTGCCCCGGCTTGAGATCAACCCGGATTCCGGCGAACTCTATCTCACCGATATCCTCGCCCTCGCCATCGAAGACCGGAGCGAAGATGGCGTCTGGCCGATCGCGACCGTGAAGGGCGATCGTGGAGTGACGCTGGGAATCAACAATCGTGGTGACCAGGCCATCGCCGATGCGGAGATTCGCCAGAAGGTGCGTGAGGGACTGATGGAGAAGGGGGTCACCCTGATTGGAGCGGAGACCATCTTCATCGACGACACCGTGGACATCGCGCCAGACACCACCATCCTTCCGCATTCGGTCATTACCGGCCGCACGGTCATCGGCTCGGGCTGCCAGATTGGCCCGCACGCCGTGCTGCACGACGCCGTCATTGGCGACCGGGTCGAACTGCGGTCGTCCACGGTCACCGGCTCATCGGTGGGCGAAGGCACGCGGGTCGGTCCGTATGCCCACCTTCGCGGAAACACCCGCGTTGGGCCCAACGTCCATGTCGGCACGTCGGCTGAACTCAAGAACTCCGCCGTTGGCGACGGCTCCAACGTCGCCCACTTCTCGTACATCGGCGACACCACCATTGGCGAACACACCAACATCGGCGCCGGCACGATCACCGCCAACTTCGACGGAACCACCAAGCATCCGACCAAAATCGGCGACAATGCCTTCATCGGCAGCGATTCGGTGCTCATCGCCCCGGTGACCGTCGGCGATCGAGCCAGGACTGGCGCTGGCTCCGTCGTTAACCGGGATGTGGAACCGGGCGCCACGGTGGTGGGCGTTCCTGCTCGCCCGATTGGCGGTCGCCGCGATCTGGCGATCGCCATCAACGAGGAGTAGGGGACTCAGATGGACGGACGGCTTCAACTCTTCACCGGTACCGCGCACCCCGCCCTCGCCGCGAATATCGCCAGTGAGCTGGAGGTGAGCCTCGGCCGGGCCGAAGTCGGCCTCTGGAAGAATGGCGAAACCCGGGTCAAGATCGAAGAGAACGTTCGCGGATCGGATGTCTTCATCATCCAGCCGACCTCGCATCCGGTCGATCACAACGTCATGGAACTTCTGCTCGTGCTCGATGCCCTCAAGCGGGCATCCGCCGCGCGTGTGACGGCCGTCATTCCGTACTATGGCTACGCCAAGCAGGAGAAGAAGACGTCCGGCCGTGAACCGATCTCGGCCAAGCTCGTGGCCGACATCCTCACCACCTCCGGCGCCAATCGGGTGCTCGCCGTCGATCTCCACGCGCCCGCCATCGAAGGGTTCTTCGACATTCCGGTCGATCACCTGCGGGCAACCCCGCTCCTGGCTCGTGCCTTCCACCGGGTGGTTCAGGATGATGTGGTGGTGGTCAGCCCGGATGCGGGAGGGGTCGCCCGCGCCGAGGACTTCCGGGTCCGGGTCGGTGGGTCCCTGGCCATCATCTCGAAACGGCATCCAAAACCTGATGCCACCGAAACGCTGGAAATGGTCGGCGATGTCGATGGCAAGATCGCCGTCATTGTCGACGACATGATCTCCACCGGCGGAACCCTCGTCCAGGCCGCCCGCCTCCTTCAGGAGCGTGGCGCTCGCGAGGTACACGTCGCCGCCACCCATGGCATCTTCGCCGCCGAAGCCATGGAATTGATCAACGCCTCGAACATTGACCGGATATTCGTCACCGACACGATTCCGCCACCGCCCTCGACGAATGGCCGCGTCGAAGTCGTGAGCGTGGCGCCGTTGCTCGCCGAGGCGATCATGCGGACTCACAAGGGCTTGAGCGTATCGGCCCTTTTCACCTAAGGCGCCCCGAAACGCGCGCCGCGACCAGATGGGACCTTCCGCGTGGACGATGCCTGGCAACACCTGCTGATCGCGACCCTGGCCATGCTAGCCATGTGTCTCGCCGCGCTCGTCCAATCCACGGTCGGCCTCACCAGCGCCGTTCGCCTGCGCCAGGTCTGGCAGGAGGACAACCCAAAGCTCAAGACCGTCCAGTCACTCGTCGATCCCCGGCGGCTGCTCGCCGCGACCATGGTGTTGCTCCAGGTCATCATGGCGATTCTCGCCACTGGACAACTGAGCGAAATCGTCAACCAGTGGCTCGCGATGCTGATCGTCGCCGTCGTGTTCATCGTCTTCGGGCTGGCGCTGCCCCGGGCGCTGGCCAGCAAGTCCAGCGACGCCTATCTCGGCAATGTGCTGAAGGTCGGCCACATCGTCACCGTTATCCTCAAACCGGTCGACCGGGCCATTGAAGCGCTCGCCAGGGGCTTCGTCGTGATCCTGCCTGGCGAGACCATTGAACCGGACGCGGCCGCACTGGAGGAGGAACTCCGCCCACGCCGTTTCGAGCGCGACGATGCCATCATCGGTCCCGATGAGCGGGAGATGATCGACGGAATCCTCAGCCTGGAGGAAATGACCGTTCGGGACATCATGGTGCCGCGGCTGGACATTGTCGCGGTCGACCGCACCGTCGACCCGCGAGAACTGATCGACACCATCGTCAAGGCCGGTCACTCGCGGATTCCCGTCTACCAGGAGTCGATCGACCGGATCATCGGAGTGCTCTATGCCAAGGACCTCCTCCCGTTCGTCATTGGCAACACCATCCGGATTCCCCTGCTTGACCTTATTCGCCCCGCCTTCGTGGTGCCCGAATCGAAGCGGCTGAACGTCCTCTTCGCCGAACTGCGCAGGTCGCGTATCCATCTCGCCATCGTCGCCGACGAATACGGCGGGACGGCGGGGCTCGTCACCATCGAGGATGTGCTTGAGGAGATCGTGGGTGAAATCCAGGACGAGTACGACTCCGAGGTATGGCTTTTCGACAAGCCATCCGAAGACCAACTCCTGGCTGACGGTCGCCTGCCCATCGAAGACGTGGAAGATGCGCTCAAGCTCGCCTTCGAGGATGACGACGACTTCGGAACGCTCGGTGGGTTCGTCCACAAGCACCTCGGCCGCCTGCCAATACAGGGCGATGCCTTCGAGGCGGAAGGGGTCCGGGTCGAAATCCTCGCCGTGGAGCGCCATCGCATCCGCCGCCTGCGCCTAACCAAACTCCCGCCCGAAGAGACCGAGGCGGAGAAGACCACCGAGCGGTCGTCGCGCTGGGGTCGGGGTGACTCCGGCGAGTCAGCTGACGAGACCGAATCCGGCGAGCAGGCGGACGACTGACCTGCCATGACGATTGGCCGCCCGCTCATCCGTCTCGACCAGGTCACCAGCACCATGGATCTCGCCCGTCAACTGGCGAACGAGGGAGCGACACCCGGAACCGCCGTGATGGCCGGGTATCAGTCCCAAGGCAAGGGGCGGGCTGGTCGCCAGTGGCACGCCGCGCCGTGGTCGTCGATTCTCGTCTCATTCATCACCGCCAGCCAGCGGCCGATGCAATCGCTCGGATTGCTCTCACTTGCCTGGGGACTGGCCGTTGCCGAAACAGTCGATACCTTCACTGGGCGTCGGAGCGAGGTGAAGTGGCCGAACGATGTCCTGATCGATCGCCGCAAGGTGGCCGGCATCCTCGTCACCAACGGGGCGCTTTCCGGCACGAGCGACTACCGTCAGGTCACCGGCATCGGGCTTAATTGCTCCATAATGGAAGCTGACCTGCCTCCCACCGCCACGAGCCTGGCAATCGAAATCGGACGTGCGCCGGTCTTTGAAGAGGTCCTTCGCGAACTGTTCGACCGCCTTGGATCGGTCTTCGCCTCTCTCGAGTCCGGCGACGAACGATGCATCCTCGATCGATTGGGCCAGCGCCTGGCCAGCATGGGCGAACAGGTACAGGTTCAGGACGGCGATCGCACCCATGCCGGGATCGTTCGCGGGATTGATCCTCGGGGCGCCCTGCTGCTGGAGGATGCGTCTGGCGCCGTCCAGTCCATCGTCGCTGGCGACCTGACCAGGGGACCGCGCCGGGAGGGCTGATCGCGCCAAAAAGGGCGGTCCGGATCACCATGATCGCTCTGTATACTTGGTCAGCTACGTGAGTCATCCACATCGACCCACTCGTGCCTACATGGAGTGCCAGCGAACCACATGAACTTTGACCTGACCGAAGAACAGATCCAGGTACGCGACATGGTCCGCGAGTTCGCGGCTCGCGAGGTCGCGCCCTACATTCGCGAATGGGACCAGGAAGGCAAGGTCGACCGCTCGCTGATCGACAAGATCGGCGAGATGGGCCTGCTTGGGCTGCCGATTCCGGAGGAGTACGGCGGGCTCGGCCTCGACTACATCAGCCTTGCTCTCGCCTGCGAGGAACTGGAGTACGTCGACACCTCCCTCCGTGTCATCCTCAGCGTCCACGTTGGATTGAACTCACTCTCCCTCCTGCAGTGGGCGTCCGAGGAGCAGAAGCAGCGCTGGCTGGTTCCTCAGGCCCAGGGGGAGAAGATCGCCACCTTCGGCCTGACCGAGCCCGCCGCCGGCTCCGACGCCGGGGCCATCGAGTCCACCGCCGTGAAGGATGGCGACTCGTACATCCTCAATGGTTCCAAGATGTGGATCTCCCTGGCCGACATCGCCGACCATTTCCTCGTCTTCGCCAGCCTCGACCGTTCCCTCGGGCATCGGGGCCTGACCGCCTTCGTGCTCGAACGTGGCATGGAGGGTTTCACGACCGGATCGATCCACGGCAAGCTCGGGGTCCGCGCCGGGAACACAGGCGAACTCGCCTTCAATAGCGTCCGCGTTCCCGTCGAGAACCGCATCGGCGAGGAGGGCGAGGGCTTCAAGATCGCTATGAGCTGCATCGACCAGGGACGGTTCACCGTCGCGGCGGGCGCGACTGGACTCATCCGGGCATCGCTCGATGCATCTGTCAAGTACGCCAACGAGCGTCACACCTTCGGCCAACCGATCGGCAAGCACCAGCTCGTGCAGCAGATGATCGCCAAAATGGCCGCGGGCTACGAGGCCTCCAGCCTGCTCGTCAGCAAGGCCGCCGAACTGAAGAATCGGGGAATCCGCAACACGAAGGAGACCTCCCTCGCGAAGTGGTACGCCACCGACGCGGCTCTCGCGGCGGCCGATGACGCGATCCAGATCCATGGCTCCTACGGGTTCTCGAACGAATACCCGGTGGAGCGCTTCATGCGAAACGCTCGCGGTTCGGTGATCTACGAAGGAACGAGCCAGATTCACCAGATCCTCCAGGCGGAGTATGCGCTTGGCTACCGCCAGGACAAGGCGCTTCGCAACCCGCAGCCACCGGCGCAGGGATTCGAAGCGGAATCCTGAGCAAAGGAGAAACGGCCATGACGCGTTCCGTCATCCTTGGTGGAGCACGAACACCATTCGGAAGAATCAACGGCGCCCTGGCGTCCAAATCACCGGTCGAACTCGGAACGTTGGTTGCGAGTGAGGCGCTGAAACGATCGGGAGTCGATACCGGTGACATCGGGCATGTCTATTTCGGGCAGGTCCTCCAGGCCGGGTCGGGACAAAATCCGGCTCGCCAGGTCGGGTTCAATGTTGGCCTCGACCGCACGGTAACAGCGGACACCGTCAACCGGGTCTGCGGTTCCGGAATGCGCGCCATCACCCTGGCCAACAGTGACATCCGGCTCGGGGAACACGGCGCGATCCTGGCCGGCGGCATGGAAAGCATGTCCCAGACGCCCTACATCGTCCGTGGCGCCCGGGGTGGCCTGAGAGCCGGGAATGGCGTCCTCGAAGACCTGGTGTACACCGATGGGCTGATCTGCGCGCAAGAGCAGGTGCTGATGGGCGTCCATGGCTCGGACGTGGCGGCGGAACAGGGCGTTTCCCGGGAGGAGCAGGATGCCTGGGCATTGCGTTCCCACCGGCGGGCCGTGGCCGCCCGCGACGAGGGGAGGCTTGCCAGCCAGCTCGTTCCCGTCGAGGTCGCCGAACGCAAGCGAACCGTCATCGTCGAGCACGATGAGGCGCCGAGACCGGACACATCGCTGGACGCGCTGGCGAAGCTGAAGCCAGCCTTCGGCGAGGACAGCAGCGTGACCGCTGGCAATGCCCCTGGATTGAACGACGGCGCGGCGGCAGTGGTGGTGGCCGGAGAAGAGTGGGCTCGGAGCCGCTCGCTTCCGGTCGCGGCCACCATCCTCGCCACGGGTCAATCCGCGTGGACTCCCGCCTATCTCGCATTCACGCCCGCCATGGCGATCCAGCAGGCGCTCGAAAAGGCGGGTCTGACAGCGAACGACCTCGATCTGGTGGAGATTAACGAAGCATTCGCCAGCGTGGCGATCGTCTCGGCCCGCCGCCTTGGCGTCGATACGGACATCGTCAATGTCAACGGAGGGGCAATCGCGTTTGGACATCCACTCGCCGCTTCTGGCGTCCGGATCTTGATTTCGCTGATCGAGGAGCTCAAGGCTCGCGGAGGAGGAATCGGCGCGGCCGGAATCTGCTCTGGCGGTAGCCAGGGTGACGCGATCATCGTGCGGGTAGATGCCTCGTGAACCAGCAAGCCATTCACGCAACATATTCGGAACGTTTCCCAGGAGCGATCATTTTGCCGTACGAGGGCGCGTGGCCAACCATCGCCGACAGCGCCTTCGTGGCGCCCGGCGCGGTGGTGATCGGCAACGTCCAGATCGGGGAAGAAGTCAGCGTCTGGTTCAATACCACCGTGCGCGGCGACATCGCCCCGATCACGATTGGCGACCGGACCAACGTGCAGGACGGCACCCTGGTTCACGTCAACGCGGACGCACCGGTGGTGATCGGCGAGGATGTCACGATTGGCCACACGGCGATCATCCATGGCACCACGATAGGCGACAGGGTCCTTGTTGGGATGGGGGCGATCGTCATGTCCTACACCAGCGTTGGCGATGACGCGGTGATCGCGGCGGGGGCGTTGATCTCCGAGCGGGTGAATGTTCGGGCCGGGACGGTGATGGTCGGCGTGCCGGCCAAGGAGCGATCCGCACTGAACGAAGAGCAGCGCGCGCACCTCAAGGGCATTCATGGCCGGTACGTCGAAGTGAGCCAGATCTACAAGGACGAACTCGGCGAACTGTACCAGCCAGGAGGTTCGACAAAAGGTGGCGATTGATCTGGAAGTCCGGGACCATATAGCCGTCATCACCGTGAACGAACCCGAACGCCTCAACTCGCTCAACACCCGCCTGTTGAAGTCGTTGCTCGCCAGGATCGAGGAGGCGAGCGCGACACACGGTGTGCGCGTGATCGTGCTTACCGGCGCGGGCGACCGCGCGTTCGTGGCTGGCGCGGACATCAAGGAGATGGTGGCGCTCGATGCCGATGGCGGCAAGGCGTTCGGTGAACTCGGTCACGCGGTGACCAGCGCGCTGGCCAGGGCTCCCCAACCGGTGATCGCCGCCGTGAACGGCTATGCGCTGGGCGGAGGCTGCGAGCTTGCCCTCGCCTGCGAT
>CAZUPA010000064.1:0-13471 GCA_964622205.1 uncultured Sphaerobacteraceae bacterium
GGGCGATGCTGGTCGGGCGACGGCGTGAACTCGATGTGCTGACGCAATGCCTGGCTGACGTGCGGGCCGCGGGTGGGCCGGTGGTGCTTATCGGCGGGGAGGCGGGGATCGGGAAATCGACGTTGTTGCGGTTCGCGCGGGACAGCGCGCTGGAGCGCGGGCTGGCTGTGGCGACCGAGGCTTCGCGGGAGGGGACGTGGTCGCCGCCATATGCGCCGTGGGGTTCGGTGCTGAAGCAACTTGGACAGCCGGCAAGCCTGGTTGCGTCGGGCGGTGACGCCATGTCGCCGGAGGACCATCACTACCGGGTGCGGCGGTCGGTGCTGGGGGCGATCGAAGGGGCGGCGGCCGCGAAGCCGGTGGTGATGTTGCTCGATGACGTGCAGTGGATGGACCAGCTTTCCCGCGAGGTACTGCTCCATGTGATCCAGGGGCTGGGTTCGGCGCCGGTGTTGCTGGTGGGCGCGGTGAGGACGCCGGTTCCGGAGCGGGACGTGGGGACGCGGGCATATCTCGCGGCGTTGCACCGCGTTCCCGGCGTGAGATGGATGGAGCTTGGCGGGCTGGACGTTCCCGAGGTGGGACAGATGGTCGAGAAGCTGGGCTGGGCGGCTTCATCCACGGCGGTGCGACAGTTGACCGGGAGAACGCGGGGAAATCCGTTCTACGTGGCCGAGATCGCCCGGCTGGCGAGCGTGGCTGGCGACGAGGTGAACCGGGAGGCTCCGCCCTCGGTGCGGGCGGTGGTCCAGGCGCGGCTGGATGGGCTGGCGGAGCCCGTGCGGCAGGTGCTGCGGACGGCGGCGTTGTTCGCCCGGGGATTCGACTTCCGGCTGGCCAGCGAGATGAGCGACCTGGCCGAGGATGATCTGCTGGACGCGATTGACGCGGCGCTGGACGCGGATTTCCTGCGGGCGGGCGACCAGGGATCGGACCGCTACCGGTTCTCCCACGAGATCGTGCGGGAAGTGATTGCCGCGGGCTGGAGCCCGAGCCGGCGGGCGCGCCTCCACCGGCTGGCGGCCGGGGCGCTGGAGCGGGTTCACGCGGGGAACCTGGCGGAGGTTTCCGGTGATCTTGCCTTCCATTACCACGCATCGCGCGGCCTGCCCGGAGTGGAGCGCGGGATCGTGTACGCGCTGGCGAGCGCGGAACGGGCGTCGCGGGCGTTCGACCACGGGCAGGCCGCGGAAATGCTGGGGATGGCCGGGGAGATGGCCGTTTCGGAGCCGGCGGGCATGCGGGCGGATATTGCCTGGCGGCGGGCATTGGCGCTGGCGGAGTCGCTCCAGGTGGACGAGGCGGTGATGGAGGGGGACCGCGCGCTGGAATTGCTGGAAGAATCCGGGGCGGACGCGGAGACGGTGGCGACCGTGTGCTGGCGGCTGGCGCATGCGTTCACGATGGTGGGGGCGAGCGTGGCCGCCAGGAACAGGCTCCAGCGAGTGGGGCTGGAGGCGCTGGGCGATCGGCGGGATAGTCACTGGGCGCGATTGCGGCTGCTGACGGAGCCGATCGAGGTGGTGCCAAACGATGTCCTTTACGCGGCGAGGTGGGTTGGCTACGACCCGGAGGCACGGCGGGTTGCGCGGGGAAGTGGCCTTGAAGAGGACTACGTACAGACAATCGAGTCGTTCGACGCGCGGTCGCCGGAGCAGACGCGCTCGCTGATCGTTCAGGCGCGAGGGTGGCGACAGCCACGGTCGACGTTGCGGGGATTGACGGCGGCGGGAAACGATCTCACCTACCGCCATGGCGAGTTCCGGGCGGCGATGGGAATCTGGAAGGAGGTGCTGGAGACGGCGCGGCGGGCGGGAACGATTCCGTGGCAGGCGAACGCCCTCAACCAGATGACGTTGTTGCATGTGACGCTGGGCGAGTTCGAGGCGGCTGTCGCGACCAAGCGGCTGGCGGACGAGGCGAACGCGGTGCTGGGGCCGGCGAGCGACGCGGAGGCGCTGCTGATGGAGCGCGACTTCGCGCTGACCCACTACCTGGATGGCGACTGGGCGGGTCAGGCGAGCTACTGGTTGCGCTTTATCGCGGGAGCGCCCCAGGGGCTGGAAGCGCAACTGGCGGTTCCGCTGTACGCGGCGATGGCGGCTTCGGCGGCGGCGGTGGCCGGGATCGAGCGGGAGAAGGCACTGCGGATCGTGGATGCGCTGGCGGAGATCGCGCGGTATCCGGGGATTCAGCAGGTGAACGGGGTCGTGGCGTGGGTGGCCGGGGCGGTGGCGCGGCTGGACGCCACGAACTGGGCGGCGACCTTCGACCGGCTGGCGGAGGCGGTGATCGCTTCGGGGATGGGGGATTATCCGCAGACGAGCCTGCTGCTGACGCGCGCGCGGATGCTGAACCTGCGGGGCGATGCGCGGGCGACGGGGATGTTCGAGCTGGCGCGGGAGACGCTGGCGAACCAGGGCCAGGCTCCCTTGCTGGGGATCGCCTGTTACGAGCAGGCGATGGCCAGCACCACGCCGCTCTACCGCCGTGAGCACTTGCTGGGGGAGGCGCTGTCGCTGTTCGAGCGGTTGGGGATGACGGCCTGGCATGAGCGGGCGGTGGCCGCGACGGCGTCTCCCGTGGAGGAGCATCCTGACCTGGCGGGGCTCTCCCGGCGGGAACGGGAAGTGCTGAGCCTGGTGGCGCGGGGATACTCCGACCGGCGGGTTGCGGATGCGTTGTTCATCAGCGAGCGGACGGTGAACGCGCACCTGCGGAACATGCTGGGGAAGACGGAAAAAGCGAACCGGACGGAGCTTTCCGCGTGGGCGATGGAGACAGGTATACTCGGCACGTAAGCCAGATTTGTTATGGAACGTGGGGCCCTGGTTCGAGCTTTCTTCCTTGCCATTCACTGATTGGGGAACACCATGCAGGCACGTACCTCCCGTCGAACCGCCATTGCCGCCCTGGGAGCCGGGGCGGCGGGTATCGCGTCGTTGTCGCTGATGCCGAGGGCCGCGACGGCGGCGATCAGCAGTTCGGCCGGGATCGTGGCCGGGGGGTCGCTGGAAGGCCCGAATGGGCCGATCCAGTTCTCGGCCTTTGGGAGCAGGATTCAACTGGATGACGCGGACGATCCCGTGTTCCAGGGAGCGCTGGCCTGGCATGACGCCGCGGGCCCGGGTGGGGCGGCGGTGACGATTACGCTGCGCTCCGTGAAGCGTTACGGGCCGCACGATACGGAGACGTCGCGGTTGATGACCGGTACGGCCGCGGTGAACGGCGAGGGTGAGCATCCTTTCAGCCTGCGGATGGTGGATGGCGGTGAGGTTGGCGCGGGCGGCGATGTGGTTCGCCTGGTGGTTGGGAGTGGCGCCGCCGAACTGAGCGGGACGCCCGAGGCGGTCGAGGCCGATGGGTCGTTCGAGTATGACGTCGAGGGTGGGGTTGTTTCGGGGAACGTGCAGGTGGTGACGCTGGCGTAGGAGGTTCCGGTACACACGTCTTGCCTATCAATCCCTTCACCGTCATGTCGAGCGGAGCGAGACATCCCCGGACGAAGTCCTTCCGCCGCTAGGCGGTGCCCATCACCGAACCATTACGAAGCCTGTTCGCGCTTGATTGCACATGGGCAGGAGTGGCGGCTGCGCCGCCAAGGACCTCGTCCTGCGATCCATCATGCCCCACCCCTCTGGCTCCTCCCGACCCGGGAAGGAGAACCATCGCTCTGATGACGATATCTCTTGGCACGGCAGACGTGAGCGCTGGAATGATTGGCCTCCTGGATTTAGTGGTCCATCCGCTAAATTCCGGCCAGGATCTCCATGATATTGAGATGACTGAATCGGTCGCGTTCCTGGAAGGCGACGTCAAATCGATCTTGGTGGAACATGACCATAACTTGCCGGACGAACCACTTAGAGCCACCGCCAATAGGCGCGCGGTCAACAGCCGCTTGCTCCCCGTACGGGATATCTTGCGCCCCATCGCGGCCGATCCTTCTCTCCACTCAGGACTTCGGGTCTGCCATACGTGACTGTGCCGAGTTTCCTCCTATTGGCGCAAGCTCTTGGTCGTTGGCGTTCTGCTGGTGGTTCATGTAATGGAAGCATGGAGCGTGCGACAATGGTGGCAATGCATGTGAGGTATAAGGCGGGGATGCATCTGGCCGGTGTTCCGGGCCGTGTTTCCCGGTAAGGGCAAGGAACGAATCGTGCGGATCGCGGTGGTTGGCGCTGGCGCCATGGGATCATTGATGGCGGGCCGGTTGGCGGCGGTGGCTGGGTCTGGCCAGGCCGTTGAAGACGTGGTGCTGTATGGGCGGGAATCCGCCCACCTCGATGCGATCCGGGCGAATGGGCTGACGATTGCCGAACTCAATGGTTCCCCGAGCGTGATTCCGGTGCGGGCGACGACGAGTCCGGCGGATGTGCGGGATTCGGATGTGGTGCTGGTGCTGGTGAAGGCGTGGGCGACGGCCGAGGCCGTGGCGCCGCTGAATCCGTATCTCAACCGCGATACGATCGTGATTACGCTGCAAAACGGGCTCGGAAATGCGTCGGTGTTGCGAACGTCGCTGCTGCGCGAGGGAGTTCGGCCGCATGTGTACCTGGGGGTAACGACCCAGGCGGCGATGCGGACCGAGCCGGGCCGGATCCTGCATACCGGCGCGGGGATCACGGCGATCGGGCGCAGGACGAACCCGGCCAACGCGCAGTTGCGGGATATCGCGAAGGCCATGACCGGTTCCGGGCTGCAGACCGTGGCGGTGGACGATATCCACCGGTGGGTGTGGCGGAAGCTGGCGGTGAACGCCGCCATCAACCCGCTCACGGCGCTGGGAAACGTGCGGAACGCGGCGATCAGCGCGGATCCGGGATTGCGAATGGCGGCCGACGTGATCGCGCGCGAGGTGGTCGCGGTTGGCAAGGCGTCTGGCGTGAAGATCGACCTCGGTGAGGTGCTGGCTTCGATCGACGAGGTGGCCCGGAGCACGGGCGACAACCGGTCGTCGATGCTGGTGGACCTGGATTCGGGGATGCCAACGGAGATCGACGCGATTAATGGAGCGATCGTGTCCGAGGCGCGGCGGCACTCGATCCGGGTTCCAGCCAACCAGTTGCTGACGGCGCTGGTGCGGGCCCGCGAGGGACGGGCCCAGTTGACCACGGATGACGAGGCGGACCTGGATCCTGGCCTGATCGCCTGATTCCCCTGGGGGCTACGTTTTTCATGACCACGACAGACAGGACGTCCTGGACGATTCCCGCGCTGCGCCAGTACAAGGCCGGCGAGGGGCAGCCACCGCTGGTGATGGTGACGGCCTACGATGCGCCATCGGCGCGGTTCGCGGTGGATGCTGGGGTCGACCTGATCCTGGTGGGCGATTCGGTGGGAACGACGCTGCTGGGGTACGACAGCACGGTTCCGGTGACGATAGACGACATCCTGCATCACACGCGGGCGGTCCGGCGCGGCGCGCCAACCGCGCACGTGGTGGCCGACCTGCCATTCATGTCGTACCAGGTGAGCGACGAGCAGGCCGTGGCCAACGCGGGCCGGCTGATGAAGGAAGGCGGCGCGGATTCGGTCAAGCTGGAGGGAGGAGTCCGGCTGGCGAGCAGGGTACGGGCTATCGCGAACGCCGGGATACCGGTGGTGGGCCACATTGGGCTGACGCCGCAGACCGCCGGGCTGCTGGGCGGCTTCAAGGTGCAGGGGCAGGACATCGAGACGGCCAGGTCGCTGGTGGATGACGCGGTGGCGGTGTCCGAGGCCGGGGCATACATGCTGGTGATCGAGGTGGTGCCTTCGGCGCTGGCGGCGATCGTGACCGGGCGGGCGCCGATTCCGGTGATCGGGATCGGCGCGGGGGCGACCTGCGATGGACAGGTGCTGGTGATGCACGATCTGCTGGGGATCGAGGACCGCCACGCGGCGCGGTTCGTGAAGCGCTACGGTGACCTGGCGACCGCGACGCGGGAGGGGTTCGCGGCGTTCGCGGCGGATGTGCGGAGTGGGGCGTATCCCCAGCCGGAACACGGGTACAAGATGAAGTCGTCGGTGCTGGACTCGCTGCGGGACGAGCCAGGCCAGCAGGACGAAGACTCATGAATGGGGCCCACTGGTCCAGTCAGATACTCGACCGTGAGAGGTGAGACTGGGTATGGCGACATTGGACGATATCCTGGCGCGGCAGTATTCATTCCGGGTCGAGGCGGATCTTGAAGCGGGTGGATGGTTCATCTGGTTTCCCGACCTGCCAGGATGTATGACTCAGGCCGATAGGTCCGCCGAGATCGGTGAGATGGCCGGGGATGCCTTCCGTGGATGGGTGGAAGTGGCTCATGAGGCGGGTCAGGCAATTCCCCCTCCGAGCGATACGTCTGGGGACTTCAAGGTAGCGTGAGCGGCGGAAGAATGGAACGAACGTGTTGATAATGATCGAGTCATGAGCGATTTCGCCACGGGCAAGCAACCATTGGTGGTGACGACCCCGGGAGCGGTTCGGGAGCGAGTGGCGGCGGGGCAATCGGTTGGACTGGTTCCGACCATGGGCGCGCTGCATGAGGGGCACCTGACGCTGATCCAGCGGGCGGCGGCGGAGAACGACGTGGTGGTGGTGAGCGTGTTCGTGAACCCCACGCAGTTCAACGACGCCAGTGACCTGGCGCGGTATCCGAGGTCGCTGGAAGCCGACGTGGCGCTGGCCAGCGAGGCCGGGGCGACGCTTGTGTACGCGCCCGCGGCGGAGACGATGTATCCGGAGGGCTTCGCCACGTCGGTCCATGTAGGAGGAATGACCGGGCTGTGGGAGGGTGAGTCGCGGCCGGGGCATTTCGATGGCGTCGCCCTGGTGGTGTCGATGCTGCTCAACCAGGTGCGGCCCGACCGGTCGTATTTTGGCGAGAAGGATTTCCAGCAACTGGCGATGGTGCGGAGGATGCATGCCGACCTGTGGCTGCCGGGCGAGATCGTGGGCGTGCCAACGGTGCGCGAGGCGGATGGCCTGGCGATGAGTTCGCGCAATGTGCGGCTGACGGCGGATGGCCGGGCGATGGCCACCTCGCTGCACGAGGCGCTGGCGGCGATGCGGGAAGCCGCCGTTTCGGGCGAGCGGTCGGCGTTGAAGCTTGCGATCCTGGGGGCGGTGATCGTCAAGCGGAGTCCCGAAATCGAGCTGGACTACCTGCAGATCGTGCATCCCGAGACGCTGGACCCTGTCGAAGTGGTGTCGCCGGGATCGCGGGCGATCGTGGCGGCGGTGATCGATGAGGTGCGGTTGATCGACAACATGGAACTGTTGCCGGGAGATGGTCCGGCGTGAGCGCGGCCACGATGTCACCGGCGCGAGTATGGATATTGGCGGCGCGTCCGAAGACGTTGCCGGCGGCTGTCGCGCCGGTGATCGCCGGTACGGCGGTGGCGTATTACGAGGATGGGCTGCACTGGGTTTCGGCGGTGCTGGCGGTATTGACGGCGCTGTTGCTGCAGGTGGCGGCCAATTTCGCGAACGACGCGCTGGATTTCCGCAAGGGAGCCGATACGGGAGAGCGGCTGGGACCGACCCGGGTGACCGCCAGCGGGATGATCAGCGCCGAGGGAGTGATGCGGGCGACGGTGGTCACGTTGGCGCTGGCGGTGGTGACGGGGTTGCCGCTGGTGATCCGGGGCGGTTGGCCGATTCTGCTGCTGGGAATCGCGGCGATCGTCTGCGCGGTGGCGTACACGGGCGGTCCGTTTCCGCTGGGATACCTCGGGCTGGGCGAGGTGTTCGTGTTCATCTTCTTCGGGCTGGCGGCCGTGGCGGGAACGGCCTATATCCAGACCGGTGAGTTGACGGCGCTGGCGCTGGCGATGTCGGTCCCGATCGGCGCGCTGGCGGTGGGGATCCTGATCGTCAACAACCTGCGGGACATCGAAACGGACCGGGTGGCGGGGAAGAAGACGCTGGCGGTACGGCTTGGGGTGAGGAACACGCGTCTCGAGTACGGGGCGATGCTGGTGATCGCCGGGGCGTCGCCACTGGTGTTCTGGGCGGTGGGGTGGCTGGACTGGCCTGTCGTGCTGACGCTGTTGTGGTGGCCCTTCGGCGTGGCGTTGTGGAACCAGATTTCGGTGAGAACGGGCCGGGAGCTGAATCCAACGCTGGGGAACACCGGGCGGGCGTTGCTGGTGTACAGCGTGGTGGTGTCGGCGGCGCTGGTCTTGAGCGCGTGAGCCAGATGTGAGCGCGGGTGTGGGAGGGCGGATGGATTCGCTTCGCTCACCACAGGCTTTGGCGCGTGTATGGTTTGGGTATGAATGAACGGGGATCCGCCCCTACCGATCGGTGTTTTGAAGTGAGCAATGGATAGCCTGTTGCGCGGGTATTCGGAAGGGACACGAGAGACATGACGGACGAATCCACGCCCACGGGACAGTCAGCGACGGAAACGCGGAAGGGCGCGATCCAGAGTGGGGCCGATGTGCGGGCGATGTTCGACCGGATCGTGCCTCGCTATGACTTGATGAACCGGATCATGACGGGCGGTCGCGACGAGGCCTGGCGGAAGCGGGTGGCAAAGCTGGCGATCGGTTCGGCGCCGGGCGGGAAGCCGCGGGTGCTGGACATGGCGACCGGGACCGGGGACCTGGCGTTCGCGCTGGCGAAGGCTGGCGCGTCCGAGGTGGTGGGCATCGACTTCTCGGGGGAAATGATCGAGGCGGCGAAGGCGAAAGCGGAGGATCGGCCGGGAAACGTGCGGTTCCTGGTGGGGGATGTGATGGACCCTCCCGTGGAGGAGGCGTCATTCGATGCCTGCACGGTCTCGTTCGGGTTGCGCAACATGCCGGATTACGACGCGGCGATCGCATCGATGACGCGGACACTGAAGCCGGGTGGATTGTTCGTCTGCCTGGAAATGACGCCATTTCACCGGCCGTTCCTGGGGCCGTTGTTTCAGTTCTACTTCCAGCGGGTGATGCCGCTGGTCGGCGGGGTGCTGAGCGGATCGTTGTCTTCCTACAGGTACCTCCCGCAATCGGTGGAGGCGTTTCCGCCGGCGCATGAGTTGGCGGAGCGGATGCGGTCGGTGGGGCTGGAAGACGTGCGATTCACGCTGTTGGGCTTCGGAACGGTGGCGATCCACAGCGGGCGACGCGCGGGGTAGACGCGAGTTTCACCGTCGCGCGTACATCGGTGTGCCATGATCGGAGCCAGCGACCAGGGCAGCGGCTCGGGTTCGAGATTGGCGGCCAGCAGGAGGGACCCATGAGCGATGTCGACACCACGTTTCCTGGCGATGACGAGCCGATCGTAGTGCCGGACCGTGGGCCGAGCGACCCGAAAATCGACCTGCCGGTCGATCCGCCGATGCCGGACCGGGGAGGCATTCCCACCTATCCGCCGCCCGACGCGCCGGATGGCGAGCCCGGTGAATTGCCATCGCCCGACGCGCCCAACCAGCCGGAGCCGCCTCAACAGGCTTCGTAGGCTTCGCCGCCGGCGATCAATCGCGTAGCCGAATCCAGTCAACCCGGAGAGTGGCGCCGTGCCAAGTGAGGCACGACCCGTCACATCCGGGTTGACGCGTTGTTAGTGGCCCTTCTACACTGCTGGTCGAAGCCGACTAAATTAGTCGGATATGTATTTGGACGCAGCGATGCGGTGTTGGTGGGTGAAGGGGACGGTTCGATGACTTACACGCGAAATCGACGACAGGTGCTGGCGGGTATGGCCGCGATGGCGGCGGCGGGGTTGGCGCCGCGCGGCGCGTTCGCCCAGGAAGATGACCTGCCGGTGCTGGAGGCGTCTCCGGTGGTGGACGGGCTTTCGGTGACGTTCCCGGAGGGCGTGCTGCCGACCATCTACGGTGACATCGAGATTCCGCAATCGGTGGAGCGGGTGATCACGATTACCGACGGCGCGCTCGATGGCGCGCTGGCGGTGGGTGTTTCGCCAGTGGGCGTGACCCGCAGTTCCAACGGCGAATCGGTGGCCGAATACCTGGCGGACGATGTCGCGAGCGATGTGACGTACGTCGGTGGCTGGAGCGAGCTGGATCTGGAGTTGATCGTGTCGCTTGCGCCGGACGTGATCCTGGCCGACCGGTACCTGTTCCCCGACCAGTACGAGCCGCTCTCGGCGATTGCCCCGACATTCGCCACCGGCGAGATCGCGGTGGCGATAGACGACGCCGAGGGCATGCAGCAGTGGGAGTACGAGCAACTGGCGTGGGCGCACGTGCTGGGCAAGACGGCCGAGGCCCAGGCGGCGATCGAGGAAGCGCGGGCGCGGGCGGCGAGCATTTCGGAGCAGATTGGCGAATTCGCCGGAAACTCGGTGGTGGTGTTCCGGCCGCAGGCTGAGTTCCCGGTGGTGATGTCCCACGCCTGGATCACTGGGCGGATCCTGACGTGGTCGGGCCTGACGGGCAACGAGTTCACGCTGGCGCTCGAACCACCGCACAGTGGCAGCACCGTGAGCCTTGAACAGCTCGACATGATCGATGCCGACTGGATGCTGGCGGCGACGCGCGACGCGGAGATGTCCGAGGCGCTGGTCGCGTATGGAGAGATGCCGTTGTTCCAGCAGACCACCGCCTACCAGAACGACCAGGTGGTGGAAGTCGACGGCGCGCTGTGGAGCGGGTCGTTCGGCGTGGTGGCCTCGCAGGCAATGATGGACGATATCGAGCGGATTTTCGTCAACGGCGAGCGATAGCCGATGTTGGAGATAGTGCCGGCGGCGGTCCAGCAGCCGGAGAGCCCGCGCCTGCAACGGTTGATGGCGGATCTGGAGACGAATTCCGGGGCGCTGGCGGCGTTCTGGGCGGAGTGCGCCGCGACTGGCGCGCCGCTCATCGAGGCGGTGGCTTCCCCCGCCGGCGCGACGATGGTGACGTTCGTGTGGCGGGAGACAAGGCCGACCAGCAACGTGGTGTTGCTGGAGTGGATTTCCGGCGAGGACTTTCCGGACCGGCAACTGACGCATCTGCCAGGGACCGACCTGTGGCACCGCTCGATGGTGATGCGCGACGACATCCGGACCTCGTACCAGTTCGCGCCGAACGATTCGCTGGTGCGAAAGGCTGACGAGACGGACTGGGAAACCCGGCAGCGGGGATGGGTGCCCGATCCGCTGAACCCGTTACGGTTGGTGGACGAGCGGTTCGAGATCGATGCCGGGCTGCTGCGGTTCAACGACTCGGTGCTGGCGCTGCCGCGATCGGCTCCGGAGCCGTGGATCGTCCACGATCCGGCTGTCCCGGCGGGCACGGTGGACCATCATACCTTCGCCAGCAAGATTCTCGGCAACTCGCGGGACCTGTGGGTGTACACGCCCGCGGGATACGGCGACCGCAGGGATTCGCTGCCGGTGCTGGTGCTGTTCGATGGCGAGCGGCACGACTCGGTGTTGCGGGTTCCGACGGTGCTCGACAACCTGATCGCGGCCGGGGCGATTCCGCCTTTGGTGGCGTTGATGATCGGCAATGTCGATCGGGGCACGGAGTTGCCCTGCTCGGAGCCGTTCGCGAAAGCGCTGGTGGACGAGATGCTGCCGTGGCTTGGCGAGCGGTACCGGGTGACCGGGGATGCGAGCGAGCGGGTGGTGGCTGGCGCGAGCTATGGCGGCCTGGCGGCGGCCTGGGCTGGCCTGACACATCCGGAGGCGTTCGGCAACGTGCTGTCGCAGTCGGGATCGTACTGGTGGAAGCCGGATCCGCGGAATGCGGAGCTCGAACTGGTGCTGGGCGACGCCCCGGAGTGGGCGTGGCTTCCGGCGCGGGTGGCGACGATGGAGCCGGTCCCCGTGCGGTTCTGGATGGAGGTCGGACGGCTGGAGAACAGGACGTCTGGCGGCGACACCCCCAGCATGGTGGCCTGCAACCGGCACATGCGCGATGTGCTGGTGAGCCGGGGGTATGCGGTGACCTATCGCGAGTACAGCGGTGGTCATGACTATGTTTGGTGGAGATCGACATTGGCCGACGGGTTGATTGCCCTGCTTGGCGACGAAGGATTTTGAAAGGGAACAACATGGTAGAGACCGCAAGCCGCAAGCGAACAGTGCGATTCGACCTGGTGCCGCGCCTGGTGACGGTGACATCGGTTGAGGCGATTTCGCCTGAGTACGTCCGGGTGACGGTGGCCGGGGATTCGCTGGCCGGGTTCCAGTCGCTCGATCCGGAGGATCACATCAAGCTGGCGTTCCCGGAGCCGGGAGCCGACGCGCCGGTGCTGCCCACCGTGGGCGAGAAGGGGATCACGTATCCGGAGGGCGCGAAACGTCCGACGCTGCGGGACTATACGCCGCGACGGTTGTCGCCGGACACGAATGAACTGGTGATCGACTTCGTGATCCACGGCGAGGGACCGGCTTCGAACTGGGCGGCTCAGGCGGTTCCAGGGAAGAAGCTGGGGATTCTGGGGCCGCGAGGATCGCACGTGGTGGATGACGTGTTCGACTGGTACCTGCTGATCGGTGACGAGACGGTGCTGCCGTCGATCGCGCGGCGACTGGAAGAGGCGAAGCCGGGCACGAAGATCGTGGCGTTCATCGAGGTGAACGACGAGGGCGACGAGCAGGCGATCGAGACGGCGGCCAGCGTCGACATCACCTGGGTGTACCGGAATGGCGCGGCGGCCGGAACGAGCCCGGTGCTGGAAGAGGCGATCCGGGACTGGCACGCGGCCGGTGTTCCTCAAGGCGAGGTGTACGTGTGGGCCGGTGGCGAGGCCAACCAGTTGCGCGGGATTCGCAGGTACCTGCTCAATGAGGCCGGGTTCGAGCGGGAGTGGACGTCGTTCTCGGGGCACTGGAAGCATGGGGTGGCCGATCACGATCACCACGAGCCGATCGAGGATTAGGTTCGCCCGGACACGGCGTTCGCTTGTGACGAACCCCCAGGCAGGGAGCGAGCGCTCCTGGCCTGGGGGTTTTGTCGTGGGCGGGCGATGTGCGGGAAATGGGGAAATGTACGCATTTCGCTGAGGGGCGGCGGTCTCCACAATGCGGATGAAGTCGTTTGACTCGCGCGGCGATCGGGTTCGATCCGCGCCACATTCCGCACGTTCGCCAGAGGAGCCCGTCGTGTCCAGTTCATTTCTGACTACACCGAAGCATTGGTACGGCCGCGGCACCCGCCGCGCCTTTCTCGGAGCGATGGTCGCCGGTATCGGCGCGGCGAGCATGGCGGGCGGATTGCTCCCGCTGACCCAGTCCATCGCGCGGGCCAGAGGGACGTATGCGCCGGTGGCGATTCCGAACGCGGCGCAATCGGGATATGCGTGGGTGGCGAACCACGGGCTGGATGGCGATGCCTACCAGCGGGAGTTCGAGTCGCTGGCGGGCCAGGGCTATCGCTTGGTCAAGATCAGCGGGTACTCGGTGTCGGGACAGGACTATTACGCCTCGATCTGGGACATGTCGCCGGGCCCGGCGTGGGTTGGCATGCACCGGGTGCCTGGGTGGGACTACCAGGCGCAGTTCGATTCGCTGACGGCGCAGGGCTACCGGCCGGTCGATATCAGCGGCTACGAG
>CAZUPA010000064.1:13571-15168 GCA_964622205.1 uncultured Sphaerobacteraceae bacterium
ATCAGCGGCTACGAGTTCAACGGCACCGATTACTATGCCGCGATTTTCGATGGATCGCCGAAGCCGTACTGGATTTCCCACCACAACCTGAGCGCGGATGCCTACCAGGCGGCGTTCAACGAGAACGGCGCGGCCGGGTATGCGCTGACGCATGTGTCGGGATACGGCGTGGGTGGGCAGGCGAGGTTCTCCGCGATCTGGGCCTCGGACACCGATCCGACCGGTGGCACGGTGGGATTCGCCGCCGTCGACAAGATCGCCACCGACATGCTGGCGACCGCGGGTGTGCCGGGCGTGTCGGTCGCGATCGCCAGGGACGGCGTGCTGGTGTACGCGAAGGGATATGGCACGGCGGATGCCTCGACCGGCGAGGCGCTGACCGTGCAACACAGGATGCGAGTGGCCAGCGTCTCGAAGCCGATCACGGCGGCGGCGATTTTGCGGCTTGCGGAGAACGGGGTGCTGACGCTCAACGATTCGGTGTTCGGGAGCGGCGGCTGGTTGGGGAACACGTACGGCACGAAAGCGTACTCGGCCAACCTCCAGGCGGTGACGATCGATCACCTGGTGAACCACACCGTGGGCGCCTGGGGCGGGAACACCATGTTCCAGCACCCGGAATACACGATGGACGAGATCATCACCTGGACGCTGGATACGTTCCCGCTGAGCGCCGCGCCCGGTGGGATGTTCACCTACTCCAACTTCGGGTACTGCCTGCTGGGCAGGATCATCGAGGCGGCCACCGGGCAGGGATACGAGGGGTACGTGCAGAGCACCGTGCTGGCGCAATGCGGCATTTCCAGCATGCAAATCGCCGGTGATTCGCTCGCCGAGCGGGCGACCGGCGAGGTGGTCTACGACGGGAGCAACTCCACGATTGGCGATCCCTACGGGATTCCCGTGCGGCGGATGGACGCACATGGCGGATGGATCGCGACGCCGACGGACCTGCTGCGGTTCATGGTGCGGATGGATGACTTCCCGACCCCGGCCGATATCGTGACCGCGGCGTCCCTGGGGGATATGGGCTGGGGAGGCGCGGCCAACAATTGGGGGCACACCGGCCAGCTTGGCGGAACCGAGGCGGTGATTTCGCGCCGGAGCGATGGGATCTGCTACGCGGTGATCGGCAATGGCAACGGATTCGATCCAGACAAGCTGGGGAGCGACATGGCGTACGCGATCACGGATTGGGGCGCGGGAAGCCCGCTGTAGTGAGACTGGGAGGGCGCCGCCCTCTCGTGGAGCGTGAAGGAGGGAAGCCCACACGCCGGCACGCTTCGCATGGGAGGAGGGATTTGATGCCGGCTGGGACTTCCGTACTGGTGCATGGTGTGTCGCGGAGGTTCGGAAGCACGAACCGATCAACCCGGCCCACATCGGAATTGGCGGTGGCCGGTGTATCCGTCTCTGATGGCGCGGGTTCGCTATTCGGCGGCGCTGTTCCAGCGTTCGCGGCGCCAGATGGCGTCGAGAGAGCGGTGGCCCCGCTTGAGTGAGCCGGACTTCTGGTCGGGGGCGGCGTGGCCGATCATGACGACGCCGATCGGGAGGTAGTCGGGCGGGATATCGAGGAGTTCCTGGAGGTCGGCCG
>CAZUPA010000064.1:15268-16910 GCA_964622205.1 uncultured Sphaerobacteraceae bacterium
ACGCCGATCGGGAGGTAGTCGGGCGGGATATCGAGGAGTTCCTGGAGGTCGGCCGGGTTGGGAACGCCGATGAAGGCGCTTCCGAGCCCCTCGTTCACCGCGGCGAGCAGGAGCAGCATCAGCGAGCAGCCGGCGTCGGTGTGCCAGTAGGGGATGGGCCAGTTGATCTCGGAACCGTCGTCGTCCAGCTTGTCGGCCTCGTTGTAGCGGTCGTGGTAGAGCTTCTCGCTGGTACAGATGACGATCTGGACCGGGGCGCCGGAGATGAAGGGGTCGAAACCGCCTTCGACGTAGGATTCCTCGCCGCCGATACGCCCAATGGCCTTGCGCGTGCCGGGATCGGTGACGGTGACGAAGACGACTCCCTGGCTGAAACCGGCGCTGGGTGCGCGTTGGGCGGTGGCGATGATGCGCTCGAGGGTTGCGGGATCGACCGGCTCGGGAGTGAAGTTACGGACCATGCGGCGCTTGCGGACGACATCGGCGAATTCCATGGAATCAGTCCTCCTGGGTGGGGTTGGCGACAACGTGGAGGAAGTCTCGCACGCCGGTGACGGTGAGGGCACGGCGGACGATCCAGGGGAGTGGCTGCCTGTCGGGATGACCGTGGACGAGGCGGGGATTGGTGAGCCTCCATTCCTGGTTGCGGTAGGTGGCGGTGACGAACCCTGCCGCCTGGAAGTTGCGAAGCCAGTCGGTGCGAGGCCCATAGGTGAGGGCGAGGACGAACTTGCCGTCGCGGCGGAATGCCCAGACGGGAGTGGTGTAGGCGGCGCCGCTGGATCGGCCGGTGTGGTGGATGAGCATGAAGGGTGGGATGCGCGGGCCGATGGCGCGGGCGATGGGGTTGATCCAGTAGCGGTTGGCGCGGGCGACGACATGGGGAAGTGGCATTGCGGAGTTGCTCCAATGCATGAATAGATGTGGTTTCCATGAATGATATGATGGATTCATGGAATGGGTTTCCGTGCATGAAATAAAGGCGATAGCATGAAGTCTGTGGTGATTACAGGAAGTGGGCAGATTACATTGCCGGCGGAAATCCGGCGGAAGCATGGATGGAAGACGGGTGACCGGGTGCTGGTGGGCGAGAACGCGGAGGGGCAGGTTGTGGTGAAGCAGACCAGGCCCATAAGGGAGCTTGTGGGTATTTTCCCGCTTCCCGCCGGTGTGGTTACCGAGGGTGATTTCGACGATCTCATCGAGGAGGCCTTCGAGGAAGGGTATGCAAGCAAGGCCGCCGAGGACTCCGGCAAGTATGATGCCTCATGATTTTTCTCGATGCGAACATTTTTCTACGGATGTTTAGCGGTGGTGTTGCGCCAAAGGAGCGGGCTCGGGCTGAAGTTGCCGCCGCGCTGTTCGAGAGCATTCGTGAGGGCAGCGTTCAGGCGACGACCAGCGAAGTCGTGCTGCATGAAGTCTGCTTCATCCTCGGTTCGAAGCAGCATCACGGACGCCGACCAGCGGAGATCATTGCCGTGATGACTGAACTGATGCAAATCCCTGGGATCGTCTTTCCCATGGATGACAAGCGAATCTACCTCCGGGCGTTCGAAATCTGGTCGAGCCAGCCCGTTCTTGGATTCGCGGATTCGGTGGTGGCGGCGCGGTGCGAGGCGGAGGGGCATGAACTGGCGAC
>CAZUPA010000065.1:0-16733 GCA_964622205.1 uncultured Sphaerobacteraceae bacterium
TGCACGAGTTGTACACCCACGTCGACGCGCTTTCCGGAGACGGGATCGAAGTCGCCACGATTGGCCAGTTGACCTTCCAGGAGCGGTTCAGCGTGATCGCCGAGGAGGACCTGATCAAGGGCGAGTCCATCGGCGTGCCGATGGCGATGCTGGTGCTGGTCGCGGTGTTTGGGGCGCTGGTCGCGCCATTCCTGCCACTGGCGCTGGCGGTGGCCTCGATCGTGGCCGCGCTCGGGATGGTGGCGGTGGCGGGATTTTTCGGAGACCAGCAACTGTTCATCCAGAACATGATCACCATGCTTGGGCTGGCGGTGGGCATCGACTATGCCCTGTTCATCGTGGAGCGGTTCCGCGAGGAACGGCGGCACGGCCAGGCGGTGCAGGCCGCGATCGAGCGAGCGGGCGCCACGGCCTCCAAGGCGGTGGTGTTCTCGGGCGGAACGGTGGTGCTCTCCCTGGCGGGCGTGATGCTGATCCCGACCAACATCTTCCGCTCGCTGGGTCTGGGGGCGATCCTGGTGGTGGTGGCGTCGGTGGCGGCGAGCCTGACCCTGCTGCCGGCGATGCTGAGCCTGCTTGGCGACAGGATCAACTGGCCCCGCAAGGCGACGGTGGACGCGCACCCCAAGAGCATCAAGGAACTGGAAGAAGAGGCTCACGAGGGGTTCTGGGGCAGGATCACCACGGTGGTGATGGCGAGGCCGGTGGTGTCGGTGGTGCTGGCGGCCGGGCTGCTGATCGCGGCGACGATCCCGGCGTTCGACATGCATACCGGTGTCGACTCGATTGGATCGCTGCCTCCGGGCCACGCGCGCGATGGGTATGACCGGCTGATCCAGAACTTCCCGGCCGGGGTGACCGGGCCGGTGCAGTTCGTGGTCGGTGGCGAGCGCTCCGCCATTGAGCCAGTGATCGAGGCGTTGAACGCGGAGATCGTCGCCTCGGGGCTGTTCGAGGGAGAGATCACGGAACCGAACTGGAGCGCGGACGAGCAAACGGTCGAGTTCAAGGCGACGATGCTGGTGGACCCGACGGTGGACGAGGCGTTCGATGTGATCCGTGCCCTGCGGGACGAGATGATTCCGGCCGCGCTTGGCGATAGCGACGCGGTTCAGGTGTGGGTGACCGGCACCACGGCGACCAACCTCGACTTCATCGAGGTGGTGAACGACTACACGCCGCTGGTGTTCGTGTTCGTGCTGTCGCTCAGTTTCATCCTGCTCACGCTGGCGTTCCGCTCGGTCGTGGTGCCGTTCAAGGCGATCGTGATGAACCTGCTGTCGGTGGGGGCGACCTGGGGCATCCTGGTGCTGGTGTTCCAGAAGGGGTACATGGCCGATTTCTTCGGCTTCCAGCAGACGCCGATCATCCAGACCTGGATTCCGATCCTGCTGTTCGCGGTGCTGTTCGGCCTGAGCATGGACTACCACGTCTTCCTGCTCAGCCGGATTCGGGAGCACTTCGACCGGACCCACCGGAACCGGGCCTCGGTGGCGGTGGGCCTGCACGCCACGGCGCGGATCATCACCGGGGCGGCGCTGATCATGGTGGTGGTGTTCGGCGGGTTCGCCTCCGGATCGCTGGTGGCGCTCCAGCAGCTTGGGTTCGGGCTGGCGGTGGCGGTGTTCCTGGACGCGACGATCGTGCGGTCGGTGCTGGTGCCGGCCAGCATGGCGTTGCTGGGGAACGTGAACTGGTACCTGCCGGCCTGGCTCAACTGGCTGCCCGACCTCCGGGTGGAGGGCCATGTTCCGGAGGTGGTGCATGTTTCCAAGGCGGGCTCGGCGGAGGCGACGAGTTCCGCCGCACAAGAGTAGGCGAGCGTCTACGCCTTGATGGACCCAACTACCCGCCGGTCAGCCAGGGCGCCCATACACCGGCAGGCCTCGGATGGACTGGCTATCCTGGCAGGTTTCCGGGAAGCCACACAGGGCTTCCCGGAAACCTGGTGCATGCCGTGGGGCGTCGTCACGGAATCCACATGCTGGCGCCGGATGTCCCGCGATTCGCCCCTCCCATCGCATTCGATTCCACTGGAGTGGCTTGCGATATTGAGACAGCACCGAAGCAATGTCGGTGCTGTATCCAGATTGATGGTACGAGACTTGCCACAGAATTGTCACGACATTGTCGGGCGTCCGTGCTAGGATGGGAATCAGACAGAAAGGAGGGAATGGTCATGGTTGCAGCACCACGTTCCGAGAAGCTGGATCTCCGGCTCTCAGCAGAAGCCAAACGACGATTGACCGCCGCCGCCGCCGTGGCGCAGCGCACGGTCAGTGATTTTGTTCTTACCAGTGCCTTGTCGCAGGCCGATGAAACATTGGCCGACCGGCAGCGTTTCGGGCTTGACGCTGAGCAGTGGAGCGCGTTTATGGAGGCGCTGGACGCGCCGACCCGTGAACTTCCACGCACAGGGCGTCTCCTGAACGAGCCGGGTGTGTTCGATACCGGCGAGATCAGGTGACGTCCCTGCGCATCGCCAAGATCGATCGGCGCCAGGTGGTTGAGGGATTTGACTGTGGCCAGGAGGATCTGAACAAGTTCCTCCTGCGCTTTGCCTTGGCCAACCAACTCGCCAACGCATCGACGACCTATCTTGCCCTGGCGGGTGAGGAGGTCGTCGGCTTTTACACGCTGGTCGTGGGTGAAGTGGCCTATACCGACGCACCGGAACGGCTGACCAAAGGCATGGCGCGTTACCCCGTGCCGCTGATGATCCTTGCGCGGCTGGCGACGGACCTGCGCTGGCAAGGCAAGGGGATTGGCAAGGGGCTTCTCAAGGACGCGATGCTCCGGACCATGCAGGCAGCCGACATCGCAGGCATTCGTGCCCTGGCAGTGCATGCCAAGGACGATGAAGCCCGCGCCTTCTACGAACATTTCGACTTCTTGCAGTCACCGACCGATCCTCTCCATCTCTATTTGCTGATGAAGGATCTTCGCCGCGCCGCCGGATAGTTTATCGAGCCCCAGACAGCGCGTGGGCTTCCCTTGATGTCGCTCCCGCCTATTTGGCGGCGGCGGTGATGGCCGAGATGACGACCGGATCGGGATCGCCGTCGAACGGCGGCAGGGTGACGACGAAGGCGTCCTCGATCGCGTTGGCGGCGCGAATCTCGTCGAGGGCAGCCGTGGGAATGGGCTCGTCGACGTTGGTGACCATCATCGCTTCGCGGCGCGGGGCGTGGCGGCTGACCTGCATGCCCGCGATGTTAATGCCGTGGCGGCTGAGGATGGTTCCCAATGTGCCAATCACGCCGGGCTGGTCGTGGTGGTGGGTGATGAGGACTTCACCCGCGAGCGGCCGTTCCAGCGAGAAGCGGTCGACGGCGACGATCCCGGCGTGGACGAGGTCCCAGGTGACGGTGACCGTGTGGGTGGAGGTTCCGCTGACCTCGAAGACGAACTGGGGGATGGCGGTTTCGGCGCCGTCAATATTCGGGCTGTCGACCTGCACGCCGATGTCGAGCGCGACAACACGAGCATTCACCGGCGTGACGCGGCGTCCAAGCCACTGGCGGAAGGATGAACTCAGCGCGGCGCTGAGGACGTGACCGGCGACATCCGGCGCGACCTGGCCGTGGACATCGAGCTTGACCCGGTGCGGAATCTCCGGAACGAGCACCGAGAGCAGGTGCCCAGCCGCGCCCGCGACGGTGGTGAGGCGGCGGAGAGCCGGGGCGTCAAGTGTGGCCTGGGGGAGATTGACCGCGTTCGGCACCGCCTCGCCACGCAAGGCGGCGAGCGTGGAGTTGCTGATGACGCGGCCAACGGCCTCGAGCGCCTCGTAGCTGGAGCCCGCGGTATGCGGCGTGACGACGACGTTCGGGAGACCGAAGAGCGGGCTGTCGACGCAGGGTTCGTGGGTGAAGACATCGACACCGGCGGCGGCCACGTGGCCCGACGCGAGAGCGGCGGCGAGGGCATCCTGATCGACCACATCGCCGCGGGCCATGTTGAGCACGATGCCGCCCGGCTTGAGCTGCTGGATGGTGGTGGCGTTCAGCATGTTCCGGGTTTCGGAGGTGGATGGCACGTGGAAGCTGAGGACATCCGCGTTGGAGAAGACTTCGTCCAGCGATGCCTGCTCGATGCCGAGTTCGTGGTAGCGGCTGGACGGGACGTACGGGTCGTAAGCGATGACACGCATCTCGAAGGCGCGGAGACGGCGGGCCACGATCGAGCCGACCCGGCCCAGGCCGACGATGCCGGCGGTGCGGCCCCGGAGGTCGATTGGCTTGATCTTCTTGCGTTCCCAGCGGCCGGCATGGGTGGACTCGTTGGCGTGCGGGATTTGGCGGGTGAGCGCGAGCAGGACGGCGACGGTGTGCTCGCCGGCCGAGGTGGCGTTTGCGCCGGGCGCGTTCAGGACGACGACTCCCGCCCGTGTGGCGGCGTCGAGATCGATGTTGTCCACGCCGACTCCGGCCCGGGCGACCACCCGAAGGCGGGTGGCGTGCCCCAGGACCTGGGCCGTGACCTGGGTTTCGCTGCGGACGACGAGGGCGTCGGCCTGGGGAACGACCGCGAGCAGCGCCTCCAGATCGGTGCCATCGACGTCGATCAGGGTGGCGTGGGAGGAGAGTTCGGCGCGGGCGACGGGGTGAATCGCGTCGGCGACGACGATGGTGGGGGTGCTGAAGACATCGATGTCATCGACCGGCGGGAGGGTGGCGGCGATGGCCTCGCGCCGATCCGGCGTGATGGTGAGCAGCTTGAGGCGGCTGACGACTTCCGGGAGATCGCGGACGTGGATGATCTCCTCTTCATCGGCGCGGTGCGGATGGCGTTCGTCCTCGATCAGGAAGCAGATGATGCCACCGGCGGCGTAGTTGAGGGCGTGACGTTCGCTGTCTTCCACGGCGAAGCGGCAGTTGTGCTCGCGGGCGGAGGTGAGCTTGTCGTCGGCGAAGACGGCGTTGATCCTGGGGAAGCCGTGGCGGTCGAGCCAGTCGATAGTCATCCGGGCGGTGGATTCGGGCCGGGCGGTGAGAATCATGACGTTGTCGGATCCGAAGAGGCCAATCACCGCGTTGACGAAGTCCAGCGCGTGGGGAGAGGGTTGGAGGCGGGCGGCGGGACCGTCTTCGCCGTAGACCCATTCGCGAACGGAGAGGGGGACGTTGAGCCCGGCGGAGTCGATGAAGGCGCGTTCAGGGAGGTCGAGCCTGAATCGCTGGTTGGCGGCGGCGGCGAGGGGAGCGGGATGCTCGGTGAGGACGCCGTCGAGGTCGATGGCGATGCGATCGGGCTGGCTTGGGAGTGACATGGCGACGGTTTCCCCTGAAACGATGCATTCGTGACGACCAGTCGCGCCGGGCGGGAGCGGAGCGCCGGGTTTTCGCGGGCTGGTTTGTGTGGGTGACGGGAGCGATCGCGTCGGGCACGGCCGGGTGTGAACCGGGAGGCGGCCGCGTCGTTGCGGTGTGATGATGAGCGTAGCATGCGCGGGGCGTGTTGGTCAGGAGTTGAGCATCCGTGGCCGATGGTGGACTTTGGGGTGTGGCTCTGCGATAAGCTGGGATGATGTTCGAGGCACGATCGGTTGGTGGTTCTAGGGAGGCATTCAGGATGAGTGATGGCGGTACTCCAGATTTCCATGCGGAGCGAATTGCGAAGTTGCAGGCGGAGATGCGGGGTCGAGGCATCGACGTGGCCGTGTTCGGGCCGTCGGCCGACCTGTTTTACCTGACCGGGTTCGACGCGCATGATAGCGAGCGGTTGAACCTGCTGATCGTGCCGGCCGAGGGCAAGCCGAAGCTGGTGGTTCCGACACTGGAAGCGCCGCTGGTGGGCGATGCGAGGCGGCTGGTGTCGCTGCACACCTGGGAGGATCACGAGGACCCGGCGGCGCTGGCGGCGGAGCAGATCGGCGATGTGACCGGCAAGACGGTGTCGGTGGGGAACAAGCTCTGGTCGGCGTTCCTGCTGCGGTTGCAGGCAAATCTTGGGACCGCGACGTGGGTCGAGGGGACGCCGATCATTCGCGGGTTGCGGATGATCAAGGACCAGGCCGAGGTCGAGGCGATGGCCGAGGTCAGCCGTCTCACTGACGAGTCCTGGGAGGAATTCATCGAAGGCCCCGCGATCAGCGGTCTCTCGGAGAAGCAGGCGATGCAGCGCCTGCGGGAACTGCTCGAAAAGCGTGGCGTGTCGAGCATGTGGGGCATCTGCGCCAGCGGCCCGAACGCGGCGTCGCCCCATCATCACACCGGGGACCGGGTTATTCAGGAAGGCGATTCGGTGATCTTCGACTGGGGAGGCGAGCTGAACGGCTACCAGTCGGATGTGACGCGAACCGTGCATGTCGGTCCTCCTTCCGAGGAGTTCAAGCGGGTGTACCAGGTGGTGCTGGAGGCGAACGAAGCGACGTTCGCCGCCGTCAAGCCTGGAGTGCCGCTGCAGGAGCTGGATCGCACGGCGCGCAAGGTGATTACCGACGCGGGTTATGGCGACGCGTTCCTGCACCGGGTCGGACATGGACTCGGGCTGGAAGTGCATGAGGAGCCGTATCTGGTCGAGGGCAACGAGCTTCCGCTCCAGGCAGGTATGGCGTTTAGCGACGAGCCGGGCATCTACCTGAAGGGCAAGCTGGGCGTGCGGATCGAGGATACGGTGGTCTGCACCGAGGACGGCGGCATCAAGCTGAACCATGCCACGCGCGACCTCGTGCATATGGACTAGGGGCAGGGGCTCCGAACCTGTCGTTGGCGGTGGTGAAGCTCGCCATTAGCGGGCAGGCGCCTTTCGTTTGTACATGGTTTGGCCCGGCATGACCGGGAATCCGCCTTACCAGGATCACGCATCGCGGGCAGGGATTTGGCCTTGTCGGGCATGACACGATGCGAGGCGGTCACGCCTCCCTATCGGAGGGACTGGGGTCGCCATCGACCACTGGATGAGGCGTTCGATCACGGGATCGGTCTGGCTGGCGCCGGTCATGAGTGCGTTTCCTTGGGCGATGACTGCCGCATGGGCGGCCCTACGTTGCATGCGATGCCCGAACTGGCGGAAGATGGTACGCACGATGCCCGGGCATCCGGCCCGGGCGATACCCACGCCAGGACCTGATTGTGAGCGACGATACCAGCAACCTGTCCCCCGGTGACGACTCCGACGAGCTTGAAGACTTTAGCGCGGAGGAACTGCTCGAGCAGGCGCAGATCAACGCGCAGGCGCTGTTCCTCGGCACCGCCAGCGCCCTGGCCGAAAACGAGGTGGCGCTCAATTCCTGGCGCAATCGCCTGGCCGGAACGTTTATCCGGGGCTGGGACACCGAGATGGAGTGGGAAGCCTCGGACATCCTCTACGCCTTGCTGACCAGCTACCGGTCCTACGGGGCGGAGGTGATTGACGCCGACCTGGAGTCTGATCCGCCGGTGGCGCTGATCGACAACCTTCCCAACGTGTTCCTGGCCGAGATGCTGGAGGTGGAGCCCGAACTGATGCACCACCTGTTCCGGATCGGCGAGGACCTCGCGAGCCAGCTCGGCGGCGCGTTGCTGTGGCGCACGACCGACGACGGCTCGGTGGAACTCAAGGTGTCGGTGGAGTGAGCGTCACCATTGGCCGGGCGCGGGTGACCCTGCTGTTCGAGTCGACGTTCTCGCTGAAGGAAAAGCGGGGCGAAATGGCCTCGCTCAGCAAGCGCGTCCAGAACAGATTCAACGCCGCGATCGCCGAGATCGAGACGCTGGACGACATGCGAACAGGCACGTTCGGGGTCGTGGTGGTGTCGAACAGCGCGCCCCATGCCAATCAGATGCTGAATTCGATCGTGGCGTTCATCGAACGCTCGCTGGACCTGAGTTACCTCGGAGAGGTGGAGATCGAGATGGTGCCGTTCGATTGAGGTTGGCGCCGGGCCGGCACAAGGCGGGAAACGGGAGCGGAGACATGCGACGACCATTGGCGAAAGTTCAAGGCGGAACGTGGAGGGCGATGGCGCCCGTTGTCCTGCTCCTGATTGCGTTGCTGGCGATGGCGGGACAGGGAGCTGTTACCGCGCAGGGATCGAGCGACTTTCCGGAGCTGAACGCCAATCAGCGGGTGTACGACCTGACTGGCTCCTCGCTGACCGCGGAGCAGGTCGCGGATATCGAGGCGCAGATTGCTGACCTGGAGGCGGTCGGCGCGGATGTGATCGTGATGGTCCGGGAACTGGACGCCACGCCGTCCCAGACGCTGGACCAGGTGGAGGCTCTGCAACAGGCATGGGTGGCCGAAACCGGCGCAAATCAGGACAACGCGGTCGCGGTGCTAATCAACCGCGATCCCGACGATCCGAACTCCGCGCGAGCCGGTATCTTCGTCGGGAAGACCTTCAACGACGGCAACGTGCCGGAGAGCGAGCAGGTCGCGATCGTCAACGACGTATTGATCCCGCCGCTGCGCGATGGAGATATCTACGGCAGCCTGACGGCGACGCTGGACCGGCTGGAGAGCAGCATCGTCAACGGACCGCCGCAAGGCGCGTTCGAATCGTGGTCGTCCGAAGCGGGCGAGAGCTGGCTTCCGTGGGCCGGGGTTGGCGTGGCGTTGGCCGGAATCGGAGGCGCCTTCTCGCTGTTCCGCCACCGGCAGACGACGAACTCCCCGAAGCACATGCCAACCACGACCCGTCCCGGCGACTTGTCGCCCGCGCTGGCTGGCGCGCTCGCGCACGAGGGGGCGCAGCCTTCCGCGTTCCCGGCCACCCTGCTGGATCTCGCCACTCGCCGGGCGCTGACGTTCGAGGCGGAGAGCGAAGGCGGGGCGTTCAGCGAGCCGAAGATCCAGGTGCGGCTGCTCGATCACACACAGGTACGGGACGAGGTCGAGGAAGCAGTATGGGCCGCGCTGGAGATGAAGGCCGAGGTCGGGCTTGTTTCCAGCAAAAAGCTCGCACGGGCGGGCGCGGACACGACGCCGATGGTGGCGGCGATCAAGGCGCGGATGGGGGCGGAGGGATGGCTGGACCCGGAAGCGCCGGCCCGCAAGGCATGGTTGATGGTCATCTTTGTCGTGGCGTTCGCGCTGGCCGTGTTCTTCGGTATCGTGGCGGGCGCCGGTGGGACCTGGTGGCCCGTGATTGGGACGGCGGCGCTGGTTGGCGCGGGCATCGCCGCGATCGTGCTGTACTCGAACTATTCCAGCCTCTCGCGGTGCGGCCAGGAAGCGGCGTTGCCATGGACGGCGTACAAGGAGGGCTTGAACGCGGCGGCGAAGGACGAGACGATCGCGCTGGACCTGAATGTGGTGCTGGCGGATTCTGTGGCGATGAACCTGGGTTCGGCGATGGACGACCGGCTCCAGGAGGCGACGAAGTCCGGCCTGACGTTGAGCGCGTTCACCTCATATGGCGGTTCCGCCGTGGTTGGCGCGGACGGGGCGTACTTCCCATGGTGGATCGCATTCAACTCCAGCGTGACGAGTACGAGCGGGACGAGTACGAGCGCGGGTACGGTCAGCGGCGGCGGGGCCGGTGGCGGTGGCGGTGGCGGCGCGGCCGGGTCCACCTGAGCAATCGAACGGCTTACGAGCAACGACCCCTGGCGTGGAACCGCGCCAGGGGTCGTCTTGTGTTGTCGAGGTCTGGTCGAGCCTATCCCACCGCGTCTGGCGTGGCCCCGGCGTCGGGCGGCGCGTCTCCTTCATTGGTGACCGGCGAGGCGACCACTGGCGAGGCGCCGGGGGTGGCTTCGCCGGTTGACGCGGCGAATCCCTGGGGTAGGACGATCGGGAACTGGATGATCCGGCTGGTGGACGTTTCGGTGACGAGCATGGCGCCGTCCTGGTCGATCGCCATGCCGGACGGGGCGGTAACGGCGAAGTTCGCGCCTTCACCCTCGACCGGGACGAACTCCGTGCCGTTCCAGGCCTGGATGGTGCCGTTGGTCGGGGTGGTGACGTACAGAATGCCATTGGCGTCGAATCGGAGGAATGACTGCTGGCCAATTTGGCCCTCCCAGTTGGGCATCGGAATCTGTGTGACCGGTTCGCCCTGACTGGTGAAGACGCTGATGCGGGCGTTGCCGGTATCGGCCACGTAGACGTTGCCGTCTGGGCCAATGGCGATACCGACCGGTTCGAGCAACTGGCCGGGTTCGGAGCCGGTTCCGCCGAAGGCGCGGAGGAAGGCGCCGTCGGAGGCGAAGACCTGGACGCGTTCGTTGCCGGTGTCGGTGACGTAGAGTTCGCCGCCGGCGATGGCGAGGCTGCGAGGTCCGTAGAACAGGCCGGGCGAGACGCTGGGATCGGTGGAATTGCCCGTGTCGGTGATCTCGCCGGAGCGGCCAAGTTCGCGGACGAGGTTTCCGTCGGTGTCGAGGATCATGATCCGGTGGTTCCACGTGTCCGCGACATAAATGAGGTCGTCGGGGCCGACGATGATGTCGCTCGCGCCCTGGCTGGCCGGGTCGAACCAGCCGAGTCCGATTCGCTGGTCGTCCTCCGCGCTCCAGGCGCCGAGGAATGCGCCATCTCGGCTAAAGCGCTGGATCCGCTGGTTGCCCGCGTCGACGACGTAGATGGTCTGGCCATCGTTGGAGAGGGCGATGCCGGTGGGGCCATTCACCTGGCCGAGAGAGGTGCCGGGGCCGAGGGACTGACCGGTTTCGAGGTCGAAGGGGCCGGCGCTGGGGTTCATCTGATTGCTCAGGCGAAAGGTGTAGCCGGTGCTGATCTGCTCGGGAACGGGTTCGACGTCAAGTTCGCGGAAGATGATGAAGCGGAAGCCGTCGTACCACTGGCTGGGCGAGAAGACGGTGGAGAACACGGCGCCGAGCGAAAGCGACTCGAATTCCGGCGGAACGCGATTCAGCCATCCGCGGGACTGGACGATGAAGCCGTTGTCTTCCATGCCTTCCTTGGTCGGGGCGATCACCATGTCGGCGTCGCCCCAGCCAGCGGGGCTGGTGACCGTGACGTTCGGGAAATCGCGGAAGTACCACATGAATGGGTCTTCCACGGCGGGGTCGATCGCGATGTTCAGGCCGAAGCTGCCGGTATTGTCGACGTTGGAGACTTCGGTGACGGAAAGATCGCGCGAGAGGCGAAGGGTCTGGTCGACGAAGGAGCGGACGGCGCGCGTGGGCACGCGCTGGGCGATCATCTCGACGCCGGTGTCGGCGCGGATCCAGGCGAGCTGGGTTGTGCTACGAACGGTGTACACGCCGAGCAGCACGGTGAGGGCGAGCAGCGCGCACCATCCGGCGTAGCGCGGGTAGTGGGCGCGGGTTGATTCGCGGACAACGAGGTAGGCGAACGGGATCACGACGATGAACAGGATGAAGAGCACGCCGAGCCAGGGGGAACTGGTGGTGGTGGACGAGGCGTCGTTGGTGCGGGCGATAAGGGTGACGACGCCGGCGCCGCCGAAAAAGAGGCCGAACATAGCGGCGAGGATGAGTCCGTCGCGGGTGTTGGCGAGAGTTCGCCAGCGAATACGCGTGATGATGCGTCCAAGGCCGATTCCGCCGAGCAGGATGAGCGGCAAGGTGACGAGGACGGTTTGGTCGGCCTGGCGGCCCGAGGCGAGGCTCTGGAGCACGAGGGCGACAACGAACCAGGTGGCGAACAGCGTGGGTTTGAGCAGGCGGCGGCCAGGTTCTTCGTCGCGGCTGCTTTCGGAAGAGGAGAGGGCGACGATGGCGAAGACGACCGCCGCGAGTTCGTACAGGAGCGTGGCGTAGAAGAAGAACTGGGTTGGCGTGGTGGAGGTCTGGGTGGCCATCATCCGGCCCCAGTCGCGGAAGGTGATGAAGAACCCGTCGAGCGCGGAGGCTTCGGAGAGCAGGCGGGAGAAGGCCAGCAGCGAGACGATGACGAACGCGGCGATGGCTCCGGCGAGCCCGCGGCTGGACGATGTGATGGCGGCGAGCCCGGCGGCGACCGGTCCCTGGCGGCCTTCTTCGTCCCGGCGGCCATCGGCGACGGACGCGACCGCCAGCGCGACGCCGATGGCGATGATGGCGGAGACGCCTTCCGGACCGGAGGCGATCATGGCGGCGAGCGAGCCTCCGAAGATCGCGGCCCACCAGGCGGCGCGGCTTTCGAAGGAGACGCCGGCGCGGAGAATCGCGACGATCGAGAGCAGGGAGAAGAAGGCGATCAGGATGGAGGGGTCGATCGTTCGGGAGGCGAACACGAGCGTGGGGGAGACCGCAGCCAGAATCGCCATGCCGATGACCGACGCGCGGGAGAGGACGGGCCGGAGCGCGAGGGTGAGCGCGACGATGCCGATCCCCGCGATGGCCGCGCCGGATCGGGCGATGGCGTCGGTGACGCCGAACAGGAAGTACATCGCCGTCTGAAGCAGCAGGAAGAGGGGAGAGACCTCGGGCAGCGATTGACCCGGGGGGAGTGGCTTGCCGGTGTACAGCGACCAGGCCCGGTAGGCCCAGTCGCCTTCGCGCTGGGAGAGCACGTAGGCGTCGAGCTGGGCGAAGCGCAGGACGGCCGCGATGGCGAGCGCGATCGCGGCCCAGACGCCGTACCAGCCGAGTTGGCCGAAGTCGATCCGGCGATCGAGCGCGGATGGTTGTTCCTCGTGTCCGGCGGGCAGGGGCCCGGTGACATCCTGGGTGGGCTTCTGGTTGTCCGCCGCGTCAGATGCGGTCACCGCGTTGTCCTTCCGTCGTGATCCGGGAAATCGGGGCCGGAGCGGGCTCCGGCGGCGTGCGTGGTCGATGGGCGGCTATTCACCATAGCGAATATCGTTGTAGTAGGGCAGCAGGTCGTTCCTGATGTAGAGCGTGTAACGGTACGGGTTAAGGCCGTCGGGCAATTCGCGGAAGAAGAGCAGGCGGAAGAGACGTTGCTGACCTTCGGGGTCGGTCTGGGTCATGAGGCTGCTCCAGATCGATTCGGCGATGGCGGTGACGCCGTGAGGATCGGCTTCGCTGATCCAGGCCGAACTGCCAGGAGCGAGTTCGGGGGCGATGGCGAACCGGCGGTATATGGCGTATTCGGGCTCGTGCCAGCGGAGGACGTAGGGCTGGGCGGTGTAGCCGTCGATTTCGGCGTCCACGCTACAGCCGCGCCCGGCGTCGGAGTTGGCGATGATGATGGGTGGGAGGCTTGTCTGGTCGGCGAGGGTCTGCTCGCTGATCTGGTAGGCGCCCGGGTTGTCGCGGAAGTACCAGGTAAGCGGCCAGGCGGTGCATTTGTTGTAGCCGATTTCGAGGCTGTCGTTGCCGTAGGCCAGCCATGAAAGTTCGGTGAGTTCGTCGTCCATCACCTTCAGGTCGGGGGCGGTGGTGTTGTAAATGAGGGTGTCCTTGGCGATGTCGCCTTCGAGGAAGGCAAGGCGGAATCCGGCGTGGACCTGGTAGACGCTCATGACCAGCAGCATCGCGACGATGACGATGTTCGCCGTATGCCGGACTCCCGCGAGAATATAGCTGGCCACGGTGATGGCGAGGCCGATGATCGGGATCAAGGCGAGCAGCCACCACTGGTCGAGCGCGGCGGCGGTGAGTTGGCGCGCGCCGGTGGCGCTGTAGGTTCCGTAGGTAAGGCGAGAGGCTTCGAGGAACCACGCGCCGCAGATGATGACGAGCAGGGCGACGACGCCGACGCCGAACTGGTGAGCGGTGAAGCCCATCACGCGGGTCTGGTTGTCGCGGCGCCAGGCGCGAGCGCCAGTGACGATCTCATCCAGCAGCAGCGCGCCGAGCAGGATGGCTGGCAGCAGGAAGTGCATGATCAGCCAGGGCATCTTCTCGCCGGCCCAGGAGAGCACGGCGAACAGGAAGAGGAACCAGCCGAACAGGAAGCTGGCGAACAGCAGGCGAGGATGCGGGGTGTTGATCCTGGCAGCCTGGATGAGCCGCCAGACGACGACAAGGCAGGCGGTGGTGCAGAGGAAGATGGCGAGCCATTCGTACTGGAACGACTCGGTGATGAAGTAGAACCACGGCTGGTTGCCGCGCCGGACGTCGTGCTGGCCAAGCCAGTAAAGGAGCGTGCCATCGGTGGCGTAGGTGGAGGTGGCGATGCCGTTCAGGTTGGTGAAGAGGGTGGTGAAGAGTCCGAAGAAGATGACGATCATCATCACCAGGCCGATGGCCAGGCCCTCGACATCCTTCAGCGCGTTGAGCACGCCGCGTTCGAGCGAGCCTGGGGCGCTGTGGCCGAAAATCGCCTCGAGATACCCATCAGCGCCGACCCGGTCGCGGACGGAGGCCCGCATGACCACGAACGACGCGACGAGGAAGCCGATGCCGATCAGGACCGCGCCGATGACCAGCGGGTTCGTAAGCAATTCCTGGTAGTAGTCCGATTGCTGCTGTTGCGTGGGATTTTCCCAGGGGATGAGCGGAAGTCTTTCCCAGTCGAGGGCGCGGCGGGCGGCGAGCAGGAGGACGCCCGCGCCAGCCGTGCCGAGGACAACCGGCACGAGTGGGCGGAGCGATCCCCAGAGCAGGGCGAGGAAGAGGACGCCGATGAACGCGAGAAGGATGGCGAAGACAATCTCGTGGTTGGTGAGCATGAATGCGACGGAGAGAAAGGCGATGAGCATCCACCGGCGCTGGGGGCGTTCGATGTACCGGAAAATGGCGATGGTGAGGGCCAGCGCGCCAACACAGGTGTATGGATCGTGGCGGATGTAGCGGGTGTAGTAGAGGAACGATGGCGAGATCAGCAGCATGAATCCCGCCGCGAGCGAGCCGTACCGGCCAAGGAAGCGGCTTCCACGCAGCAGCCAGGGGCCGCCAACCAGGAGAACGCCGGCGAGGGCGGGGATGAAGCGGGAGGTGGCGTCGGTGTCGCCGAAGAGGAAATAGACCAGGGCGTTGGCGTGGAACAGGAACGGTCCGTGGTGAAGTGGGTTGTGGACGTAGGGGATTTCGCCGGCGGCGAAGAACCAAGAGTAGTAGGTGTGGATGGACTCGTCGTGGTGGAGGGTGCGGTACTCAAGGTTCCAGAAGCGGGTGGCGAAGGCGGCAATAACGAGGATGATCCAGAGCAGGGATTCCACGGATATGCCGCGCGCGCGAATGCCTGGAGCGGCGTCCGCGCGGGATCGGGATCGGGAGCCGGATTGACCGGCGACGGCGGAATGGACCGGAGTTGGGGACCCAGATACCACGAGGGCGACTCCAAGACGGAAGAATGGCGAACAGCGGGAAGCGCGAGTGCCCTCCCGTCCTTTCGCGGATCACGAACGGGGGCGAGCATCCCGCGAATCGAGGCGGGACCGGGCGCGAACCCGAGTACGGAAGAGAGTTTAGCGCGTCCGCGAGGACCGGGCAGCCCCGGCTGGCTGACGCTGGCCGGACAACGTGTCCCGGCCGTTGTTCCATGAACGAACTGGCGAGCATGAGCGTTTCGGCGGCTCTGCTACGATTAGCGCCGTTCGCAGGGTGTTTTTTTGCGTGGGAACCGGGTTCCCGGGCCGTTCCCGGCGTGGTGCAGCGCAATTTCCAGGAGGATCAGATGACCGGTAACGACGTTCAGGATGACAAGTCGGAAGAGCAGGAGCAACTGGCGCGCGAGATCGGCGAGGAACTGACCGATGCGTTCGTGGCCTACGTGCGAGGCGATGTGTCGTTCGAGGACCTCAGCTTCGGCGTGTACGACGCGCTGAGCGATCTGCACGTGATCCAGAGCGGCGATTACGTGCTTGAGGACGAAGACCACGACCACGATCACGATCACGACCATGATGGACATGACCACGACCACGACCATGAGGGGCACGATCACCAGCACTGACCGCCGGGTGGCGAGGCGCGAAGCTCGCTGGCGATCGCGGACAGGTCCTCGATTCAGCAAGGAAGAAGACGCTCGCACAACCCGTGCGGGCGTCGATTGTGCAATGCGTCACAATCACCTGGTCCAAGGGCTGGGATTTCGTACTTTTGCAACCGAAAGCCCTTGCCGAGCGTAGTAGGATGGGAACAGACGTCTGGATTGACCGGACGCCGCCCCTGACACCCCTGTCGCCACGATATCCCTCACCCATATCCATCCACACGCGGTACCTGCCATGAACCCTCTTGTTTTGCTCCTGCCACTCATAATCCTCATCACCTGGGCGCGTCTGATCCGGCCCGGCGGCAACAGGCTGCAGGGAACGGTGATCCTGGTCGAGCATTTGACGCTGCTGGGACGGCTGCGTATGCACATGGTTCCGGCGACGCTGGCGCTGGTGCTCGGCGGCTGGCTCGTGCTGAGTGACGACCTGCCGGCGTGGACGCTGGCGATTCCGGTGGTATCCAACATCCTGCTCATCGCGCTGCCAGTGAAGTACACGCTGACCGAGGTGGGTATCCGGCTTGGGTATGCCGGGTTCCGGCGGTGGACCGAGTTCACCGGAGTCCGGCGCGCGCCGGGTGGCGCGCGGCTGGTGGGCCTCCAGCGGAAGCCGGGCATGCATATCTGGCTGGCGGGTGACCGGCGGGACGATGACTTCATCCAGTTCCTCCGGCAGACGGTGAAGAACGCGTACAAAGGGACCACCATGGTAATTCCCTTTCCGGTAAACCGGATGGGTGGCGCGCGGGCGGAATCCGGGGATGAGCCGTTGTACCGGGCCGAGGGGTAGCCGGGAATTAGAGCGACCGGCAATAGGCTGGGACAGGGAAAATTCGGACGTGCAACGGTGAACGAAATCAGGCTTGATTTCGTCGTAGCTGTTCTACTCAACGGGTGATTCGGACACTTTCAAATCACCTATTGCCGGTCGCTCTTACTCACATGACAACACAGGCGGGCTATCCGGGTGCGGATTGCGCGCCTTTTCC
>CAZUPA010000066.1:0-14690 GCA_964622205.1 uncultured Sphaerobacteraceae bacterium
GACAGCCGGAGGGATGGCCCAGGCGCGCGGCGCCGTGTGGCCATCCGCCGAAGGCAAGCGTGTGGCTGCCCTGTCGCTATCCGGATTCCGTATCAGTGACCCTCGTGGCTCTCTGGCAGCGGATCGGTGATCGGTTCCTCGCCGCGCGCTTCGAGCATCTGGTTCATGGTGCCGATCTCGGAGTCTTGCAGCACGATGACCCTGTCGGCCATCAACTCGACATTCGCCTCGTCCGAGCGCTCGAGCAGCGCCTCCGCCATCACCACGCCACCCTGATGGTGTCGGATCATCAGTTGCAGGAACAGTACTTCGGCCTCCGCTACCGGGAGGTCGCGCAATTGCTGGATCTGCTCGGTCGTGGCCATTCCCGGCATCAGCCCCTCGGTCGGATGACCCATCCAGGTCATCGGCGGGTCGTCGCCAGCGAACGGCAGCCCCCACGATGCCAGGTACCCCTGCATTGCCCCCATCTGGGTCGATTGGGTTAATGCCATGTCGGTCGTCAGCGCGAAGAGTTCGGGGTCCTCGGTCCTGTCCCGGATGATCATCGACATTTCCACGGCCTGTGAGTGGTGGAGGAACATGTCGCGCAAGAATCCGGCCTCGGCGGAATCGGTCCCCGGGTCTCGCGGCCACATCTGCCACAACAGGACTCCCGCGCCGGCGACGATCAGCACCAGGACGGCGGTTGCCAGGGCCGTGGCCGGGAGCGCGATGAAGAACCCTCGCCGAGATTCACTTGTTTGCGATGTCGTTGTCGATTCGGAAGACATGCTCACCCATCCAGGCGCGAAGAGGGCGGCCCATCCGGAGCCGCCCTCGTTCGATCATGATTCAGGCGTTGCCAGCGGAGTCGATCCGGGTGACGCGACCGGCGTTGCTCCAGCCACCGGCGTTCCGATCGGTGGCGCGTCAGGATCAGGTGTCCCGCTCGCGATTGGCGTGCCGTTCGTGGTGACCGCCGCGTTAGGTGTTCCGCTCGCGGCCGTTGTGGACTCTGGCGACGTGGCGGCCGGGACTTCCGGGGTCCGCGGATTGAGCGCGGCGGCGGTGGCCGTCGCGTAAGACACCGGAAGACCGCCCACCGGGTCCGAACCTTCGGTCAACACCAGCGGTTCCTGCTGCGGAACCGTGTCGGTCGTGACGCTCACGCCGCTCCAGCAGATACCGTATGGCTCGGGGGAGTTGCTCACGTTCTTCTTGTAATGCGAGATGAACGGATCGAGCCGGTCGTCGTTGACCCCGTCCAGCTTGATCTGCTTGCCCCACACCGAGGCCACGACTGGTGCGTCCATGCCGGGGTACGGGCTCACCAGGATGAATTGCTCTTCGGCCTTAGCCTTGAGCACATCGATGTCTTCCTGTGGCAGGTCCGGGTCGTAGGTGATCCAGACCGCGCCATGCTCCAGCGCATGTACGCCGTACTCGTTCTCGATGTATTTGTCGTAGTAACCACAGTTCTGCCAGGTGTTGCGGTGGAACCCACCCACGGGCGGAATCTGCTCGTACAGGATCGGTTCGTCGTTATTGTGGGTGGCAACGAAGTCGGTCGCGCCAAAGTAGACGTCCACGTCCTTCGTCACTCGCCACTCCTCGTACCAGCCCCAGCCGCGGACGGCGAAAACGCCGACCACGATGACGGCGAACGCCGCCAGGCCGATCTTGGTCCAGAACCACTGGCGCTGTTGCTTCTCGTATTCGGCCTTGCGCTGTTCGCGGCGATTGCGGCTCGAGGCATCGGCCCGGCGGCTGCTCCCGCTCCGCTGCGCGCCCGATTCTTCCTCCGCGGCCCGCTGGGCCGCGTTCGCCTGTTGTACCTGTTTCGATTTCTTTGCCATCGTTTTCCTCAAGGTCGTGCCGGCATCGCGTCACCGGCGCCCGGTGAGAACTCGACTGTCACCGGGCTATCCTGGCCGGTCGTGTCCCATGAGTCCTGTTACATAAACGCCTGAACCGCCGGAGCGGTTCGCTTTACCGGATTCCTTCACGCAGGAATGCCGCAACCTCACTCAAGCCAATGCGCCGCTGGTCCATCGTGTCACGGTCCCGCACCGTCACGGCCCGGTCCTCCAGCGTGTCGAAATCGACTGTCACGCAAAAGGGCGTCCCGATCTCGTCCTGCCGCCGGTAGCGCTTGCCGATGTTCGCCGTCTCATCGTAGTCGACCAGCACGCCAAGTTCGTCCTGAACCGTTTCGAACAGCTCCCTGGCCACCGAGGTCAGTTCGGGCTTCTTCGCCAGCGGCAGGATCGCCGCCTTGTAGGGAGCCAGTCTTGGCGCCAGCCGCAACACGACGCGGGTGTCGGCCTTGCCGTTCACGTCGACCGTTTCCTCTTCGTCGTAGCTATCGATCAGCACGGTGAGGAACGACCGCTCGACCCCGAAGGTCGGCTCGATCACGTGCGGCCTGTAGCGGGTGTTCTCCGCCTGGTCGAAGTAGTTCATGTCCACGCCGCTCGCCTCTTCGTGCGAGCGCAGGTCGAAGTCGGTCCGGTTCGCCAGCCCGTAGAGTTCCTTCCAGCCCATCGAGCCGGGGAAGTTGTATTCGAAATCCACCGTGCGGTCGGAATAGTGTGACAACTCCGCCTGGTCGTGCTCGCGCACCCGCACGTGCTCCCGGTTGAGCCCCAGCAGGTCCACCCAGGCCCACATCGCGTCCAGCCAGGCGTCGAAATGCCCATCGCCCGTGCCCGGCTTGATGAAGTACTCGATCTCCATTTGCTCGAATTCGAGCACCCGGAATACGAAGTTGCCCGGTGTGATCTCGTTGCGGAACGCCTTGCCGATCTGGCCGACGCCGAACGGCAGCTTCACGCGGGACGAGGCCATGATGTTCTTGTACTGCACGAAAATGCCCTGGGCGGTCTCCGGCCGCAGGTACACCTGGGTTCCAGTCTCCGAGACCGGCCCAATCGTGGTGCTGAACATCATGTTGAACTGGCGGGCGTCGGTCAGCGTCCGGTTGCCGCAGTGCGGGCAGGCCAGGTTCGCCTCCGCCAGCAGCTTCGACATCTCCTCCGGCGAGAGGCTGGCGGCATTGTCCATGCCCAGCTTGTCTTCCAGCAGGTGGTCGGCCCGGAACCGCGACTTGCAGGTCTTGCAGTCCACTAGCGGGTCGTTGAAGTTAACGACGTGGCCCGATGCTTCCCACACCTTCGGGTTCATCAGGATACCGGCGTCGAGCCCCACCATGTCGGCCCGCTTGTGGATGAACGTTTTCCACCAGAGCTGCTTGATGTTGTTCTTCAGTTCAACGCCGAGCGGGCCGAAGTCCCAGGTGTTGGCCAGCCCGCCATAGATGTCCGATCCGGGGAACACGAATCCGCGACGCTTGGAAAGCGCCACGATCTTGTCCATGGACGATGCGCGTGAAGTGGTGCTCATGATGGGTGGTCCAATCCGCGAGGGCGAGTGCTCCATGTTGGGAGGTGGGAGGCGATCAGGCCTCCCCGGTACCGTCGCCATCGCTGACCACGACGTTTCCGCCATTCATCTGGCGGTAGATCTGGGTGGTTGAAATGCTCACGTGGCCAAGTTGCTTCTGGATGTCCGCCAGGTCGGCGCCCTGCTTCAGGGCATGCGCGGCGTGGGAGTGTCGCAGGGTGTGCGGGGTGATGTCGGTGATCCCCGCCCGCTCAGCGTACGACTTCAGGATCAGCCAGAACCCTTGCCGAGTCAGGCGTCCACCCCGATGGTTGAGGAATAGCGACGGGTTTTCCGTCGTTCCCGCCAGCCGCCCGCGCGCGTCGCTCAGGTACTCCCGCACATATTGCGCCGCCTTGAAGCTCATCGGCACCGTGCGCGTTCGTCCGCTCTTGCCCTGGCATCGCACGATCGCCTGGTCCAGGTCGACATCGTCGAGGTCCAGGGCAACCAGTTCGCTCACCCGCATGCCGGTTGAATACAACACCGCCAGCATGGCCTGGTCCCGGATGTTCTCGGGCTTGATCGGCGGCCGGATCGTCGGTTGCTGGAGGAGCTTCTCGATCTCATCGAGGGAAATCGATTTCGGGACGAACTTCTCCACTCTCGGCGAGGATACGTTCTTCCCGGTCTCCTCGGAAATAATGCCCTGTTCGCGCAGGTATGCCGCGAACGACTTGATGGCCGCCGTCTTGCGGGCAATGGTCGACGAAGCGTAATCGCGCGTTCGCAAATGAAGGAGATACGCGCCAATGTGCTCGTCGGTCAGGCCTTCCCAGGCGGTCAGGCTCTTGGCCTGGTCGTCGGCTGGCACGTCCTGGAGGTAGGCCATCATTTGCCGCAGGTCGTTGCGGTAGGCCGAAATCGTGTTGCCAGAGAACGTGCGTTTCTCCTGCAGCGAGGCCAGGAACGCGTCGATTTGCTCCTCCATGAGGGAAGGAATCCTTTCCGAGCGGTTAGGTACCGGCGAGATGAAGGCGTGGACCATGGTCCGGATGAATCAGGCGGCGATTGAAGCAAGCGCGGAATCGAGGGGAACGTAGTCGATGCCAAAGGCTTCGGCCACTCCCGCGTAGGTGACCCGCCCACCAAGGACATTGACGCCCCTGGCGAGCGCTGGGTCGAGTTTCACCGCCGCCGCCAGGCCATGATCGGCCAGGGCGAGACCGTACGGTAGTGTGACATTCGCGAGTCCCAGCGTGCTCGTGCGAGGCACGGCTCCGGGCATGTTGGTAACGCAGTAATGCACCACACCGTTGACGGTGAACACCGGATCACTATGCGTGGTGGGCCGGGAGGTTTCAAAGCATCCGCCCTGGTCAATCGCGACATCGACCAACACCGCGCCGTTCCGCATCGCGTCCACCATTTCGGCGGTCACGAGCTTGGGAGCGCGCTTGCCCGGAATCAGCACGCTGCCGATCACCAGGTCGGCTCCCGCGACCGCCTCGGCGATGGAGTGACTGTTCGAGCCAAGCGTATGCACGCGGCCATGCAGTACCTGGTCGAGATACCTCAGCCGGTCGATGTTCATGTCGAAAATCGTGACGTTCGCGCCCATCCCGAGCGCCATCTGGGCGGCATTGGTGCCGACGATGCCGCCGCCGACCACAACCACGTTCGCCTCGGGAACGCCAGGCACACCGCCCAGCAGGACACCTCGGCCACCCTGGGTATGTTCGAGGTAGTGCGCGCCAACCTGGACCGACATCCGGCCAGCGACCTCGCTCATTGGTTGCAGAAGCGGCAACGGACCGCTCGGGAGTTGCACCGTCTCGTAGGCTACCGCCTGAACCCCGCGCTCCATCAGGACCCGGGTGAGCGGCTCGTCGTTCGCCAGGTGCAGGTAGGTGAACAGGAGCTGGTTCTTCCTCAGCAACTCGTACTCGCTGGCGACAGGTTCCTTCACCTTCACGATCATGCCCGCCTGGGCGAAGACGTCTTCGTGGCTGGGCACGATTTCGGCGCCCGCGGCGGCGTACTCGTCATCCGCGAAACCACTGCCGTCTCCCGCGGCGGATTCCACCAGAACCGCATGGCCGCGCCGAACATACTCGCTCACCCCGGCTGGAGTGAGCGACACCCGGTTTTCGCGATCCTTCACCTCTCGAGGCACGCCTACGATCACCGAAATACCCCCCGCGCCGTTAACCGGCCAGACATTGCGATCAGGAACGGCGACGGGTTGGATGGCGCAGCAACGCGCGTTTCTCCATGGGACAAACGCGCGTACGTACATGCGCTGAGGCACCCCGCCGTTGTTCCGGGCATTCTAGCATGAAGTCCACACGGTTATGTATCGCTGCACGTCAGGTCTGGCTTCGCGCGCGTTTTTGGAACCAGGTGGGGATCTCGACGCACGCTCCCGCCCGAACACTCGTGCCTGTCACCTCGCGTGAACCATCCAGAGGTACACTCCCGCCTGAACGCCCTGTATCCACTGGCGGCGAGTCGCGTTTCTTCGCCAGGCGGAGATGGCCGTTACCTGAAACACGACACCACCATGCGGAGGGGCGGATCTCCGTTCATTCCGGGCCGTTTCATATACAAACGAAGGGTGTCCGTCCACCACGCGGGACCGTGTGTCTGGGCGCGGAATGCGAGAGGGTGGCCCGTGGCCGGTCTCGTGCTGGCCACTTCCCGGACTGTGTTCCTGCCGCCAGGCATCCGTGGCATCCGTTCCCACCCATTCGCCCAGCCAGCCCTCATGCCCTCCATAGTAGAATTGCGCGAGATGAGGGAACCTGCGTCCTCGCGCTTTCCCCCTGTCCCTCGCCCACCTCTCCTGGAGTTCAGAGTTCGTGCCAGAAATCTCCAATGGTCTTGCCTTCGGGCTGCTCATCATCCCCGTGCTCGCCTTCCTGATCCTCATCCACGAGTTCGGCCACTTCTTCGCCGCCCGCAGTGTCGGGGTCCAGGTCGAGGAGTTCGGTCTCGGCATACCCCCGCGGGCTAAAGGCTGGCGGCGCAACGGCGTGCTCTGGTCGCTCAACTGGATCCCGTTCGGCGGCTTCGTCCGGGTCAAGGGCGAGGACGGCAAGGACATGTCCGAGGGCTCCATGAACTCGAAGGGGCCGCTTCAGCGCGCCTTCTTCCTGGCGGCGGGCTCGGCCATGAACTTCGCCGCCGCCATCGTCCTCTCCATCGTTATCGTCGCCTTCCAGGGCGTGCCCGACGGCAGTAGCAACATCTACATCGCCAATGTCGTCGAGCAATCGCCGGCCGAAGGCGCGGGCTGGCTTCCCGGCGACTCCATATACGCCGTCGACGGTGAGGTGATCACGGGTTCCGGCCAGTTGCATGATGCCATCGCCGGCCGTGCTGGCGAGGAGATCACCGTTACCGTTCGCCGGGGCGACGAGTTGATCGAAACCACTGTCGTCCCGCGCGAGAATCCGCCTGCTGGACAGGGCGCGACTGGGATCGAGATGATCCAGGGGTCGCCGTCCACCCTCAAGATCACTGGCGTCGATCCGGGGTCGGCCGCCGAAGGCGCGGGCTGGCGGTCCGGCGACCGCGTGGTTTCCATCAACGGCATCGCCATCGAAGCCGAGGCCCAGGCCCGCAACCTCTTCCTCGGCTCCGCGGGCGAGGAATTGACCGTCGTGCTTGAGCGCGACGGCCAGATGATCGAATCCACTTTCACCATGCCGCTCCCGGCCATCACGCTCACCCAGGTTCTCAGCGGCAGCCCGGCCAACGACGCGAAGCTCTACCCTGGCGATGAAATTGTCTCGGTTGGCGACCAGGCGGTCACCGACGCCCAGTCGTTCTCCGATCTCCTGACCGCGTCGGCCGGAACCACCGTGGAGCTTGGCGTGATGCGCGAGGGACGCGCCCTGACGCTCCCGATCGATGTCCCGGCGATTCCGGAGGATGGAAACGCGATTGACGCGATCGGCGTCAACGGGCGCGTTGAGAACCCGTACGAGGCGATTGGCGCCGACGGCATCATCGCCCGCACCTTCAAGGATGTGCCGGCCAGCCAGATCATCCCCGAAGGCTGGTCCCAGTTCTGGGAGATCACCTCAGGCACCTTCGGCGGCCTGCGCGACATGGTCACCGAAGGCGTCGATCCCGACACGCTCGTTGGGCCGGTCGGCATGGGCCAGATGACGTCCGAGTTGCTCACCCAGAGCGCGACCCCGGTCTGGGTCACGCTCGCCCTGATTACCGTGGTCATCTCGGTCGCGCTTGGCGTGCTGAACCTGATGCCGCTCCCCGCGCTCGATGGCGGGCGATTGCTGTTCGTGCTCATCGAAGTGCTGCGCGGGGGCCGGCGCATCTCACCGGAGAAAGAAGGCCTCGTTCACCTGGCCGGAATGGTCGTGTTGCTGGGCCTGATGTTCTTCGTCGCGTTCGGGGATGTCTCCCGCCTCGTGGATGGCCGGTCGATCTTCCCGTAAACGCCCTTTCGTTAAGCATTAACGCGGCTCTCCGTCGTACCATTCAGGGATAGGCGCGCGGCCACCCACTGGCCGCTACGGCCAGGCTAAGTTCAGCCAGCACCTGACTCCTGACTTCCGCCTGGCATCATCCAAAAGGACAAGGCTCCCCATGGCACTTCTCGCTCCCCGACGCAAGACCCGCGTGCTCAACGTGGGCGATATCGCCCTTGGCGGCGAATACCCCATTCGCGTGCAATCGATGGCCACGGCCGATACCCGCGACCCGGCCGCCGTCCTCAAGCAGGTCCATGAACTCGCCGAGGCCGGCTGCGAAATCGTCCGGATCGCCGTGCCGGACCGCAAGGCCGCCGCAGCCCTTCCGGACATCGTGCCCCACTCGCCCGTTCCCCTGATCGCCGATATCCACTTCGAGTACACCCTCGCGCTCAAGGCGCTCGATGCCGGAATACACGGGCTCCGGCTCAATCCTGGCAACATCCGCAAGGAAGAGCATGTCCGCCAGGTTGTCGCGAAGGCGAAGGAACGCGGGACGCCCATCCGCATCGGCGTGAACTTCGGCTCGGTCGCCCCCATGACCGAAGAGTTCGTCGACGAGATGGCCCAGGAGGGCGCGTCGCAGGTCGAACTCCGTGCCGAATGGCTTGTTCGCTCCGCCCTCGGTCATATCCGCATCCTCGAAGACCTGGACTTCCACGATACCAAGGTCAGTCTCAAGGCCTTCGAGGTGCCGGTGCTGGTGGAGGCGTACCGTCGCTTCGCGCTGCTTCCGAACGACTACCCACTCCATCTTGGCGTCACCGAGGCGGGAACGCCCCGCGCCGGGAGCGTCCGATCCGCCGTCGGTATCGGCACCCTCCTCGCGATGGGCATCGGCGACACGATCCGCGTCTCGCTGACCACCGATCCCACCGAGGAAGTCTTCGTTGGCTACGAGATCCTCAAGAGCCTCGAACTCCGCCAGAAGGGCGCGACCATGATCGCCTGCCCCACCTGCGGCCGCGTCGAGGTGGATCTCTTCACCCTCGCCAACCAGGTCGACAAGGTGCTCGAAAAGGTCGATGAGCCGATCCGCGTCGCCGTTATGGGCTGCGTGGTGAACGGCCCGGGCGAAGCGAAGGACGCCGATGTCGGCATCGCCTCCGGCAACGGCAAGGGCGTCATCTTCCGCAAGGGCCGCATCGTCAAGACCGTGCTGGAAGAGGACATGCTCGAGGAACTGACGAAGGAGATCCACGCGGTCGTCGAGGATCGCCGCAATGGCATCTTCGACGAGCCGGAGGAGCACTCCAACGCCTACAAGCCAATGATCAAGCTCCAGGCCGTTTCGTAACGGGCGAGGCGGATTGTCCGCGCGGTATCTGACCCGCGCTGACCTTGCGGTCTCCCCTGGCGACCTTTCTCTTGCCGCCGCCGGTCCGAAATGCGCGGATCGTCGGCTCGCGAGCCTGGGCTGTCGATCACGTCGCCGCCGCCCACGATCGATGGGCCACGTGGCGATGCGCCCTGACGAAGGCCTGTACGCCTCGAATTGCCCGTGCAAATCATCACAAGATGGCGGGTGAGGGACGTATACTTGCCACGAAGTGGGCCACATGGTGGCTTCGATCCTGCTGGCACGGCCCTCGCCGCTCGTCGCCGGCTCCCTGGAGGCGTTGATGCATCGACACAAGGTTCTTTTGCTCGCGGTCGTGGGTCTCCTGTTTTCATCCTTTGGCGCGGTCAGCCCGGTTGGCGTGGCCCAGGGGCTGAACTGCGCGCCGCTTGACACCGGAACTCCCGTTCCGGAAACCATCGAAGTTCCCGAATTGCCCGGAGTGGAGGCGCCGGAGGGCGCGACCGAAGTCCGCTTTGGCTACATTCCGCTCTCGATCTATGCCCCGATTTACGTCGCCTATGAGAAAGGCTACTTTGCCGAGTACGGCATCGACCTGAAGCTCGAAGCGCTTCCCGGCGGTACCGACATGGTGCTCATGTCCTCCACGGGCGACCTCGACATGGCCATGAGCGGGATAGGTCCGGCCTTCTGGAACGCCGCCAACCAGGGGATCGGCGTCGAAGTCGTATCTCCCGGTCATATGGAAGGCAATCCGGTCGCCTCCCCGCTGATGATCTCGAAGAAGGACTGCGAAGACGGAACGATCACCAGCGTCGCCGATCTCGCCGGCAAGCGGGTGGCTGTCAACGCCCCCGGCGCCACCGAACTCTGGCTCGACATCGCGCTCGAAACCGGCGGTCTCTCCATCGAGGATGTCGACCTCCAGTACATGAGCTTCCCGGATGCCGTCGTCGCCCTCGATTCGGGCGCGCTCGACGCATCCATCATCGGCGAGCCGCTGGCCACCCAGGCCGAGCAGCAGGGCCTGGCCGTCCGATTGGCCTACGACTTCCCGGTGGAGGGCATCCAACCCACCATGATGTTCGGCAACACCGAATGGATGGCAGAGAATCCCGACCTGGCCGCGGGTGTTGTCGCGGGCTACATCCGCGCCTCGCGCGACCTCACCGAGAACTTCAACGATCCCCTCCATCTGGCCATCATCCAGAAGTACACCGATGTTCCGCCCGAATTGATCGCCGCCTCGGTCAAGCCCGTCTACTCCACGGATGGCGCCATCAACGTCCAGAGCCTCGACCTGCTGCAGACCTTCTTCGGCGACCGCGGCCTGCTTGAGTACGACGAACCGATGGAGCCGACCAACATCGTCAATCCCACCTACGTCGTGGCCGCGCTGGGGTTGATCGATCCGTGATGAGTGGCGGCAACACCGTTGGTCCGCCGGCGGCGGATCGTTCCGCCGGCGCCATCATCGAAGCCAGCCATGTGGGCCGGCGGTTTGTCACCCCGGGCGGCGTCATCGAAGCCGTCCGGGACATGTCGCTCAATATCCCCGCGGGAGAGTTCACCGTCATCGTCGGTCCTTCCGGCTGTGGCAAGTCGACTTTCTTGCGCATGTTGGCGGGTCTGGACCATCCCACCAGCGGGACCCTGCGCATCGTGTCCCCCAACGGCTCCAAGCCCGAGAACGCGGTGGTCTTCCAGGGCCGGAGCCTGTTTCCCTGGCTCACCATTTCCGACAACATCGGGTACGGATTGAAGTTGCGCGGCGTTTCCCGCGCCGAGCGCGCCGGGACTGTCAACAGCCTGCTCCAGGTGCTCGGCATGGGAGCGTTCGGCGGCGTGTACCCGCATCAGGTCTCGGAAGGCATGCGCCAGCGGGTTGCCATCGGCCGCGCCCTGGCCGTCGATCCGGACCTGCTGTTGATGGACGAGCCGTTTGGCGCGCTCGACGAGCAGACCCGTTTCATCCTCCAGGAAGAACTGCTCCGGATCTGGGAATCGACTGGCAAAACGGTCGTCTTCATCACTCACTCGATCGACGAGGCCATCACCATGGCAGACAGGATCGTGGTGATGAGCGCCCAACCTGGAACGGTTCGCGCCATTCTTGACGTGCCCTTCTCCCGGCCGCGCGTCATGGAATCCGTCCGCGCCGATCCTGCCTTCGGCAAGCTCTTCGCCCAGACCTGGGAACTGCTGCGCGACGAGGTCACCCGAGCTCGCCAGGCCCAGGAAATGGCCATCGCCCGATGAACGGCACGCAATCCACTCAGACCAACGCCGATCCATTTCGCCGCCGCCGCGCGATCGAGCTGCTCCTGACCCTCGCGGGTCCAGTGCTGGTCATCGGCCTTTGGGAACTGCTCTCCCGCACCGAGCGCATCGATCCCATCTTCTGGCCCGCCCCAAGCGTCCTCTGGGACACCGCCGTCGAGATGACCCGCGATGGCTCGCTGATGGAACAGGTCGCCATCACAACTCAGCGAATCGTCTGGGGCTTCCTCCTCGGCACGATACCGGGCGTCATCCTTGGCCTGGCGATGGGCCTCTCCTGGCCGGTCCGCACCTTCTTCATGCCCATTTCGACCGTGATCTACGCCATCCCGAAGATCGCGATCCTGCCGCTGATGATCATCGCCTTCGGTATGGGCGAATTGTCGAAGATGGTCACCGTCGCGCTCTCGATCTTCTTCCTCGTCGCGCTCAACACCATGACCGGGGTGATGGAACTCGACCGCTCCTATCGCGATGTCGCCCAGAACCTCGGAGCCTCCCGGTTCGCGATGTTCACCACCGTCGCCCTTCCTGGCGCGTTGCCGTCGATGTTCACGGGCCTCCGCCTGGCGCTGGGATTTGCACTGGTCGTCGTGGTCGGCACCGAGTTCGTCAGCGCCAAGGACGGTCTCGGCTACATCATCTGGAACAGTTACCAGACGCTGCGAATCAAGCAGATGTTCGTCGGTCTCGGGGCCACGGCCATCCTCGGCTGGGTCCTCACCATCGGTCTCGGCGTCATCGAGACATATGCCCTGCCCTGGAAGCGCGCCGACCGCCGGTCGTCCAGCCTGAAGACGTGGTTTTGGGCCATCCGCCCGTTCTCGTTCACGACCTCCACGATTCCGGTGGTGGCCGCGACGGCGCTGGCGATGGTCGACGGCGAGGTTCGCTGGGGCTTCTTCGGGCTCATGCTCCTGGCCTCGATGCTCACCCACGCCGCCTGCAACCTGACCAACGACTACTTCGACGACAAGCATGGCGTCGACACCGAGGAGACTCTCGGACATGGCGGCGCCCTCCAGCAGGGCCTGCTCACCCCCGCCGAGATGCGGATGGGCATCGCCGTCTGCTTCGGCGCCGCGTTCCTGGCCGCGCTGCCGATCATCGCGGACATGGGGCAGGTCGTTCTCTGGATCGCCATCGCCAGCGCCGCCGCCGCGTTCTTCTACACCGGCGGTCCTTTCCCGCTCGCCTACTACGGTCTCGGTGAAGTCACCGTCTTCCTGGCGATGGGGATCGGCATGGTGATGGGCGCGTATTATGTCCACACCGGCGCCTGGACCGTCGCCTCCGCGTTGCTTGCCACCGCCATGGGCCTGCTCTCGGCCGGATTCCTCCACGCAAACAACGTGCGCGACATCGAAACCGACCGCCAGCAGCACAAGCGCACGCTGGCCAATGTCCTTGGCCGCCACGTCGCCACCATCGAATACGCCGCCCTCGTCTTCCTGCCGTTCCTCTGTGCCCTCGTGATGGTGCTGCTCGATGCCGGCTACTGGCCGGTGTTGCTCGTTCTGGCCGCCACCCCTGTCGCCTTGCGGCTGACACGCCAGATCGCGGTCGAAACGGCGCCCGCCGCGCTCAACCTCATCGTCCGCAAGTCGGCTGGGCTGCACCTGCTGTTCGGAACCCTCGCCAGCGCCGGGCTGCTGATCGCCACCGCGATCGTGAGTACGACGTGACTGGGAAAGGCATCCTTCGCTTCCTGCTCGGCGCCACACTGCTTGGAGGGGCGATCGGCATCGTCGTCGCCTGGCGGGCACGATTCGTTACTCCCTACCGGGCCAGGATCCAGAACGTCGTCGTCTCGCTCCCCCGGAAACACCGGAACCTCTCTGGCCTGACGATCGCGTTCGTCTCCGACACGCATGTCGGCCCGCATTTCAAGGCGGACGACCTCGTACACGTCGCCGAGCAACTCGAACGCATCCAGCCCGACATCGTGCTCTTCGGCGGCGACTACATTTGCGAATCGCCCCGGTTCATGAAGCAGACCGCCCCGATGATGGGACGCATGGCCCGCGCCGCTCGCCTTGGCGCCTGGGGCGTGGTCGGCAATCACGACCTCGCCAACACCCGCAACCGCGTGATGCCGCCGCTTGAGGCGGAAGGCATCTCCCTGCTCGCCAACCAGGCAGTCGAGGTCGAAACCGATCGTGGTCCCCTGTGGCTCGTCGGCGTGGACGACGCCCTCCTCGGCCGCCCCGACCTCGCCGCCGCCTTCAGGGACGTGCCGGTCGACGCCGCCGCGATCTGCCTGTGGCACGAACCGGACCTCGCCGCCGATGTCGCCCCCTACGGTCCCTTCCTCCAGCTTTCCGGCCACACCCATGGCGGCCAGGTTCGGCTGCCGTTCTTCGGCGCCTTGTCCACGCCCCTGATGGGCCGCAAGTACGTGCAGGGGCGCTTCCAGATCGAGGACATGGAGCTGTACGTCTCCCGCGGGCTCGGAATCTACCGCCCCCCCGTGCGTTTCAACTGCTCACCGGAACTGACCCTCCTCCGCCTTATCGATTGACCCCGCCCTCGAAACCCAACGTGGAATCGCACCTCGAAAGTGCTTGCGCGGGGCGGCTTCGAAGTGCCATGCTCACCAGGAAACAAACGCCTTCCGGCCGCCGTGCCGACAGGCGAGCAATCAGCACGAAGTTCGATGTTCATGGAGGAACACTGGTGTCCACAGATAAGGTTCGCGTTGGCGTGATTGGGTGCGGCGCCGGCATCTTTCACCTCGAAGGCTACTCCGCCGACCCCCGCGTCGAGATCGTCGCCCTGGCCGGCCTCGATACCGACCGCTGCGAAATGCTCGCCGGGCGGTTCAACATCCCGCGCGTGTACCGAGACTACCAGGACCTGCTCGCCCAGGACGACATTCAGGCAGTGAGCATCGCCGTCCCAAACATCCTCCACAGGCCCGTCGCCATCGCCGCCCTCGATGCCGGCAAGCACGTCCTGATCGAGAAGCCCCTCTCCCGCAACACCGCCGAGGGCCGCGAGATGGTCGAGGCCGCCGAAAAACACAACCGCATCCTTGCAGTCTCCTTTCAGCGCCGTACACGTCACGATGTCGAGATCGTGCGCGACCAGATCGCCTCCGGCGCGCTCGGACGTGTCTACTACAGCAAGGCGTACTGGATGCGCCGCTCCGGCATCCCCGGCCTCGGCTCCTGGTTCACGTCCAAGGAAGCCGCTGGTGGCGGTCCGCTGATCGACCTCGGCGTCCACGTCCTCGACATGGCCCT
>CAZUPA010000066.1:14790-16538 GCA_964622205.1 uncultured Sphaerobacteraceae bacterium
GGCGTCCAGTTCTTCGGCTCCGAGGGCGGCGCGCGCATCCACTCGAAGAAGTACGCCGATGTCGACACCCTCGACCTGTTCTCGGAAATCGGCGACACCACCACCGACAGCCATCCTCGTCTCGTATCCCGGCCCGGGCACGAGCAGATCATTCGCGGCTTCGTCTCGGGCATCCTCGACGGTACGCCGGTCTCGCCGAGCGGGCTCGAGGGGCTGGACCGCGTTCGCCTGATCGAGGCGATCTACCGCTCCGCCGAACTCGGCCGCGAGATCGAGGTGGAAGAAGTCGGGTGACAGCCCGGCAATTCTGGGCCACCATGTTCGCGAAGTCTCACGAGCCGGTCAACCGGTCGGCGCATCGACGAAAGGTTCTCCATGTCCAAGCCAGTTCGCGTTACCGTCTGGAATGAATTCCGCCACGAGCAGAAGGACGAGCACATCGGCTCGATCTATCCCAAGGGCATCCACGGCGCCATCGCCGAGGGGCTCGAAGCGGCTGGTGGCTTTGAAGTCCGTACCGCCACCCTCGATGAGCCGGAGCACGGCCTCACGCAGGACGTGATCGACAACACCGATGTCTTCGTCTGGTGGGGGCACATGGCCCACGGCGAGGTCGCCGACGAGGTGGTCACCCGCGTCCAGAAGCGCGTGCTCGACGGCGCCGGCCTGATCGTCCTCCACTCCGGCCACTTCTCGAAGATTTTCAAGCGCCTGATGGGCACCACCTGTGACCTGAAGTGGCGCGAGGCCGACGAGAAGGAGCGCCTCTGGGTCGTTTCCCCCGGCCACCCAATCGTCGATGGCGTGGGTGAATACATCGAACTCGCCCAGGAAGAGATGTACGGTGAGCCGTTCGGCATCCCGCAGCCAGACAATCTGATTTTCGTGAGCTGGTTCCAGGGCGGCGAGATCTTCCGCAGCGGGGCCGCCTATTACCGGGGCCAGGGCAAGGTTTTCTACTTCCGGCCCGGCCACGAAACCTATCCGACCTACTATAACGAGCAGATCCGCAAGGTCATCGCCAACGCCGCGAACTGGGCCGCCCCGGTCGACCGCCCAGCGCCGGTCCTCGGCAACCAGGACCCGATCGAGGACCTGCCGTGGTACGACCGCAAGCACGCCGTCACTGAACAGTTTGGCGATTCCTCCCTGGACTAGTTCGCGAGGCACGGAGAACGACATAGCATGAGCAGCAGGCAGGCCGATGTCATCGTGCTCGGCGGCGGAACGATGGGGACCGCGACGGGATGGGCATTGGCCCGCCAGGGCGTCAACGTGGCCGTGCTGGAGCAGTTCCAGCACATCCACGCCAATGGCAGCCACGGCGGCAAGCACCGCATCTTCCGCCACGCCTACGCCGAGGGCGCGCTCTACGTGCCCTGGACCTTGGAGGCCGACCGTCTCTGGTCCGGCCTCCAGGAACGCACCGGCGCGTCGATCCTTCACCGCATCGGCTGTATCGACATCTCCGCGCCCGGCTACCACCGCGCCCGAGACGCTTACAACAGCGCCACCACCCATGGCGTCGAGGCCGAATGGCTCACCGGGGCCGATGTGAACGCTCGTTGGCCGATCTGGAACCTGCCGGACGACCGCGAGGTGTGTTACGGCCCCCAGGCCGGGTATCTCGATGTCGCCAACGGCCTGAACGCGCTCGCCAGCGAGTTCCGCGCCGCCGGGGGCCTGCTGGTGGACAACACCCCGGTCACGTCATGGTCGGCCAGCGACTCCGGCGTCGAAGTCGTCAC
>CAZUPA010000067.1:0-10338 GCA_964622205.1 uncultured Sphaerobacteraceae bacterium
AGCGAGCCGCAATCCTTTCCGCCCATTCGCGGACGAGATTCATGTCCTCGCTGACCGTGACCGGGCCCTCGACATTCACGAAGGTGTAGGGCGGGTTCGGGTCGTCGACCGTGAACGAGGCGAGTGGGTTGCGGCGCAGGTTCCTGGCCTTGACGGAGCCGGACGAGGTGACGAAGACGATGTCGTTGCCGTGACCCGGCGTGGCCAGTGGCGGGGGAGTGTAGCAGAGGCCCGGACAACGCGTCCGAGCCGTCTGGGCGCGTCGCGAGATACCGAGGATGGAAGAGCCATTGTCTCCCGGACCGACACGGTGCCGGTCCCTACAAACGAACGGCTCAGGCAAATGTCACACCGGCATCGGGTTGAGGCGTGCGCACCCAGGAGTGGCGGTGTCTTCGCCCTGCGTTGGCGCAACCGCGTCAGGTTGCAGCATCGATTTTGTAGGAATGACCGCCTTCCGGGGCTCCCGAGGTCTCCTTGGAGGATCGCCGCCTGGCGGAGATGAACTCCGCCGCTACCCAAAATCTCAGAGATGGCCTGGATTCCGTGTCAGCCAGCGGGGATGACGGTGCCGGCGGCGTCGGGGAGGGTGGGTTCGGCGCCGAACTCGGCGTCGGCGCCGTCATCGTTGACGATGATCATGCTGGCCGAGCCGAAGGTGCCGTCACCGATCACGACATCGTGGCCGCGGTCTTCGAGGGCGCTGACGAGGGGGGCGATGAACCCCTCCTGCATGCGGAGCTGGTTGCCGGTGCCCCAGTCGTAGGTTCCGGAGGGGAAGGCGGTGGTGAGCCAGCGGGGGCGGCTGATCGCTTCCTGCGCCGTGAGCCCGAACTCGGCGACGCTGAGGAACTGCTGGAGCTGACCCTGGGTTTGGGTGTCGGCGCCGGTGTTGCCGCCGAGGATCACGGGGCGGCCGTTTCGTAGCGCCATGTAGGGGCACGAGGTGTGGCGGACCTTGTAGCCGGGGGTGAGCTCGTTGACGTTGCCGGGTTCCACCGAGAGCATGCGCATGCGGTTGTTCATGTGGATGCCGGTTCCGGGAATGATGAGGAACTGGGCGCCGAGGCTGGTGGTGACGCTGGCGGCGTTGCCGTCGCGGTCGACCACCTGGAAGGTGGTGGTGTGGGCGGGGGCCTTGCTCCAGTCGATGCCGCTGGGGATCGGCCAGGACTGGACGGTTTCGACGTCGATTCGCTGGCGCTGGCGTTCGGCGTACTCGTCGGAGAGCAGTTCCTCGATCGGCATTTCGACCCGGTCGGGGTCGCCGATGTGGCGGTAGCGATCGGCGAAGGCGAGCTTCATGGCCTCGATCTGGGTGTGGACCACGTCGGGGTTGTCGATGTTGCGGCCAGTGAGGCCCATGCCCTTGAGGATGTTGAGGGCCAGGAGCATGGTGATGCCCTGGCTGTTGGGCGGGTTTTCGTAGACGGTGAAGTCACCGTATTCAATGGAGAGTGGGGTGACGATTTCGGCGGCGAACCCGGCGAAATCGTCCAGCGTGAGGTATCCGTCGTTGGCGTCGGAGTAGGCGACGATCGCCTCGGCGAAAGGGCCACGGTAGTAGAGGTCGCGGGCGGCCTGGATCGCGGCGTCGCGGGATTCGGCGAGCCCGGCGTCGTAGGCCGCGACCAGTGATTCGAAGGTGGCGGCGAGGTCGGGCATGACCACGGTGTCGCCTTCCTTCACCAGTTCGCCCTCGGGTGCGTAGATCGCCTCGGCGGCGGGCTGGTCGACAATCTGGTCTTCGAGGTTGTTGGCCCACCACTCCATGTCGGCGGTGGCCTGGTGGCCGTCGCGGGCGAGACCGAGGGCGGGCTCGAGGATCTGGCCGAGGTCGAGGCGGCCGTATTGCTGGAGCCAGAGCATCCAGCCGTCCCAGGCGCCGGGGACGTTCGACTGGTGGATCCCGGATTCCCCGGCCCGCTCGGCGTAGTCCTCGCGGGTGGCGTGGCCGCCGGTGGGACCAACGCCGTCGAGGCTGGTGACCTCGCCGGTGGAGGCGTCGAAATAAAGCGCCCAGGTGCCGCCGCCGAGGACGCTGGAGAACCAACCCTCGACCACGGTCAGAACGGAGGCGATGGCGATGGCGGCGTCGGCGGCCGATCCGCCCTGGGCCAGCATCGCCATTCCGGCGTCGGTGGCGGCCTGGTGGGTGGTGACGACGGCCTGGACATGGGAGCCGGGTTGCTGGGCGAGCGCGGAGGTTGGCGGCGAGCCGAACGCGGGGGCGGCGAGACTGGCGGCGATGGCGCCGCCGACGACATGGCGGCGGGTTGGACGAGGCATAGAGGGGGCCATGGAGCGGGTCCTTCGTGCGATGTCGAGAGCCGGGCGCGACGTTTTTGGCGCGGCGGGTGTGTGCGACGAGACGGCGGGCGGCGTTGTTGGGACGAGAGGCCGGGCCGGTGCGTTTCGGCGAAATGTGGAATCAGTGTACACCCGGCTTCTGAAGGCTACATGGGAGCCGGAAAGCATGGCTGGTGGCTTCGGAGAGGCAAGCCTGGACGCGATTCGAGTCGCGGGGAACCGCGCCGCTGCCCCGGATCGAGGTCGAGATCGGGAACGCGTATTGACAGGGGGGAAAGGGCGGATACCATGGAGTTGTAAGACATCTTACAGCCATGTTTCGATTGGCTCCCGTCGTGGAGAAGCCGTCATGTCGCGTACTCATGACTCGCTGAGTCCAATCCGCCCGTATACCCCTACGTCACGCATCCGGGAGGTGGAGTTGCGCATTCGTGAGTACATCGCGGGCAACGACTTGCCGCCGGGAGCGCGGCTGCCGACGGAATCGTGGTTCGCCGGCGAGTTGGGGGTGGGTAGGCCATTGATTCGCGAGGCGATGAAGGGCCTGGAGGCGGTGGGGATGATCGAGGCGAGGCGTGGCGTGGGCCGGTTCGTGTCCAGCTTCGATCCGGAAGCCTACCTGAGCAATTACACGACCGAGATGCTTCTGCACAGTTTTTCCGAACAGGAACTCAACGAAACCCGATGCCTGCTGGAGATTTCGATGGCCACCGATGCGACCAGGCGACTGACCGACGAGGACATCGAGGAGATCCGGGCGATATGGGTGCGAATCCAGGCGGCCGCGGCCGCCAATACGATTGACGTGGACGCCGATCTCGACCTGCACCGCACCATCATGCGGCGGGCGGACAACCGGCTTATCGTGGCGATGCTGGATGCGGTGTATGCGCTGTCCATACGGAGGCGAGCCGGGGAAGTTTCGCCCCATTCGCCCGACAACATCCAGCAAGACCTGGCCGAGCACGCCGCCATCGTGCGGGCCGCCGGGGCCCGTGACGGGCAGGCGGTACACGCCGCCCTCGTCAACCATTTCCGCACAACCGCCACGCGGCTCGGCTTCGAGCAGCGGTGGCACGACGTCTTCTCGCAGCCGGTAGTGGAGGTGAGCGCGTAGTTTCACGACGAGTGGGTCCCAGGAATCGTGTTCCGGTCGAGACCGGCGAGCAGGCTTTCGGCGCCGCAACAGGCGCCAAGGAGCAAAACCACACCATGGAAACGACCAATTTCGATGATCTGTTACAGGGCGTGAAGGACGGCGCCGTCAGCCGGCGGTCGTTGGTGAAGCAGGCGGCCGCGTTTGGGCTGTCGGCCCCCGCGATCCTGAGCCTGCTGGCGGCGACCGCGCCCGGCGCCGCGGCCCAGGATGCGACCCCCGGCCTGGAGCCGCTGGAGGACGTGCCGGCCGACGGGCTCGCCGAGAACCAGTTGTTCCGGTTCGGGTTCGCGCCGCTTCAGACGTACTTCGACCCGGCCCAGGAGGCTGGCTACTTCCGCTGGGTGCTGCCGCTGGTATTCACCCCGCTCTTCCAGTTCAGCGGCGCGGGCAATAGCCCCGACGATCTCCTGCCGGGCCTCTGCACCAGCTACGACGTCAGCGACGATGGCCTGCTCTACACCCTGCACCTCGATCCGGCGGCGGTGTGGAGCGATGAAAGCAAGGTGACGGCGGCGGACATCAAGGCCTGGATGGAGTACATCTCCAGCCCGCTCAACCCTGGTCCGTACAAGGCCACGCTCGACGGCGTGGTGGGCCATGCCGAGGTGAATTCCGGCGAGGCCGAGGAAATCAGCGGCCTGGTGGCGGTGGATGACGAAACCCTCACCATGGAACTGACAACGGCCAACCCGCTGTTCCCGGTGGCGGTGCTGTTCGAGTACCGGTTGGGCGGCACCAAGGCCGAGGTGGCGCGGGCGAACCCCGAGGGCTGGTGGTTGGAGAATCCGCCCAGCAACGGTCCGTTCATGATCGAGTCGCTCGACTTCGACGCCCAGGAGTTCTTCTTCGTCCCCAACCCGGCGTGGTGGGGCACGGCGCCAACCCTGCAACGGATCGAGGCGTTTGGCGGCATCGAGCAGCAGACGCTGATGCTGATGTTCGAGAACGGCCAACTGGACGCGATGTTCGTGTTCGGTGAAGAAGCGATCCAGATGGAAATCAACTACCCGGAATCCGTGCAGCCAATGCCGGGCGCCGGCGGGATGTTCTTCTGGGCGCTCAACACGTCGATGGAGCCGACCAACGATATCGAGGTGCGCAAGGCGCTACGCCACGCGGTCGATATCCCGGCGATCGCCAACGCGGTCTACCAGGGCCAGCGCACGGCGGGCCGCGGGCCGATCTGGCAGGCGAATATCGTGGGCAGCCGGTTCGACGAGATCGAGGGACTGCACGACTTCTTCACCTTCGATCCGGCCCAGGCGACCGCGGAGCTGGAAGGCTCCAGCTACGGCTCGGCGGCCAACCTGCCGGTGCTCAACATCATCACGGGCGGGGCGGCGAGCGACAAGGTTCGCGCGACCGAGATCATGGTGGAGATGTGGCGCACCAACCTGGGCATCAACAACATCGATATCCGGGCCGACGCGGCCGCCTTCGGCGACCAGCCACCGGCGGAAACGATCAACGTGCTGCGGATCAGCGGTGGCGGCCTTCCCGACGCGGCGACCCTGCTGCGGAACTTCGGCTATTCCACCAGCGCGCTGCCGCTGCAGTTCATGGGCGGGTACAGCAACCCGGACCTGGATGCGCTGATCGACCTGGCCTACTACATGGATCGTGAAGATCCGGCCTACGTCGAAACGGTGCATGAGGCGGAAGACCTCTACCTGGACGACTACACCTATATTCCGCTGATGGTGGATCCGTACTCGTACTACGTGCAGCCGTGGGTGAAGAACCTGCGCGCGAACCGGCACAACGTGATCTTCACGTTGCCGGAGATCTTCCTGCTGCCACAGGCGTAGCGGGCGGCCGACGTGGGGAAGGGGCGATTCCGCCCTTTCCCCATCCTGACGAGAGAGACATCGCGGGGGGATTGGGCGTTTCCCCTGATTCCCGCGCCGGTGGCGGCATTGCCCGGTCGAATCCCGGCCGGAGCGGCGCCCGCCAGGGACCCGGAGGCCCAGCATGATCAAATACGTCGCATTGCGGATCGGCGCCATGATCCCGCTCGCGTTCCTCGTCCTGTTCATCGTGTTCACGCTGGGGATGTCTGCTCCGGGCGACCCGATCCAGATGATGTACATGAACGCGAGCATCGAACAGTCGGACATCACCGAGGCGCAGCTCGACGAGCAGCGTGAGCGCTATGGCCTGAACGACCCGTTCCTCGTCCAATTCGGCAACTACCTGGGGAACATTTCGCGGGGCGACCTGGGCATTTCGATCACGGAGAACAGGGAGATCCTGCCGATGATCGTGGCGCGGTTCAAGGTGTCGGCCCAGCTTGGGTTGATGGCGGTGGTGGGGCTGGTGGCGGTGGGGATCCCGCTGGGGATGATCGCCGCGATCAGGAAGAACACGCCGCTCGACTACCTGATCGTGGGTGGGAGCCTGTTCATCCGAACGGTTCCGGTCTACGTGCTGGCGCCGCTCATTTTATGGGCCTTCGTGCTGAAGTTTCCCATCATGGACGTGCCGCGTGGCTGGCGTGGCATGTTCAGCACCAACGCGATATTGCCCGCCCTGCTGCTGATGATGTTCCCGCTGGCGGTGATCATCCGCCAGATGCGGGCCAGCATGCTGGAGGTGCTGGGCAACGAGTACGTGCGCACCGCGCGGGCGAAGGGCCTGAGCGAGTACAGGGTGACGACCGGCCACGTGCTGCGCAACGCGCTCACCCCGGTGACGACCGAGCTGGGGCTGGTGGTGACGGGCCTGATCACCGGGTCGATCTTCGTGGAGAGCATCTTCGGTATTCCAGGCTACGGGCGCCTGGCGGTGGATGCCCTGCTGAAGCGTGACTACCCGCTCATGCTTGGTTGTACGTTGTTCGGGGCGTTCCTCGTGATGATGAGCACGCTGATCGTGGACCTGATCTATCCGTTGCTCGATCCGAGGGTCAAACTGTGACGGCGGGGGAGACACGAGGCAACATGTCGACCGCGGGAGTTCCGGTGGAGACGGGAGCGCCGGACCCGAACACGCCGCTGGCGGGCGCGTCGGACCGGGCGCTCAAGGCGAGCGGCGATGACCTGAAGGTGCGGTCGCTGTGGGGCGATGCGTTCCGGCGGCTGACGCGGAACAAGCTGTCGATGATTGGACTCATCATCGTGGTGTTCACCTATGTGATCGCCATTGTCGGGCCGTTCCTCACGCCCTACGACTACCTCGAACAGAACCTGATGGAGATAGCGCAGCCGCCGAGCGCCGACCACTGGCTGGGGACGGACAACGTGGGCCGCGACTACCTCACCCGGATGCTGTACGCGATGCGGACCGCGGTGCTGGTGTCGATCCTGGTGCCCACGATCTCGCTGGCGATCGGGGTGCTGGTGGGAACGATCGCCGCCTACCGTGGTGGCTGGACCGACGGCATCCTGATGCGGATCACCGAGGTGATCATGACGATTCCGATCCTGCTGTTCGCGGCGTTGATCAACATCTCGATCAAGGACCCGGTCGGCCGGATGATGGATTCGCTCTACGACAGAACCGGCTGGGGGTTCCTGGTCAATTCGGTGTACATCGATTACGTGGTGGTGTTCGGCCTGCTGGCGCTGATCATGTGGGAGACCTACGCCCGGCTGATCCGGGGGCAGGTGCTCTCGTTGCGGGAGTCCGACTTCGTGCTGGCGGCCGAGTCGCTGGGAGCGTCGTCCCGTCACGTGATGACCCGGCACCTGATTCCGAACGCGCTGAGTCCGTTGATCGTGGCGTTTACGTTCGGCATGTCGGGGGCGATGACGCTGGAGGCGTCGCTGAGCTTCCTCGGAATCGGCATCCAGCCGCCGGGGGCGAGCCTCGGCTCGATGATCAGCTCGGCGATGACGAGCTGGCGGCAGTATCCGCACCTGATCGCGATTCCGGCGATTGTCCTCGGCATCATCACGCTCGCCATCAATTTCCTGGGCGATGGCCTGAACGACGCGCTCAACCCGAAGCAGGCGGAGAAATAGGATGGACGATTCCTCAACCCCGGACCCGGCGCCCCCGCTGGACATTGGCGCGCGATCGCAATTGTTCGTGGACGACCATCTGGTCGAACGAAGCTGGAACGTGGCCCGCGTACCGCACGCGGTGCGGAAATATCCGGGTAACCCGATCCTGCGACCCGAGACGCCAGCCGATGGCTGGTCGGTGAACCTGTACGGAACGGTGCTGCGATCCACCGAGGATGGCGCGTTCCGGATGTGGCACCAGGGCTACGGGAAGGGGGGATACCACGCGCTGTACGCGACCTCGGAGGATGGGATTCACTGGAACCGGCCCAACCTTGGGCTCGTGGAGTTCGATGGCGACCGCGAGAACAACCTGATCAGCACCGACATGGCCCTGATCAACGTGATCGAGGACGACCGCGATCCCGATCCCGCCCGGCGCTACAAGTGCCTGTACTTCGCGCGGCTCGACCGTGAATCGGCGTCCCGCGTCTGCGTGGCGTTCTCGCCTGATGGCGTGCGCTGGACACCATATGCCGGTAACCCGGTGCTGGAAGGCACCAGCGACACCCATACGCTGCTTGGCTGGGACGAGCGGGTGAACCAGTACGTGGCGTACACCCGGCCTGGGATTCGCGAGGCCGGGAAGGGCATTCGCGTGATCGGCCGCTCGGTGAGCGACGATTTCGTGCATTGGAGCGAGCCGGAGATCGTGCTCGTTCCCGATGACGACGATCCGCCAGCGCTGGAGTTCTACGGGATGTCCGTGTTCAAGCACGAGGGCCTGTACCTGGGACTTCCGTGGGCCTACCACGCCTATGAGGAAGAACCATCGGTGCGGATGGACGCCGAGGTCGACGCGCAACTGGCGGTGAGCCGCGACGGAATCCGGTGGGAGCGGGCGGGGAATCGCCAGCCGTTCATCCCGCGCGGGGTGGACGGCTCGTTCGACTCGCGGGGGATCTACACGGCCCGGTCGCCGGTCGAGGTGGGCGATGAGTTGTGGTTCTACTACGGCGGCGCGGCCTCGTACCACGGCAAGGGCAACCGCAAATCGGATTACGCGATCGGGCTGGGGAAGTTGCGGCGCGACGGGTTCGTGTCGATCGAAGCGGTCGATGGCGAAGGCTGGCTGACGACGAAGCCGTTTAGCTGCGAGGGAAGCCGGCTGACGGTTAATGCCCAGGCGACCGGCGGGTATGTGGCGGTCGCCGTGCTCGACGCGGACGGCCGCCACCTGCCCGGATATCACAGGATCGACAGCGCCCTTATGGATGGGGATGGCCTGACCCAGCCGGTGACCTGGCGGGAAAGGGCATCGCTGGAAGAACTACGGGGTCAGGCTATCCGGCTGAAATTTTACGTGCGAGACGCACGCCTGTATTCGTTCAGGATCGCCTGAGCGGCGATTCGACGTGTCTTCCGGTGAGGGAGAGGCAACGGAGGGATAAGGTCCGGACCATTTGGCCAAGCGCCTGTGGAACGTCACTCGTTTCGTTTCGATCGATTCTCAACCAAAGGACAACCCTGTCGTGAAGACGTACCGTTGTGCCCTCATTGGGCTGAGTGGGATTGCCACCGCCCCGGTCAAATCATCGCTTTCGGGAGGACGTTCGGTCCTGCCGTACTCCCATGCGTCGGCCCTGGCCGCCATCCCGAACGCGGAGATCGTGGCTGTCTGCGACATCTTCCCGGAGGCGGGAGAGCGGTTCTCCGGCCTGTGGGGCGACCGCTGGCCGGACGCGACGTTCTACACCGATGTCGATGAGTTGCTGGACAACGAGGAGATCGACATTCTCGGTGTCATCACGCCGGACAACCTGCACGCAGATATCTTCATCGACGCGGCCAACCGGGGGATCAGGGGCATCCTCTGCGAGAAGCCGCTGGCGACGACGCTGGCCGACGCCGACCGGATGATCGCCGCCGCGGAGGCGAACGGGACGGTGGTTGCCGTGGAGCACACCCGGCGGTGGGATCCGTTCTACCACCGGGTGAAGGAGCTGATCGACGCCGGGACGATCGGCGAGGTGCGAACCGTGGTCGGCACGCTGCAGGGCGAGCGGGCGATGCTGTTCCGCAACGGCACCCACATCGTGGACCTGATCTGCTACTACGCCGGAGCCGAGCCAACCCACGTCTTCGCGCAATTGGAAGACGGCTACGACGACTTCACCGAGTACCGGGGCGATGGAGGGCACGACCCGGATTCGGAGCCGGGGGCGAGCGCGTACATCCGCTTCGAAAACGGGGTGCGCGGGTTCTACAATGGCACGAAGGGCACTCCGGGACATAACGAGTGGGATATCGCCGGCTCGAAGGGGCGGATCCGGATCAGCCCGAACGTGGCCGAATTGTTCACCTTCGACGAGGCGGCCGGTGAACTGGTGCAGCGGCCGTTCCCGGCCGGCATGGTGATGCACGGCGGCATCCAGGGCGCGTACCTGGAAATCATGGATGTGATTGAGAACGGGGGCGCGACACGCTCCACGCCAGCCGAGGCGCGGAACACGGTGGCCTGCCTGATCGGGATGCTGGCCTCGCACCAGGCAGGAAACTCGCTGGTCGAGCTCGCCAGCCTGGCGGCGCCGGTGGCGAGCGGGGAGGCGGCATCGTGATCCGGATGGTGCAAATCGGGACCGATCACCCGCACGCGGCAGCTTATCGCGGCACGCTGGCGCTCTTCCCGGAGCGGATCGAGGTGGTGGGTGTGGTGCGCGGTTCGCACCAGCCGGAACCGGTCGACCTGGGGCCGCTGGAAGGCGTGCCGGTGTTCGACTCGATCGATGACATGCTGAACGCGGTGCAACCGGACGCGGCGCAGGTGATGTTGCGCAACAACGAGATGGGTCCGGCGCTGGCCCAATTGGCGGGCGAGGGTATTCACCTGTGGGCCGAGAAGCCGGTGGCGCGCCGGGCGGAGGA
>CAZUPA010000067.1:10438-12089 GCA_964622205.1 uncultured Sphaerobacteraceae bacterium
AGGCGCCGCTGGAGGTAGAGGACATCGGGACGGTATCGGTGCGGTTCGCCGATGGCTGGCTGGCCTCGCTGAACTACGGGTACACGCTGCCAACCGGCGCGCCGAGCCCGTTCGGCAACGACGAGCCGGAACCCGGCATTTACGGACAGGATGGCTGGGTGCGGTGGAACAACCACACCCAGGTGGCGAAGTCGTACAGCCAGCATCCTGGAGCGGCGGACTCGCCGTGGCGGAAGCACGAGTTCGTCAGTCCCAGCCCAGGCGGGTATGGGCGAGCGGCGTACCTGGCGATGACGAACTTCCTGGACGCGATCGCCGGCGAGGCGAAACCGGAATACTCGGTGGAGCAGGCGATGCTGGTGCTGCACATCATCGAATCGATCTACGAATCGGCGGCGCGGCAAGGCGTGGTGGAGCTTGATGCGGGGTTGGCGACGGCGTACGCAGCAGTTGGTTCCTGAGGAGTCTGACAACGTTGATGCGATCGGTTCCGTGCCGGCACGAGGGAAGGCCATACACCGGCACGGATTGCATGGAGCGGCGCGATTGGATGTCGGTTAGGCCTTCCGTACTGGTGCATGGCGTGGCGTCTTCAGGAAGATCTGGTACGGGCGGACCTGCCGCGATTGGACACGAACCGATCAATACGGTGAGCAAGCGGCTGTTGTCCGCCCTGCCTAATGGCGCGAATGTCAACTATTTACTCGTCAATGAAAGCGTGATGCATGGAAGCTGAGCTCATTATTCGCAACGGGACGGTGGTCGATGGCGCCGGCGATCCCGCGTACACGGCCGATGTCGCGATATCAGGGGACCGGATCGTGGCGATCGGGGACCTGGCGGATTCGACCGCCGCGGCCGAGATCGACGCCGCGGGCAAGGTCGTGGCGCCGGGCTTCATCGACGTGCATGTGCATTCGGAGACGCAGCTGGCCGACCCGAACGACACGCGGCGGAACGGGAGCCTGCTGCAGGGCGTGACGACGCACCTCACCGCGCCGGACGGCTTTGGTTGGGCGGGGGTGACGCACGAGCAGGCGAAGGCGCTGTGGGAATGCGACCTGTTCGCCCACGGCCACGAGCCGCACATGTCGCTGGACTGGCCGACGGCGGAGTCGTACCTCTCGATCTTCGAGGGCAACACGCCGGTCAACGTGGTGCCGCAGGTTCCGCACTGCGCAGTGCGGTTCGGGGTGATGGGCTGGGCTGGCCGCCCGGCCACCGATGACGAGCTGGAGAAGATGCGGGTCGCGACGCGGGAGTGGCTGGAGGCGGGCGCCAGGGCGCTGTGCCTGGGACTCGATTACCAGCCGAGCGCATTCGCGGACACGCGGGAACTGGTGGAACTGAGCAAGGTCGCCGCCGAATATGACGCGATCTACGCCGCGCATGTTCGCTACAACCTGATCGGGCGGGAGGCCGCCTGGCGGGAGACGATGGAGATCTCCGAGCAGGCTGGTATTCCGGTGCATATCTCCCACGAGCACGTGACGCCGGACACCGCGCCACTGCTGGAGGAAGCCTCGGAACGGTGCGACCTCACCTTCGAGTCGTATCTCTACCACGCTGGGTGTACGCACCTGGCGCTGACGTTGCCGATCTGGGCGCAGGAGGGCGGTCCGGATGGCATGAAGGCGCGGCTGAAGGACCC
>CAZUPA010000067.1:12189-15026 GCA_964622205.1 uncultured Sphaerobacteraceae bacterium
CGCTGTACCTGCTGGCGGCCAACTACCAGTCGCACATCACGGAATCGGGGGCGGCCCCGGTGGACAAGGCCAGGATCACGCCGCGGCCGTTCATCAAGCCGGCAACGGCGGTGATCGGCAACGGGGACCCGATCCTGATTCCCCAGGACTCCGACACGCTCGACTACGAGATCGAGATCGCGGTGGTGATCGGCAGGAGCGGGAAGCATATCGCCGAGAGCGACGCTCCCAGCCACATCGCGGGATACGTGGTGTTCAACGACATCTCGGCGCGGAGCCTGAAGATTTCCGAGGGGCGCAACGAGCGCAACGGCGACTGGTTCTTCGACTGGCTGCTGGGCAAGTGGTGCGACAGCTTCGCGGTGGTCGGCCCATACCTGGTGACGAGCGACGAAATCGGCGATCCGCGCGACCTGGAGATGTCGCTGAAGGTGAACGGCGAGTTGCGGCAGCATTCGGCGGCCGGGGAGATGATCTTCACGGTGCCGGAGACGATCGCGTTCCTCTCGCGGTTCGTCACGCTGCGGCCGGGCGACCTGATCTGCATGGGCACGCCGGGCGGGGTGGGCGCGACAACCGCGACCTATCTGCAACCGGGCGACGTGGTGGAAACGGGCATCGAAAAGCTGGGCGTGATGACGAACACGGTCACGCGGGCCTGAGGAGCACTGCATGATGCAAGCACCACTCTCGGGCGTTTGGGTGGCGATGCCCACGCCCTGGACGAGCAGCGGAACGATTGACGCGGGCGTCGTGGATGAGTTGGTCCAGCGGTACGCGGCGGCGGGGCTGCACGGCGCCTACACCACCGGCACCGACGGCGAGATGCACGTGCTGGACCTGCCCGAGTTCGCCGCGCTGGCGGAGGCGTTCGGGAGGGCGATGTCCGAGGCGGGCATTCCGGCGCAGATGGGCTGCACCTGGAGCCACACCGATGGCGTGATCGAACGGGCACGGATCGCGGCGGCGAACGGGATCGACACGATCCAGGTGGCGCTGCCTTCGTGGGTGCCGCTCAACGACCGCGAGATGCTCCGGTTCTTCGAAGCGTTGCAGAGGGAAATGCCGGAGACGCGGCTGGTTCACTACAACATCGCCAACGCGGGACGGTTCCTGGGAGGAGCCGACTACCGGGCGATTCTGGAGGTCGCGCCCAACCTGGCGGGCAGCAAGCACACCGGCGGCAACGTGGCCTCGCTGATCGAGATCGTGGACGCCACGCCGGGGCTGGATCACTTCGTGGTCGACACGCAGATCGTGCCCGGCGCGCTGTTCGGGGCGAAGGGGTTCTACAGCTTCGTCGCCAACCTCTCGCCAGAACTGGCGATGAACCTGTGGTCGCTGGCGAGCAGCGGCCAATGGGACGAGGCGGCGCGGCTGCGGGAGCGGATCGACAGGCTGTTCCGGGCCTGGCGCTCGGAGCGGTCCGCGATCACGGCCTCACCGGCGCTGGGCAAGATCGCGACGGCGGCCGGGGTGTTTCCGGACATGCCGCTGGCGGTGCGGGAGCCGTATCTCTCGGGCAACGCGCCGGATGTCGAGGCGTTGCGGCGGCTCGTGGATGGCGAATTTCCGGAACTGCGTGGCTGATGGCTTCTGGCGGTGAACAACGGGCCGTGGCCGTCGCGAACGGGAGATAGGATGAAGATCACCGATGTCCGTACCGTGCTGCTGACCGGGCCGATCAGCAACGATCCGTCGATGGTGAAGGCGCTGCCGAGGCGAAGCGCGGCATTCGTCGAGATCGAGACCGGCGAGGGGATCACCGGCCTGGGCGAGACGTATCTCGGGTATCACCTGCCGCGAGTCGTACCCACCATCGTTGAGTTCTTCGCGCCGATCCTGCTCCATGCCGATGATCCCCTGGATATCCACACGCTGCGCCAGCGGATGATCGACAGCAGCATTTACTGGGGAAGGGTCGGAATTGGTCCTGCCGTGATCTGCGCGATCGAGGCGGCGTTGTGGGACCTGAAGGGCAAGGCGCTCGGGGTTCCGGTGCATGAGTTGCTGGGCGGCAGGCGGCACGAAAGGCTTCCGGCTTACGCGACCGGTGGGGCGAGCAACTGGCCCCTGGACCGGCTGCTGGCGAAGGTCGACTTCTACCTGGGGCTGGGGTTCACGGGGTTCAAGGTGGGGGGCGGGTACTTCGACGAGGTGAGCGGCAAGGCGGGACGCCACCATCGCCTGGGGGAGATCGTGGCGTTCGAGGTGGCGAAGGTCGAGGCGCTACGGAACCACGTAGGGCCGGATGTGAACATCATGCTGGATGGCCACATGGGCTTCCGTCAAGGGCCGGACCAGTGGTCGTTGCCGACCGCGATTGCCCTGCTCAAGGCGCTGGAGCCGTTCGACCTCCTCTTCTTCGAGGAACCGCTGCCGTATTCCGATCCGAGGTCGTATGCCGAACTGCGGGCCGCCACCAGCGTGCGGGTGGCGGGTGGCGAGTCGCTCACCACCTTCGAGGAGTTCGAGCGGTTCGCGGAGGTCGATGCCTTCGACGTGGCGCAGCCGGACGCGGCCTGGTTGAGCATGACCGATTTCGTGGAGGTGGGGCGGTTGTTCGGGCGCCGGCACAGGCATGTCGCCAGCCATGCCTGGGGATCGGGCGGGGCGGTGATGCAAAACATCCACGCGGCGTTCGCGACGCCGAACACGGTTATCCTGGAGTTGCCACCGGCGGCGGGGCCGTTGCACACGGAGGTCTGGGGCGATTCGCTGCGGATGGTCGACGGGAATGTGCTGGCGCCGACCGTGCCGGGGCTGGGCATTTCACTGTCCGGCGACGTGAAGGAGCGGTTCCCGTACGTGCCGGGCGTGGAGGAGTTCGTGAGCGT
>CAZUPA010000067.1:15126-16493 GCA_964622205.1 uncultured Sphaerobacteraceae bacterium
CCCTGCCTCACTGTTTCCGGGCCAGCAATCGGAGGGTCCCAGCATGACAGACCGTGACGTTCAACGCGAACTCGAGGCCAACGAGGAGCGCGCCAACCAGCACAAGCGCGACAACGAGGGCGGGATCATCGACGCGGCCGAGGACCTGATCAGTCCGATCGTGGACACCATCCGGCGCGGCGACGAAGCCGACGATGTGGAAACCGTCGAAGATCGGGTGCGGGAGAACGACGCCGAGCAGCGACCGGAGTAGCTGTTTTTCGATAATCTCACCATCGGTACGATCACGGCGCGCTGGGAAACCGGCGCGCCGGTTTCGTATCCGGGAGGTTTGTTCAGGAGAGGCGAAAGGGGGCTGCCTGGCCGATATTGCCGACGAAGTCGGGGAGTCCAGTGTGGCCGAGCACCTGGCGGATGGCCTGGCCCTCGCCGATGTGGAACCAGTAGTGGGCGTTGACGCGGAGGACGAGGGTTCCGTTCGAGTCGCCGGGTGGCGGGCCACCGTGCGATGGCGGGGCGAGCAGGTCGTCGTCGCTCATCGCCGCCAGGACGGGAGCGGTGGCGGTTGTGATGGCGTTCCAGGCGGCCCACATCTCGGCCAGCGGTGGGGTGCTGGCCGGTTTGCCGTAGCCGCAGAGATCGTTGATACCGGGAACAACGAGGTCGAGCCCCTGTCGCTGGAGGAAGTAGCGTTGCTCCTGGTCCGCGAGGTGGCCGACGATCCAGCTGAGGCAGTTCATCTGTCCGAGACGCTGGGTGGCTTCGGCGGGGCTGAGGCCTTCGAGGGAGCGCACGAGTTCGGAGCGGGCGAACGCCAACTGGTCGACGACGGGGTGGGACATGGGGTGGTCTCCTGGCGGGATAGCGATGCCTGATGGTGATGGAACGCGCCGGGCCGGTACTGGTGAGATTGGGCTCGTGTGTTTCAGGGCACGAGGTGGGTGATTTCGCCGCCGAGGTCTGCCTTGAGCCGGTCGGCGAGGAGGGTTCGGTGGCAGGCGTTGGGGTTGCCTTCGACGCAGAAGATGAGGACCGAGTCCGGGTTGCCCAACGAAGCGACGAAGGCTTCCGTGTCGAAATGGTCGAGGACGTCGTGCTGGTAGGCGTCTCGCAGGGCTGGGGAGAGATGGTCGCGGTCGTGGCGGGCTATGTGGGCCTTGCGGTCGAGCTCGTCCTGAGCGCGGATGGCGGATTCGGGCGGGGCGAGATCGAGACGGTGGACGTAGGGGATGCCGAGTTCCTGGAGCAGGGCCTGGAGGCGCTGGCTGTTGGCGAAGGCATACTGGTGGCCGCGCACGCCGCGCCGGCGCCGGGTGTCGACGAACACACCCGGTTTCGCCTGTTCGAGGGCGGCACGAAAGGTAATG
>CAZUPA010000068.1:0-16354 GCA_964622205.1 uncultured Sphaerobacteraceae bacterium
GGCCGTCGAACCAGGCCCGCCAGCGAGAACCGAGCCGGCCCGCGATCCGGATCTGGTAGATCGCGGGCCGGTGCTCGCCTGGTTGTGGATGTGCCCGCTCTGGTGTCGCCATGACCTCACCTGCTCCGTGTCCTTGGGGTCCCAATCGACCTCGAACACGAGCATAGGTTTGGACCGGTATTGCCCGGCAGACACCAAAGAACTGTTTCAGACAAAGTGAGAAATGAGGGGAGGGGATACTTAAGGACTACCAGGCAAGATCGCGCGCAAGGTCCCGGATTTCAGGGTACGGGCGGACCTGCCACCGGCGGTTAACACCCTGTTCCATGCATGGCGCCGGTGGCTGTTGTCCGCCCTGACACCGGCTCCGGCTGGTTACGTGAGGATCGACAGACCTGCCGCGCAGGCCGTCGATCCATACATTTGGGCCAGTTTCCGGCTTGGCCCGTGCGGTCCGTCCCTCAAGTGTTCACGCGGATTCCGTATGACACACCGGCCAGACGATCCGTTTCGATTGGCGGGTCCGCGAGTACGCAACCGCGCCGCCTTGGCCTGACCTACAGGAGGCCAAGCTCCGTCGCGCGGGCGACCGCCCCGGTTCGCCGCTGGACGCCCAGCTTCCCGAGGATGGCCCTGTTGTGTCCCTTCACCGTGCTCAGCGCCAGGTACAGCCGATCAGCGATCTCCGAATTCGAACGGCCCTCGGCGATCAGCCGCAGCACCTCCAGCTCACGCTCGCTCAATGGTTCGACCAGCGGTTGGTTCGGAGGAGCGGCGGGCGACGAGACTGAAGCCGCAACCGGCGCCGCATCGCCATCGAACGCGGCCAGCAACCGCGCCGCGTACTCGTTCGCCGTTCCCCGAGCAGCCACCCCGGCGAGCAACGTCGCCATCGACGGCCCCTCGTCGATGAACACGCGCGCATACCCTTCCGGTTCGGACAGCGACAACGCCCGTTCCAGCGAATCGACGCTGCTGGACACGTCGCCTCGTTCCGACCGCGCCATGGCGCTCAGGACCAGGATCTCGATCATGTTTCCGCTTCGACCGTCCGCCTCCGCGGCATCTCGCAACCGGTCGAGCAACCCGATCGCGTCGTCGAGCACGGTCATGTCCCGCCCGGCCCGGTACTGGGCAATCATCAGCCGCGCCAGCACGATGTGCTCGAACTCCCGCGGGTACGACACGTCGTCACCGGCGGACAAACCACGCTCGGCGGCCCACCGCTGGGCATCGTCAAGACGGCCTTGCGCGATCCAGACCCGCGCCCCGTGGGCCGCGACCGGGCGCACATTGGGATAGAAATCGCTCACATACCGGCGCTCCGCCTCGTCGATCAGGTCGAGCGCGCCGTCCAGGTCGCCCTCGACCTCCCGTTGCCGGGCGCTCGCCAACCGCCAGCGATACGGGTGTTGCGGGAACCCCACCGTCTCGCCCAGGTCGATGCCAGTCACCAGGCATTGACGGGCGGCATAGAGGTCGTTTCGTTCGCGGTGAATCTCACTCATCCCCACATGCAGATCCGCTGTGCCGCGAACCACCGGCGGTCCGTGCGCTTCGGCAACCCGCAGGGCATCCCGGTAGATGGTCATCGCGTCGCGCAAGCGCCCCTGCGTGATCCGGATATCGGCCAGGGCAAGCACGCCACCAACGGTGTCGACGATGTTGCCCGCCTTCCCCAACGCCGCCATTCCGCCGGCGAAATGCTCGTAGGCGGGATCGAGGTCACCCCCGGACCAGAACACGAGACCAAGCAGGGCCGACGCCGCGCCAATCGAGAGGTAGTCGTCCTCCTGGACGAGATCGAGGGCTCGCCGGGCGTCGCGCACCGCCGCGTCCAGGTCGCCGGTCGCCAGCGAAAACGCGGCGCGGTAGATGGCGACGCCAGCGGGCAGGCGCTGATATCCGGCCCGGTCGACCACAACCATGCCCTCCGGAAGCGAATCCCCTCGTTCGCCATCGCCGCCCGCGAGGTTCAGCCATCGCTCGACATTCCGCAGGTGGAACTCGACGCCCTCCAGCTCGCCGGTGCTGAGCAGCGCCCCGGCGAAGAGGTTGCTCAGCACCGGCCGGGCGCGCACGAAGTCGTCCGGAAGCATGCGCAGCCAGGCCAGCAACGACGGCTCCAGCCTGGCCCGCTGCATCCCCGGCGCGGCCGTTTCGACCAGGTCCGCCGCCCGCGCGTGGTCCCCGGCGGCGAATGCGTGGCGAATCGCGTCCTCCAGCGGTCCGTGCCGTTCGAACCACTCGCTCGCCCTCCGGTGCAGCCGGGATGACAGCCCGGCGTCATCCATCGCGTACGACCGGAGCACCTCCGCGAAGAGGTGGTGATAGCGGCTCCACTCCCGGCCATCGTCCAGCGGCATGATGAACAGGTTGCCTCGATCGAGCCGATCCAGCAGCTTGCGGCTGTCGTCCCGGCCCGTCACCGCGTCGCACAGCGATCCGTTCAGCCGGTCGAGGATGGATGTCTGAAGCAGAAACTCCCGGATTGGTTCGGGCTGCCGCTCCAGAACCTCCTCCACGAGGTAATCCACGATGTAGCGATTGCCGCTGGCGAACCGCTGGATAAAGCCGGTCACATCGTCCCGCCCCTGCATCGAGAGGGCGGCCAACTGGAGTCCGGCGATCCACCCTTCGATCCGGGTTTCCAGCGCGGCGACATCGCTGGGCGAAAGGTCCAGTCCCATCGCGTCGTTCAGGAACGCCGCCGCCTCATCGACCGTGAACCGCAGGTCCGCCGCGCGCAATTCGGTCAGGCGGCCCCGGGCGCGTAACCGCGGGAGCGGCAGTCGCGGGTCCTCGCGGGTCGTGATCGCTAGGTGCAGGTTCGCGGGAAGGTGGTCGAGAAAGAAGGTCAGCGCCTCGTCGACAGCGGCCGAATCGACCAGATGGTAGTCGTCGAGCACCAGCAGCAACGGGTCCGGCGAAGCGGCGATCTCGTTGAGCAGCATGGTCAGCGCCTGCTCAACGGGCGGAGGCCGCGACGTTTGCTGACCGCGGGCAATGCTCGTGTCCAGTCCCGGCCTTGCCGTCTGGAGCGCCGCGCCCAGGTAGGCCAGGAACCGGCCCGGATCGCCGTCGCCCTCGTCCAGCGACAGCCAGGCGATGTCCCGCTCAGCATGCGCCACCCACTCGCTCACGAGTGTCGTCTTGCCAAACCCGGCCGGGGCCGAAATCACGGTCAGCCCACCGCGCAACCCTTCATCGAGGCGCGCGACGAGCCGGGGCCGGGCGATCGCCCCGGCCCGCGGCCGCGGAACGTAGAGCTTGGTCACCAGCAAGGGCGACGACATGGTGGGGCCTTCGCGCAGATACGGGAATCGGCCAATGCGGGAACCCGGAGATCCGGCCTGGCCGGTAGTCAAGCGCAGTGTACCGGATGCTCACGCGAACGCATCCCGGCTGGCGGGTGAAACGATTGCCGCGAAGTCCCTAGTCGGCGGCGATCGCCAGCGCCGCGACCGGCTCGCCCTCCCCGGTGGCCGGTTTGGTCACGCGGCGACTGAACGCCCGCCAGTTTCCCCAGATCGCCGGTGGCAACGTCAGCATGTAGGTGCCCCAGATCCAGCCCATCCCGGCGTCGAAGAACTGCACGCCAATCCAGGCCAGCCCCACCGACGACCACGTCGCCAGCGAAGCCCGGATCATCGGCGAGCGGGTATCGCCGCTGCCGCGCAGCGCCCCGGTGGTCAGCAGCGACAATCCCCACAGCGGGAGCGTCAGCCCAACCACCACCATCACCACGATCCCGCCGTCGATCACATCGGGGTCGTTGCTGAACACATCGAGAATCGGGCGCGCGCCGAAGACCATCACCAGCAGCCCGACCGCGTTCCAGATCAGCACCCAGCGGCGAATGATCGTGGCCGCCACCATTCCGTCGGCCGGCCGGCCGGCGCCAACGCTCTGGCCCACCAGCGCGGTCGCGGTCACCGAAAGCGCCAGCGAGGTGAGGAACCACGCTTCCAGCGCGGTGAACGCGATGTGGTTCGCGGCCAGCGCCGCCGCGCCCAGCGTGGCCACCAACCCGGTGAGCACGGCGAAGCCGGATTCGTTGAACATCTGCTCCAACCCGGCGGGAATCCCCAGCCTGAAAATCTGGAGACCGGTGGCCGGGTTCGGCCGCCAGCCCTTGCGGCCATGTAACGAGATGATCGCCTTGCCCGAAACCAGCACGGCGAGGATGAACGCCAGGCCGGTCGCCCGCCCGATTACCGAACCCCACGCCGCCCCAACGATCCCGTAGCCCGGAACCCCGAGATGCCCTTCGATCAGGATCCACGAGGCAATCAGGCTGGCGATGTTGGCCAGAACCGCCCCGTAGAGCGGTGTCCGGCCATCGCCCACGCCGCGCAACACACCGCCGCAGAGGAACGAAAGCAGCATCACCGAACTGGTGGCGGTTATCACATGCAGGTAGCTGACCGCCGCCGCCTGCACCTCCGCGTCGTCGCCGAACAGGCTGATCAGGAACGGCGCCGCCACGTAGCAGGCAATCGAGAGCGGCGCCGCCAGCAGCAGGCCCCAGGCGATGGCCTGGCGTGAGACGGTGTTCACCTTCTCCGGTTGCCGGGCGCCGTGGGCCTGGGCAACCAGCACCGTGGCGCCGACCGACACCGCCGCGAACACCGCGATGAAGAGGTAAATGATCGGGTTCGCGATCCCCACCGCCGCCAGCGCGACATCGCCGGCCCGGCTCACCAGCAGCGTGTTGACCGCCAGCACCATCACCTGCAGCGAGTACTCGGCCACCACCGGCACCGCCAGCTTCCGCACCCTGCGGCTGGTCATCGGCTCCCAGTCGGCCATCGGAGCCTTCTCAACCTGTTCCTGCTGATCCATTCCCTGAACCCCAACATCCGCGAGACGCACGAAACGGCCCCGCGAGAATCGCGGAACCGTATGTCCATACTGTATTGCCGTATGGTATCACGATATGGCATGGTTGTGGGGATGAATTCGTCGTGGTTGTCGTGGCGTTCCGGCGCGCCACCCACCGCGACTCACCGGCTGGGGAGACACAGATTCGTGCAACTGGAAGACTATCCGCTCGCGGGAGCGGTCCGGTCACCGGTAGGTGGCCAGAAACGGCTCGACGTGCTGGAGGCGGCGATCGACGTGATCGTCACCCGCGGCTTCGACAACACGCGCTACGCCGACGTTTCCGAAGCCAGCGATGTCGCGATATCGACGTTGCAGTACTACTTCGGCTCGCTCGAGAACCTGCTCATCGAGAGCTGCCTGTACGCCAGCGAGCGTGACTACCAGCGCACGCTCGAACGACTGGCGACCCTCCCCAACCCATGGGACCGCCTGAAGGACCTCGTCCGCATCTTCACCACCACCAGCGTCCCGCAGCCCAACTGGCAGGCCCAACTTGAGTACTGGCGCGCGGCCTTCACCCGCCCGCACCTGCGCGAGTCACTTGTCCGCGATCAGGACCGCTGGCGCGCCTTTTTCGCCGAAACCATCCGCGAGGGCATCGCCGCCGGGATCTTCGCCACCGAACGCGACCCCGAGCTGATCGCGATGCAGTTGAACTGCCTCACCGACGGCACCGTCTTCCCCGCCGTCGCCCGCAACCCCGCCTTTGACGCCGAAGCCTTTCTCGAAGCCACAATCGCCGACCTCGCCCGCCTGCTCGGTGTCACCACGGGGTAATCCCGGCCTCTGATGAAGACCTGGTGAACGGGGACAGGATCGACAGACCCGCCGCGGGCCTTCGATCCGTACATAGTGCGCCTTGCCTTGGCTCATACTGGCTCCTCCCGAAGCCCAGCAATGGCGATTCACACCTCGTGGCGGCAACCTCCAGCGATCATCCTGAGCCGGCCAATGGCACGCAAGGAGATGGGTCGCCAGGGTGGATATGCCTGGCGACCCATCTCCATACTTTTCTCACAATACTGTATGCGGCATTCCCAACGGCTGGCTACGATGAGCTTCTCGCGTCGAATGCCTCCTGATGTGCTTGCAGGAATGACCCAAGCCCGGAGCCATCGAGCTGCTCCAGGTAAGAATCCCACTGGCCGTCGATGTCGAACGTGCCAATGATCGCCTGGGCCATGGTTTCGAGGACCAGGCTCTCCAGCGTCGCGCCAAGCGTCGCCACCAGTTCAGCCTGTTCCTGGCTGAAATAGAGGGGTGGCAGGAACCACTCGGCCGGTTGCTGGAACTCCTCGTAATTCTCCCTGGTCTGCTGATAGAGAATCTGGGCCAGGTTGACCCCTTCCACCGCTTCGGAGTGGCGCAGCTTTTCCGTCCGCAAGGCGGGACCCTGCTCGTTCCAGTGGGCGTTCTGGACACCACCATAGGTGCTCAGCCGCTTCCACCAGGCGGGCTCCCCGTCGATGCCAACCTCGCCCGCTTCGGCCCATCGCCAGTTCTCGCCGGGCACGCCATAGCAAAGGCGCATGGTGGCTTCGGCCTCGTACATCCCATCGGCCCACCTCACCGCCAGCGCCGGGTCCTCACACGTGTTGGTGACCACCACCGAACTCACATTGAACGGGGTGTAGGGATTGCGCGCGGTCTGCCGGATGCCGGTTGGCCCTTCGAGCGGGGGAATGGTTGTGTATTCCGACCACACCCCGCCTTCCAGTGAACTCTCGATGGTCAGGAACTGGCCCGGGAACAACGCCGGGGCGGACCCCATGCGCACGTCCTCGGAGGCGCTGGCGAACTGGCGTATCTGGTCCTGCGTCTGCGTGAACGACTCCTCGCCGATCAGGCCCTCGGCGTAAAGCCCCCGCAGGTAGCGGAGTCCCTCCTTCCAGCCATCCGTTGCGTACGAAGCGGTTACCACGCCATCTTCGACGTACAAACGCTTGCCGCCCGGATTGAACCCGAACGCATTCATGAAGAAATTGTCGAACGGCAGTGGCACGGAGGTCATCAGCGGCACTTCGTCATCGTCGCCATTGCCATTGGGGTCACCGGTCTTGAACTGGCGGAGAATCTCGGCGTACTCGTCCACCGTCGTGGGCGTTTCGAGGCCGAGTTGCTCCAGCCATGGGCCGTACACCCACAGCTTCTGCGGCATCGAGCACTGATAGCAGTCGTTGATCGCGGGCATGCTGTACACGTGCCCATCCGAGGCGGTGATCACCTCGCGAGCCAGGGGATACTGCTCGAAGAGATGATGGATATACGTGGCATCCTGATCAATGTAGCCGTCCAGGGCGAGAAAGATCCCCTGCGTGCCATAGAGTTGAAGCACCGCGGGATCGATGGCGAAGTTGAGGATCACGTCCGGATAGTCACCGCTGCTGAGCCGGATATTGAGACCAGCGGACGCGGCATCCGAGGAAACGATTTCCCACTCAACCTGGACGTTGGTGCGTTCCTGGTACCACTGGGTGAATGCATTGGTGGCGAAATCCTCCACCACCGGATTGCCCAGCACCAGCACGCGCAGCGTGGCCGGCTCCTCAACCAGCGGGAAGACGCCTTGCGGCTGGGTATCCACCAGCTCCGAGGGAGGAGAACCCGCGGGAGTCGCATCCTGAGCGATCGCCGGAAGCCCAGCGGCAGTCGCGAGTCCAGCGACCGCGACACCGGCGCCGAACTGTCGTCGTGTGAGACCACCATGCCCAGCCGGGAAATGATTGTCTGTGTCCTTCATGCGTCCCTACTCTCTTCGATCCGAACCATAACAATCCACAGCCGCGTCGCGCGTGTATCACCTCTCGTGGCTAACCGGCCGCACCTCCTCCCAAGGCAGTCAGTCCCAACCGCTCGATGTGCTCCAGCGGCGCTCCACATCGCCGAATCGTGTCCACAAGCTGCTGTTGCAGCCGGGCGACGATGTCTGGCTGCTCGTGATAGAGGTTCCGGGTTTCGAATGGATCGACCTCTCGGTCGACCAGCCACGATTCTGCATCTCCCGGGTTGCAGCCCAGCACCTCCCGGCGTGGAAGCGTGCCCTCGTTGAGTTCCAGTGGGCCGAGTTCATAGTGAATGAATTTCGGAACCTGAACGCCATACCAGTACAACGGCGAGTTTCCCGGCCTGGGCGACTGGTGCAATACATAGCGGCCGTCCGTGACCATGACGCTCTGGCCAAACACTCCGGCGATCGCCACCTCGCGCGCCGGGTGTTGAGGATCCTCGATCACGGGCAGCAGGTCGATTCCCTGGTTCCCTTCGGGGATGGGCAGGCCCATGGCGGAGAGGGTTGTCGCATACAGGTCCACCAGTTGCACCAGTTGGCTTCGTCGCTCGCCATGGCCAGCGGTGGGGTGGGCGATGATCAGCGGAATATGGCTGATCGGGGCGAACAGGTGGGTCTGAAGCTTGCCGAGAAGCGAACGTGACCCGTTGTAGGTGCCATGATCTGTGGTGACGATCACCATTGTCGATTGCCACAGGTCGTGGGCATCGAGCACATCCAGCAGCTTGCCGAGCGCCTGGTCGACGTGCACCACGCTGGCCGCGTACAGCGCCTGCACGTGCCGCACCTGATCCTCCGTCAGGCCAGACTCCTCGATCGACGAATAGCGGGCGGACGGAAAGTATTCGCCCACGTCATAGCCACGGGGCTCGAACAGCTTCACCAGTTCCTCGGGCGGGTCCCACGGTTCGTGTGGTGGGAAACTGTCGATATGCAGGTAGAAGTCCCGCCGGGTGTGATTGCGTTCGAGCCAATCGGCGGCCATGCCGAATGTCTGGGGCGCAAACCATCGCGACTCATCCAGCGTGCCGCCTGCCCCCCGCCGCATGATCGCGACATTCCGGTAGTGGCGCTCGGTCTTGGCCAGGCGGGTTGCCTCGTTCGGCAGGGCGAAATCGATCGGGTCGGTTGCCCAGGCGTCGGCCTCCATGCCCCGGATGAATTCGAAGCCGGAGAACCCCATGTGATAGTTGCCCGAACCTTGCTCCCAGAGATGGAAGTGGTCGGTAACAAGCTGGCTGACCCGCACCCCTGGGTGGGAGAGCGACGCGTTGGGCGGACCGGAAATCCGCCGGGGCAGGTCCAGATCGGTGTCCTCCAGTGGCCCCCATCCTCGCTCGAGGAATTCGTAACGCCCGGTGTAGAGATCGCGACGGGCAGGCATGCACGGATGAGAAGCGCAATACCCCTGATCGAAGACGGTTCCGCGCTCCGCCAGGCGATCGAGATTGGGTGTGGGAACCACCCAGTCTGGTTGACCGGCATCGCCCAGCACACTGATCGGGAGGCCATGATTCCACGGCCCGCAATGATCGCGCCTGAGTGTATCCATGACGATGGTGATGACATTCACGTTTTTTCGCTCCTGCGTCTGAATACTGTAGACAATTGCATATCGATACGCAATCGCCGACCTTGCACGGCAACTGGATGTCGACATCGCCATAACCCCGTTCCCGTCCGATCATTGCGGGGTTGTCTCCGCGTTCGAGATGTCATCCTCGCCACCTCACCGGTCTTCGTCGCGGTGGACCAGCGAGTGGTCGGCGCCGGCGAGCCAATCGTCGTCCGCTTCCATACTCAGGGCGGCCAGCCCGAAACCATCGCAATCACCCCGCGCGACACGGAGTTCGATGCCGCCGTGGCCTCCCTCCTGCCCCGCGAAACCGCCTACCAGTGGGTCGACCGGTCCCCGGAAACGATTCCCGAACCGGACGGTGCGGCTGGCGGCCCGGCCAGGCACGATCGCACACGAAGGCCGGCTGCTCCGGCTGGGGGAAGGCTATGGCCGGATGCGGGTTGGGGGCTCTCCGGCGGAGGTCGACGAGATCGTCCGCATCCAGTGCTATGCCAGGACGATCAAGGAGGCGAACCCGCGAAACCTCGATCCGACCTGAGGAACAGGCGTTACCTATGTGTCCGGCCCGTACATCGGAGCGTGTCATCACGGGTGAAACGGATTCCGTATCAGTGGCCTTCCGTCCTGGCATGCACCAGCGAGAAGATGCTGACCGCGATCACCACAACCGCGATCGCCGCCCCGAAGTAGAGGATCTGGATCCCGCCGATCCAGACGATCGCGTCGCCCAGGAACGCCACCAGCAGCAGCACGACCACCACATCGATGATCTGCGTCTTGAGCTGGGTCAGGCTGTGCATCTGCATCCAAACCGGCACTGGCAAGTGGTCGTCGACGAACAATTGGTACATGCCAATCGCGACCACGTACAACACCATGCCCAGCAGGAACATGTCGGTCATTTCGATCAGCCCGACCGCCAGGTGCTGCGCCGCCTCCAGATCGTATGACGATTCCATGAACGCGTGATAGATCGACTTCACCAGCACCGCCATGCTGAACAGGAACATCGCCAGGCTGGCGATCAAGACGCCAACGATCGCCAGCAAAATCCCGAACCGGGTTGTTCCCGCCAGACTCGCCAACCTCGGATAGTGCGAAGGGGTTCCCGCCACCCCCGGCTCATCGTTCGCGCCACCGCCGGTACCGGACTGTTCGGTCATCCGTCACACCTCCCCCCGGCCCGCCACATCCCGGGCGAGCGCATCGGCCGCCTCCGAGCGCAGCGCGGCCGATGAATGCTGGAGTCCCGCCAGCAGGATATCGACCAGTGTCTCGGCCAGCTCCCTGGTCAGTGGAGGACCGGGCCGCCCCATCTTGCGAACCCATCCCTGGGCCCATAGCAGGCCGGTGAAAACCGTCGCCGCCAGATGGGGATCGACCGCCGGCAACTCACCTCGTTCCGTCGCCTGGACGAAGATACCCTCGATCGCCTCCCAGGGGAACGACTCGGTGGCATTCAGGTCGGTGCGAGCGGTTTCGGGCAGGTGCTGGTGCACGTCGGACATCAGGCGGCCGAAATCGGCCCGGCTGCGCTGGAACGCCCGCCAGCCGAGTTCCACCAGTTGCTCGCGCGCGGTGTCTCCCTGTTCGATGGCCCGCTCGAGATCGGCCCGCAACCGTTCCATCTCCTTCCGCACCACCGCCAGGAACAGCTCGTCCTTGTCGCGGAAGTAGTGGTAGAGCGTGGCCTTGTGGATACCGGACGCGGTGGCGATCTGCTGCATCGAGACCACCTTGTAGCCGCGTTCCACGAAGAGCGGTTGGGCCGCGAGGATGATCCGCAGCCTGCCATCTGGTTCCACGGGTTGTGCCGGAAGCGCTTCGTCGATCATGACATCCCAGTTGATGAATCGGCCAGGGATTGACAGCCCCGTATTCGACCATTATAGTCTGTGATCGGCGACCAACCAACCGGTTGGTTGAGATCGAATCCCGGTTTCCCGGCAGCCGTCCGATCCCGCCTCGCCATCCCCGGCGCCAGTCCTGCACACCTGCCCCAGGAGAACTCCATGGCCCAAGCTCCGGCACATCGACCGCCTTCCGACAACCTCCCCGCGGAGTTCAGCCACAGGCAAATCCTGACCATCGTCGCGGGTCTGATGACCGGCATGATGCTCGCCGCCCTGGACCAGAGCATCGTCGGTACGGCCCTGCCGAGCATCGTGAGCGACCTCGGTGGGCTCAACCACCTGGCCTGGGTTGTCACGGCCTACCTCCTCACCTCCACGGCGGTGACACCGCTGTGGGGCAAGATCTCCGACCTCTATGGGCGCAGGATCATCTTCCAAACCACCATCGTCATCTTCCTGATCGGCTCCGCGCTCTGCGGCCTGGCCCAGAACATGCCCCAGCTGATCGCTTTCCGCGCCCTGCAGGGTGTCGGCGGCGGTGGCCTGATGGCGATCGCCTTCGCCATCATCGGCGATGTCATCCCAGCCCGCGAACGTGGGCGATACCAGGGATATTTCGGGGCGGTCTTCGGTATCTCAAGCATCGCCGGCCCGCTCCTGGGCGGGTGGCTGACCGACGCCGTGAACTGGCGGTGGATCTTCTACATCAACCTTCCACTGGGAGCCGCCGCGCTTGTCGTCACCTCGATGGCGCTGAAAATGCCGGTAGTCAGGCACAACCACAAGATCGATTACCTTGGGGCTTCCGTCATCGTCGCGGCCGTCACCTCGTTCCTGCTGTACCTGAACTGGGCCGGTGAGCACTTTGGCTGGTCCGACCCCCGTGCCCTCGCGCTGGTGATCGCCGCCGCCGTCCTCGCCGTCGCCTTCGTCTTCATCGAACTCCGGGCCGAGGAACCGATCATCCCGATGCGGCTGTTCCGCAACCCGATCTTCACGGTGGGCAACCTGCTCACCTTCCTGATCGGGTTCGCCATGTTCGCCGGGGCCATCTTCCTGCCGCTCTTCTTCCAGACCGCGATGGGGATGTCTCCCACCCGCTCCGGCCTGGCCATGCTGCCAATGGTGGCGGGCATGTTCAGCATGTCGATCACCTCCGGCCTGCTGATCACCAAGACCGGGCGCTACAAGATCTTCCCAATCATCGGAACGGTGATCCTGATCGGGGCGATGTACATGCTCAGCACCATCAAGTACAACACGCCCTACTGGAACATCGCGATCTACGCCTTCTTCTTCGGCGTCGGCCTCGGTCTCGCGATGATGACGATTGTTACTCCAGTCCAAAACGCGGTCGATTTCCGCGACATGGGCGTGGCCACCTCCACCATCACCTTCGTCCGCTCGCTTGGCGGCGCCATCGGCGTGGCCTTGTTCGGGGCGATCATGAACTCCCGGTTGACGAGATACCTGGCCGACGAGATTGGCGAACAGTTCAGCGCCATGTCCGGCGGCGAAATCAACACCAACGACGTGAGCGCGATCCGGGCCCTGGCCGAACCCCTCAAGACCGAGGTGCTGACCGCCTACACCCATGCGATCACCGATATCTACCTGCTGTCCATCCCAATCATCGTCGCCGCCCTGGTGGTGGGGCTCTTCCTCAAGGAAATTCCCCTGCGAACGCGAATGCCACAGGAAGTCCAGCGATCTCCCGCGCCCGGCGACGAAGACGAGGAAGACGCCGCGGAACCCCAGGTTCCGGCATTCTCGGGCCATTGAGCCGCGACGCGGGTCCGCCACACGACACCGCCCCCGCCGGAATATCCGGCGGGGGCGGTGCGTTCGGTCGGGGTATGCGCGGAAGCTACTTGTCCTGCAAATGCGCCTGCTGGAACCAGAGGTCCAAGTCGGCCTGCCGGGAAATCTCGGTCAGCAGGTCGGCGGAGGTCGCGTCGCCGGCCTTGTCCGCCGTACCGATGCCGTCGCGGATGCTGTTGGCATAGGCGGCCACAACGTGTCCACCTCTTGAGCGCGCAAGGATTGAGCAGGGGCGCTCTACCTGTCTCTAGATCTGGGTAAGCGGCACATCGATCGGGGGCGGGTCGTCCTCGGGCGGAACGGGATACACCGCGGTGGTGATGAGGTCGCCGGATGCCACGCGGTCTGCCCCGGCCGGATGCACGTGTACCCGCACGGTCAGCATCCGCGAAGGGTCCGCCCCCGGCGCATCGACCTCGAACGGCATGGATCCCCCCGGCGTGATATCCACGTTGTCGATTTCCATGCTGGCAAGCTCCCGCGATGGCGCATCCGACTCCGATATATCGAGCACGGAAACCTGAACCGCCATTTCAGACATAACATTGGCATTGACCGGAAACTGGATGGTGCCGGTGACCTTTCTCATGATGTCGCCCTCGCCGTCTTCTCCATATCCAACCGGCCAAGCAGATCGGCGACCGCCTGGCTGATTGGCAGCCCCGCGCGTTCCTCCGTGAACAACCACTGACCGGCCGGATTCACCTCCAGGAAGACGTAGTCGCCTTCCATGGTTCGCCGCATGTCAATGGCACCATACGCCAGACCGAGCCGTCGCTGCAGGGCCAGCAGGCAATCGGTCAGCGAGGCGGGCAACTCCACCGGGCGAATGCGCGCCTCGCCAACCACCATCCGCATGTCGAACGGGTAGGTGGTATCCCGGGCATCGATCTCGGCGGCGAACACCTGGTCACCAACAACGGTAATCCGCAGGTCCACCCCTGGGATGTATTCCTGGAAGATCACCGGCGCGTACCGTACCGCGTCGAGATGACCGAGGTCGGACTGCTCCACGAGCCGCGTTTCCCGCCACGACTGGGTCATGGCGATGAACGACTTGAAGACCGTCCTACCCACGCCGATCCGCTGCACGAACTCCCGCGCCCGCTCGACATCGCTGGTCACCAGCGTACGCGGCAGGGCCAACCCCACCTGCTGGGCCATGGTCCACTGCAACGGCTTGTGATGGGCGGCATCGTCGGCCGCGCGATCGTTCACCCACGTACAGGCCAGCGAATCGAGCATACCGTTCACGGCCTGCGAGGTCTCGCTGGCGGCGAACGCGATCATGGCCGGATCGGTGATCGACGGATCGACCGAGAACGGCCGCACCCGGCGCCACCAGCCAACCCGCGCCGCGCCGGCATCGACGGGCGGTTCACCAGCCAGCCGCACGACCATCTCCGTGGCGCCGCCGTCCCACGAGAGGCTCACCGAGGCCCGCGTGGAGAAATCCGAGAGGTCGATCCGCGCGACGTGGCGCCCGGCCGCTTCGAGCCGCCTCACCACGTCGTCCGTATGCTCCTCCCCCGGGTAGGAGACGACCAGGATCATGAGCTATTGGCCCTGTTGCAGGGCATCGAACCGCTGAACCGCCGCGTCATACATCGCGGTCAGTTCGTTCAACTGCTCCTCGGCCGCCAGCACCGCCTCGGCCAGCGCCTGGACATCGGCCGCGGCGGCCGCCACCGCGTCGGCCATTGGGTCAGATGCGCCAAACCTGCTCGGGGTCGCCATCACGAACGGCATCGCCGTCTGGCCGCCGAAGCGCGGGGTGAACGGTGGCAACTCGCGTTGCTCCACGAGGGTGCCGGGATCGCGCCCCGCCTCCTTGAGCGTATCGTGTACGCCTTCCTTCAAGGTGTCCTGAATGGGATCCTTGTTGACTTCCTTGATCGTGTCGCGGACTGGGTCCTTGGCGGGCTCCTTCACGGTGTCCTGGATCGGATCCTTGTTCAGCTCCTTGATCGTGTCCCGCACGCCTTCCTTCAGCGTGTCCTGGATGGGGTCCTTGGCGGGCTCCTTCACGGTGTCCTGAATCGGATCCTTGTTGATTTCCTTGATGGTGTCGCGAACCGGGTCCTTGGCGGGTTCCTTCACGGTGTCCTGAATGGGGTCCTTGACGACTTCCTTCACGGTGGGAGCGAGGTTCGGGTACATCGCCAGCACCCCGGCGATGTCGCCCGGCGAAAGCCCGTCCCGCTGCCCCATCACCACGCCCGGCCCGAGCGCCTGAAGCGGAATGATCGTGTCCTGGCCATTCATGGAGAACGCATTGGGCGGGTAGTGCATGATCGAGCCATAGTCGTAGGCTCCAAGGTCGTCACCATCGGAGATGTGCTGCAGGAAGTTGTGCTGGAAGGCTGGATCGATGTTCTCCCAAACAATGCGGATGAAGGTATCGCGGTCTTCCCTGCTCTGCTCGTGCCACAGGCCAACCGCGTGCCCGATCTCGTGAATCGCGTTCCCTGTCGTGCAGCCGCCGCCAAGCGTAATGACCTGCTGGTTCCCCCGGCGGCCCACCTGCGAGGAGCAGCCGCTTCCACCCTGGAACCGGATCCAGTCGTCGAACGAGCCACTCGACCGCAAGGGGAATCTGAGGGGCGTCACTGCTTCCCAATGGGCGATGGCGTCGGTCACCCGCTGCTGGTTCGGCATGCTGGGGTCGATCTCATAGGGAACAACACCATTGGGCCAGCGGAACTGCGGCCCGCTGATGCCGATGCTGGCCAGCACTGGGCCGCCTTCGCCGCCCGCCAGCCGCATCCCCTGTTGCTCGAACTCCTCGACCGACCCAAGCACGATATCCCCCTCGAATACGGCGAGACCATCGATTTCGGCGTACTGAACCGCCTTGCGGTCGAACGTTGCCCCGCCAATGATCGCGGTGCCGGCGATGGGGCCGGTACGCTGTTCGCCAACTCCCGAATCGTCACTGGACTTCGTCTTCGATGCGGAACGCGCCATGATGAATCTCCTAACCTGTGTCGAACAAAGGTCGCTGAGGTGGTAGAGATACAAGCCGCCGTCGTGGGTCCCGGATTTCCGTGAAGTGGCACCACACTACGCCTATCGTTTCGTCAAGTCAATCAGCCAGCGAGCATCCTTTCGGGGGAGTACGCCGGGAGGGCCTGTCGCCCCCGCCCGGAACCGCCACAGCCATGAACGAGCCATGCGGGGCGACTTGTTGCATTGCCCGTTTGAGAGCCTGACCATGGCCTGTTTCCCGGTCTGCTGGCTCCGGAGCGAAAGATCAGGACTCCACGGCGGAAACGCTCGAACGCATCGTCCACCTCATCGTGGTGGTCTCGCTGTTCGGGTTCGGCCCGCCACCAGGGGCCACACCCATCACGCGCGGGCGCGATACCACGTGACTGTATGATGGGGAGGAGCACAAGCCATCCAGCGAGTCGAGGGTGCCCATGT
>CAZUPA010000069.1:0-16100 GCA_964622205.1 uncultured Sphaerobacteraceae bacterium
AGAGGCCAAACTCGCATGGAAATTCCAAAGATCGAAAACCTCGTGCCCATGGTGGTCGAGAGCACCAACCGGGGCGAGCGCGCCTTCGATATCTACTCACGGCTGCTGAAGGACCGCATCATCTTCCTCGGCACCCCCATCGATAGCCAGATCGCCAACCTCCTGGTCGCCCAGTTGCTCTTCCTCGATCACGACGACCAGGAGCAGGACATCAGCATCTACATCAACTCGCCGGGCGGCGAAGTCTACGCCGGCCTCGCCATCTACGACACCATCCGCATGATCCGGCCTGACGTGAAGACCTACTGCGTCGGCATGGCCGCCAGCATGGCCGCCGTCCTCCTCTCCGCGGGCACGCCGGGCAAGCGCTACGCCCTCCCCAACTCCCGCATCATGATCCACCAGGGATCGGCCGGCTTCCGCGGCAATGTGCCCGATATCGAGATCGCCGCCCGCGAAACCCTCACCCTCACCACCACGCTCACCGAGATCCTCGCCGAGCACACCGGCCAGACTTTCGACAAGGTCAAGAACGATACCCAGCGCGACTACTACATGACCGGCGACGAAGCGAAGGCCTACGGCCTGGTCGACGATGTCCTCACGCCGTCGGCGGTCGCTCGCGTCCCAGCCATGATCGAGGGATAGACACGGTTCGCAACTCCCTGGCCGGCTCCAGTCTGTATCCAGCATGGTCAGGGTTTCCGGGGAAATGGATCCCCGTCAACGAAGAGGTGGTTTGGTGCATTACCGGTGCTCGTTCTGCAACAAGGGGCAAGAGGAAGTCCGGCGGCTTATCGCTGGACCCAACCAGGTGTACATCTGCGACGAATGCGTCCAGTTGTGCCGGGAAATCATCGAGGAGGAGGAACCGGCGACCCCACGCTCGGAGATCGGCCTCTCCAAGATCCCAACGCCCAGGGAGCTTTACGAGCAACTCAACCAGTACGTGATCGGGCAGGATAACGCCAAGAAGATTCTCTCCGTGGCGGTCTACAACCACTACAAGCGGGTCCAGGCCGGACTGAACACCGATGAGGATGTCGAGCTCCAGAAGAGCAACATCCTGCTCGTCGGCCCCACCGGTTGCGGCAAAACCCTTCTCGCCCAAACCCTCGCCCGGCTGCTCGATGTCCCCTTCTCCATCGCCGACGCCACCGCCCTCACCGAGGCCGGCTACGTCGGCGAGGATGTCGAGAACATCCTCCTCCGCCTCATCCAGTCCGCCGGCGATGTCGCCCGCGCCCAGCACGGCATCATCTACATCGACGAGATCGACAAGATCTCGCGCAAGTCGGACAACCCCAGCATCACCCGCGATGTCTCCGGTGAAGGCGTGCAGCAGGCCCTCCTCAAGATCATCGAGGGCACCGTCGCCAACGTCCCGCCCCAGAGCGGCCGCAAGCATCCCCACCAGGAATACATCCAGATCGACACCCGCAACATCCTCTTCATCTGCGGCGGGGCCTTCGAGGGGCTCGAGGAAATCGTCGCCAAGCGCGTCGGCAAGCAGAGCACCATGGGCTTCGGCTCCGAATCCGCCGAAAAGGTCAAGAACCCGCTCCGCCAGCTCTCCCACGACGACCTGCTCAAGTACGGCCTCATCCCCGAGTTCGTCGGCCGCCTCCCGATCTCGGTCGCGCTCGACCACCTCACCCGGCCAGACCTCATGCGGATCCTCACCGAGCCGCGCAACGCCGTGGTCAAGCAGTACCAGAAGTTCTTCAGCCTGGACGATGTCGAGCTGGTCTTCACCGAAGACGCTTTGGAAGCCACCGCCCGCAACGCCGAAGAGCGCAAGACCGGCGCCCGCGGGCTCCGCACCACCATCGAGCAGGTCCTGCTCGAAGTCATGTACGAGATCCCGTCGCTGGAAAACGTGCGCAAGTGCGTGGTCGACGCCAACGTGATCAACAACCGGTCGCGCCCACTCCTGCTCACCGTGAACGACCATCCCATCGAGTACGCCAAGACCGCGTAACCCCAACCTCACGCGCAACGATACCGCCCCGGATGGCAATCCATCCGGGGCGGTTCTCATTCTGGTGAACTCTCACTCGCGGGGTGCCGAAACACCGTCGTTTATATGTACAGTATAGTCGTCATTCTGAGCGCAGCAAAGAATCGCCGGACGAAGTCCGTCCGCCGTCAGTCGGTGTTAGGCGAGCAGGTTGAGCAATAGCGCGCCCGAAATGTCGTCCCAATTCCAACCCGGGTCGCTCAACCTGGAATGTGCGCCTCAATCTTCCACCAACTCCCCAAACAACTTCTCGTACGACTGCACCGTCACCTCCAGGTCGAAGATCCGCTCGATTTCCGCCCGCTCCTTGATGTATCGCTCCGGATCGTCCAGCACCCGCTCGATCCCCGCCGCCAACGACGCCGAATCCGCGATCGCCACGATCTCGCCCATCCCCGTCATCGTCACCGGCTGCCGCACCCCTGGCAGGTTGGTCGAAACCACCGGCGTCCCGCACAGCATCGCCTCCACCTGCACCAGCCCGAACGACTCGGTCGAATTGATGCTCGTCATCAGCAACACGTCCAGCTCCGAATAGAACGCCGGAAGCTCCGCTGGCCCCAACGTCCCCAGGAACTCCCACCGTCCCTCGGCTTGCAGCGCTTCCACCTCCGGCCGCAACCGCTCCCGGTACCGATCCTCGCCGACCACCTCTTCGTACGGCCCGGCGAACAGCACCTTCACATCGGGAAACCGCTCCACCAGCCGCGGCATCGCCCGGATCAGGTACTCGATCCCTTTCTCCGTCGCGAACCGCGAGGCGAACCCCAGCACGGTTCTCCCCTCCAGCCCATGTGCTTGCCGAAACGCCTCGACCTCACCCTCGCCCGGCAACGGCATGATCACCGGCGGCGGGATGATCGTCGTCTTCCGCGGGAACTTTCGCACCAGCCGCGAATATCCCGCGTAATCCTCCGTATATGCCACGATCCGGCGCGCCAGCTTCGCCGCGGCCCAGTTCGAGCTGAACACCGCCGTGTCCGCCACCCGGTTGAACAGCCCAGGCGGCAAAATCAGGTCGCAGTGGTAGGTCAGCACGGCTGGTGTTCGCAGCGTCTTCGCCAGCGCCGCCAGCAGGCTCGCCTCGAACATCGGCAGGTGCATGTTGAGAACGTCGTGCTCGCGAATCAGCCGCCGCGCCACCAACGGCAGCGTTGGCATGATCGGCCCCTTGCCGATCGAGAACGCCACCGGCGCCCGCACCACTCGCACGCCATCGACGACCTCCTCTTCCGGCAGATCGTCGCGATGCCGCGAGGCCAGCACGGTCACCTCATGGCCTCGCCTGGCAAGCTCGGTCGCCAGCCGCTCCGCGTAGATCGTCAGCCCGCTCACATGCGGCCGGTAGTAGGTCAGCGCGATCAAGACCTTCACGATTGCTCCTGGGACACGTTGTCGAACAGCGCGCGATTGTCCTGAACCCACCGCGCCAGCCGGGTGATGCCCTCCACGGGCGAAACCTCCGGCCGCCAGCCGAAATCCCGTTCCGCCTTCGCCACGTCGGCCACGAAGATCGGCTGGTCGCCCGGCCGCGTCAGGTCGAAGCCCGGATCTGGAATCTCCCGCCCCAGCACCTTCTCCACGATCGGCCGGAACTCCCACCACACCGAGATCGCGTTCTCCATCCCGCCGCCGATGTTGTACACCTCCCCGCTGGTCGTCTCGATCCGCTCCGTCGCCAGCCGGAACGCCCGAACCAGGTCGTCGATGAACAACAGGTCGCGCACCTGCTTGCCGTTCCCGTAAATCGTGATTGGACGACCCGTCACCAGCGCGATCACGAACCAGGCCAGCCACCCCTGGTCCTCCACCCCCATCTGCCGCGGCCCGTAGATGCAGGACTGCCGGAACACGACCGTTGGCAGGCCGTAGATCCGCGCGTAGTCGCGCACGTACTGATCGGCGGCGCCCTTCGAGCATCCATAGGGCGAGTGGAAGTCGAGCGGCTGCTCCTCGCTGGCGCCACGCGGCAGGTTCTCGTAGTCGTATCGCGTCTCGCCCTCAACCGTCTCCACGTCGTCCATCCCGCCATAGACCTTGTTGGTGGACGAACAGATGAACGTTGGCTGGTGGCCCGCGAGCCGGGCCCCCTCCAGCATGTTGAGCGTGCCCAGCGCGTTCGCCTCGAAATCCTGGCGCGGGTTCCGCACCGAGGTGGTCACAGCCGTCTGCCCCGCCAGGTGGTAGATGATCCCCGCGCCGGCCGCCGCCCGCTCGCAGGTCTCAGCGTCCGTCACGCTGCCCCGGATCACCTCGAAGCCATCGCCGTGTTCGGATCGGAGCCACTCCAGGTTGTGCTGGATACCCAGCCGCGAGAAGTCGTCGAGGATCGTCACCTGCTCGCCGTCGCCCAGCAGCCGGTGCGCGAGATTCGCCCCAATGAATCCCGCCCCGCCCGTGATCAGGATCGGTCTGTCGAATGGCATGGTTACGCCTGGCTCCCTGTCGTTGAATCCGCGTCCTCCGCGCGTCGCTGGGAAACACTATCAGCGATCCATTCGCGGATTGCACGGTGCAGCTCCGTGGCGTTCATCGCGTCCGTCGAGTCGATGTACTGGTCGATCCCGCCCAGATGCCGCGGCAACGCGCGTATCTCCGGGTCCCGGATCGTCGCCAGCAACGCCTCCGCGAACCGCCCGCCGAACATCACCCGGAACGGCCGGCTGAAGAAAGCGCGCGGCTCCGGGTCCACGAATTCCGTCAATCCCATCGCGTTGTGATGCCGCGCCAGGATCTCCACGGCGGAGGCCACGCCCGCCTCCCGCTCCCGCCACGTCCGCGCATACCGGGCAGCATCGAGATGCGGCCCCAACGAACCCGCCAGGTCCAGCCTCCCGAAAGCCGTTCCCAGCCACTTCGCGTATGGCGCGTACCGCCGCTCCATCAGGAACGCCAGCTTCATCGCGTCCTTCACCAGCGTCATCGCCACCAACTGCGACCCCAGATCGTCACCCAACTCCCCGCACCGGCCAACGAACGGCTCCAGTTGGTCGATCCGCATCCACTGCGCCGCCATCCGGTATCGCCACACGTCGTCCGGATACCACGCCAGGTCTTCCCGAACCGCCGTTATTTCGCCCGTGTCGTCGTGGAACACCCTCCCTCCGACAACCTCCAGCAACCGCTGCTCCGGCAGCGTCAGCCAGTTGGCCGCCGTCATTCCGCGCGTCGACGCGATCCCCAACCGCTCGCCCAGCCACTCCCCGGCGCTCGTGATCGTCACCCGGTGGTTGATCGGCCCATCCCCCTCCGCCATGTGCGCGATGCCCGGATCGTCCTCGAACTCCGCGAACCCGGTTGGGCGCCCAGCGATGCTTCGCGGCAACTCCTCCCGGAACAGCGCATCCAGCTTTGGCCCCCACTCCTCCAGGTCGACCGCCGCCAGGAACAGCACCAGACGCGGCCCCCAGTCGTGGTCCATCGACCGCGCGGTATCGAACCCGAGCACGTCCGAACCCGGTCCAAGCAAACCCGCCGCGTGGGGCAATCCCGGCGCGTCGCGAGCCATCAGCGGTTCCACCGCTTCCCGGTACAATATCTCGCTCAGTTCCAGACCCGGAATAAAGCCACCCATCGGTCATCCCCCTTCAAGCGCCATCGAACCACGCTCCACAGGCCGGCAGATGGCTCCCACCAGCGCCAGGCCAGCCAGCTCGCCTCCGGTCTGTCCGGAATCTGTCCCCACGCGTTCACGAAATTGCCAGAACCCACTTGCCGTCCATTGCGCGGTTTGGTACCGTTCGCTCATAACGAACCAGTCGAATCGGCGCTTCGGAACCTGGCACATGGCATCGTCCATCCCCGCTTGTTCCACCGCCATCGCAGGCGGAGACTGATGGTGTTTGTCAGTCCCGCGATCGAAGGAACGTCGATGTCGTGGAATATGGTGGCAAAACGATTCGGCCTGTTCCTGATCGTGATCTGGGGCGCAGCCACCCTGAACTTCTTCCTCCCTCGCATCGCCGGCGGTGACCCCATTCGCGAGCGGATGTTCGCCCTCTCCACCCAGGGCGGCCTCACCCAAACCGGCGTCGAGGCGATGGTCGCCTCGTACAACGAACGCTTCGGCCTCGACAAGCCATTGTGGCAGCAATATTTCTACTACCTCGCGGACATGGTCCGGTTCGATTTCGGCTACTCGCTCTCCCTCTTCCCGGCCAAGGCCACCGACCTCATCCTCGATGCCCTGCCATGGACCGTCGGCCTGCTGCTGGTGACCACCATTCTGTCGTTCATCATCGGCACCCTTCTCGGGGCCCTCATCGCCTGGCCGCGCTCACCAAGATGGCTGGAATACCTGGCCGCGCCCATGCTCACGCTGGCCGCCATCCCCTACTACCTGCTCGCGCTCGTGCTCCTCTATGTCTTCGCCTTCTCCCTGCAATGGTTCCCCCTGTCGGGCGGCTACCCGGCCGGCACCCAACCAAACATGAGCTGGAGCTTCTGGATGGATGTGCTCAAGCACTCCACGCTCCCCGCCCTCTCCATCATCCTCGCCGCCGTCGGCGCCTGGGCCATCGGCATCAGGGGCATGATGATCTCCACCGTCGGCGAAGACTACATGACCTTCGCCGAAGCCCGCGGCCTCAGGGGCGGAACCATGTTCTTCCGCTACAGCCTCCGAAACGCCATGTTGCCGCAGATCACGTCCCTCGCGCTCTCGCTTGGCAACATCGTAAGCGGCGCCCTCATCGTCGAGGTTGTATTCACCTATCCAGGCGTGGGCTCGCTGCTCTACAACGCGATCAGGAGTTCGGATTACTTCCTGGTCTACGGAGTCGTCTTCATGGTGGTGCTCGCCCTGGGCCTGGCAACCATGCTGGTCGATCTCGCCTATCCATTGCTCGATCCGCGGATTCGCGGGTAGGCGGGGAGAGTACTGAAATGAGCGTCGTCATCGTCAACCAGGTCAGCCCGTCCGGAACCAGTTCCGACGCCAGCCGCCGGCGCCAGCTCGGTCTCTGGAAATACCTGAAACGAAATCCCAAGCTGCTGGCGGGTCTCATTCTCTTCCTGCTGCTCGTGGGCTTCGGTCTGCTCGGTCCCCTCTTCATCGATACCGAACACGCGCGTCCGATGTCCGCCCGCCCCAGCCAGCCTCCATCCAGCACCTATCCCTTCGGCACCGACGACCAGGGCCGGGATCTCCTTTCCGTCGCCGTCGTCGGTCTTCCGCTCACCCTCCAGGTCGGGCTCATCGCGGGCACGGTGGCCATCGTCCTTGGAACCATCCTCGGCCTGGTCGCTGGCTATGTCGGCGGTGTGGTCGACCTCGTCATCCGCGGGCTATGCGACATTCTGCTCACCGTTCCCGGCCTGGTGGTGCTCATCACCGTGGCCTCCTCCATCCAGGGCGCTATCAGCGTCAACATGATGGCCCTGGTCGTTGCCTCACTCGCCTGGATGTGGCCCGCCCGCACCATTCGATCCCAGGTGCTCACCTTGCGCGAACGCGCCTACGTCCAGATGGCCAAGCTCTCAGGAATGAAAACACCCGAAATCATCTTCCGCGAGGTCATGCCCAACCTGCTCCCATTCCTGGCCGCCAGTTTCGTCGGCTCGGTCGCGGCCGCCATCCTCGCCTCCATTGGCCTCGAAGCCCTTGGCCTCGGCCCCCAGAACGAACCCACCCTCGGCATGACGATCTACTGGGCCATCTCGTTCAACGCCGTCATCCGCGGCATGTGGTGGTGGCTCACCATGCCCATTGTCGCCATCGTCGTCCTCTTCATCAGCCTCTTCCTGATCAGCGCCGGGCTGGATGAAATCGCCAATCCACGCCTCCGAAAGGTCAGTTCATGATCGCTACCCAACCACTGGCCGAAGGGCTCGTCACCCCGTCCGACGTGCTGGCAATTGAGAACCTCGAAGTCAGTTTCGGCTCCGACCGCGGCGAGGTGCGCGCGGTCCGCGGCATCACGTTCGGCCTCCGGGCCGGCGAACGCCTCGGTCTCGTCGGCGAATCCGGCTGCGGCAAAACCACCACCGCCCTCGCCATCATGCGCCTCCTTCGCCCACCCGGCCGCATCACCAATGGCCGGATCCTCCTGCGCAACGAATCCGGCGAGCATGACATGGCCTCGTTGAACGATGAACGCGTCCGCCAGCTCCGGCTCTCCGAAGTCTCCCTCATCCCACAGGGGTCCATGAACTCGCTCAACCCCGTCAAGCGCATCGGCGACCACTTCGCCGACAGCATCCTTGCCCACGAGAAGGAAACGGACTCCCGCATCCGGGAGCGCACCGCCGAAATCCTCCGCACGGTTGGCCTCCGCGAATCCACCGCCCGGCTCTACCCGCACGAACTCAGCGGCGGCATGAAACAGCGCGTCTGCATCGGCCTCTCGATCACCCTGTCACCGAAGGTCATCATCGCCGACGAACCGACCAGCGCCCTCGACGTGGTGGTCCAGCGGCATGTCATGGAAACGCTCGGAGCGGTCCAGCAGCGGCTCAACGCCTCCGTGATCCTGGTCGGCCACGACATGGGCCTCCTCGCCCAGTTCGTCGACCGCCTGGGGGTGATGTACGCCGGCAAGCTGGTCGAACTTGCCCCGATCCGGGACCTGTTCGAAAACCCGCTCCATCCCTATACCCAACTGCTCATTTCCAGTCTTCCCACACTCGAACAACGTGGGGTATTCCAGGGCGTTCCGGGTCTCCCGCCGTCCTTGCTCAATCCTCCGCCGGGATGCCTCTTCGCGCCTCGCTGTCCCAGTGCCATGGACCGGTGCCGCGTCGACACGCCCGAACTCCAGGAGGTCCGACCCGGACATTGGGTCGCCTGTCACCTGTATTGACGCTTGGCCGAATACCTTCGATTCACACCGACCGATGAACGAACGTTTGTCGTCAAACCGCGGGGATAATGCACCGAATGACGAAACTCCTGGAAATGAACAACGTGACCCAGGTGTTCGGAGACCCGGACAAGGGCGGCACGGTCGCCGTCGACGATCTCACCTACACCATTTCAGCCGATACTCCCTCGTTCACCTCGATCGTGGGCGAGAGCGGGAGCGGCAAAACCACCATCGCCCGTATCCTGCTTGGCTTCCAGAACCCAAGCTCTGGCCAGGTCCTCTATCGCGGGCACGAACTCGCCAACGCCCCGCGCGCCATCTCCAGCCAGTTCCGCCGCGAGGTTCAGGCCGTGTTCCAGGACCCCTTCGAGGTCTACAACCCCTTCTACAAAGTCGACCACATCCTCGAAGTGCCGATCCGCAAGTTCAAGCTCGCGAGTTCCCGCCGGGAAACGCGCCGCCTCATGGAGGAAGCGGTCTCCCGGGTCGGACTCCGGCCCGAGGAAACGCTCGGCCGCTACCCGCATCAACTCAGCGGCGGTCAGCGCCAGCGCATCACCGTGGCCCGCGCCATCCTCCTCCAGCCTCGCCTGATCGTCGCCGACGAACCGGTTTCCATGGTCGATGCCTCGCTCCGCGCCACCATCCTCCAAACCCTCCGCTCGCTCAACGAGGAACTCGGCATCTCGTTCGTCTACATCACGCACGATCTCACCACCGCCTACCAGGTCAGCGACAATATCCTCGTCCTCTACAAGGGACGCCTGGCCGAAATTGGCGACGTCCAATCGGTCATCAAGAACCCGCAACACCCCTACACCCAGTTGCTGGTCGGCTCGATCCCCCTCCCCGATCCAAACCGCCGGTGGGGCGAAAACGTGGTCGCCGCCACCACCGACGACAGCGAAGCGTCGCGCAAGGGATGCATGTTCGCCTCCCGCTGCCCCCACGTCATGGACAATTGCCGCACGAGCGTGCCGCCCCTCTACCAACCAGACAGCCACCGCGCCGCATCGTGCTTTCTCGTTCCCATGGCCTCCAATACAGACCTCTCCACGGTGGAAGGCGACGTCACCGGCGTCTTCCGGCCCTCCGAGCGACTGCTCACGAAACCCGGTGCCCCAGATGGCTCGAACGGCACATCCCTGATCGCCGGTTCGGCCCCAACGCCATAAAGGAGGAGCGCGGCAAGAATTCAGCGATAAACGTCCCAACACCGTTTGGAACGTGGGTCCGAATCAATTGATCGCGATCACGCAATCTGTAAAGGATGTTCCATGAGCCCAATCAAGGATTTCACCCTCACCCGGCGCGGCTTTGTTGGAGCCGCGGGCGCTGGCGTTGCCGCCGCCGCAATGGGATCGCTGGCCCTTCCTCAATCCGTCATCGCCGCCCAGGACGCGGGCGAGATCAAGGACGTGCCCCGCGAGCGCACGCTCATCCACGGCATCACCGGCAACCAGTTGACGGATTACAACATGATCAATCCGTTCCTGCCTGGTATCGGCACCGCCAGTGGCTACCCCATCGCCAACGAAGCGCTCTTCTACTACAACGCCTATGCCACGGCCGATGTCTGCGGTCCTGAAGGAAGCGAGTGCGAGGGCGGCATCATCCCCTGGCTCGGCACCTCCTACGAGTACAACGAAGACTTCACCGCCGTTACCATCCACCTCCGCGAGGGGGTCGAGTGGAGCGATGGCACGCCGTTCACGGCCAACGATGTCGTCTTCACCATCAACATGCTCAAGGACAATGCCCCGGACCTCACCTACGCCATCGACATGGAAAACTGGGTCGCCGACGCCGTTGCCACCGACGACCTCACGGTCGACCTCACGCTCACGGCGTCGCATCCCAGGTTCATGACCCAGTTCTTCATCTACCACTTCGACAAGGGCATCATCCTCGTTCCAGCGCACATCTGGAGCGAACAGGATCCCAAGACCTTCACCAACCTCGATATCGAGGCCGGCTTCCCTGTCACCACCGCTCCCTGGACGATCGTGCTCTCCAGCACCGCACAGCGCATCTTCGATCGCCGCGACGACTGGTGGGCCGCCAAGACCGGGTTCCACGAACTTCCGGCGCCAGAGCGCCTCATCGTCCTCCCCGGCACCGACGAGACCAAGATGGTCCAGATGGTCATCAACAACGAAGTCGACCTCACCATCGACCTCCGGCCGAACAACATCACCGCCGTCATGCAGCAGAACCCGAACGTTTCCACCTGGACCGGCAGCGAGCCGCCCTATGGATACCTCGACTGGTGGCCAATCAGCCTCCAGCTCAACTGCATGCAGGCTCCGTTCGACGATCCGGAAATCCGCTGGGCCATCAACCACACCATCAACCGCGAGCAGATCGTCGACTTCGGGTATCAGGGCGCGGGCGAAGGCACCACCCTCGTCTTCCCACGCTTCCCGGCGATCGAACGCTACACCAGCACCATTCAGGACCAGTTCGATTCCATCGACTCGTTCGACCTCGCCAAGACCGACGAGATCATGACGGCCAAGGGCTGGGCCAAGAACGGCGACGGCTTCTGGGAGAAGGACGGCGAAGTCTTCACCCTGCCCATCTACAGCCTCATTCTCTTCCAGGACATCACGCCCCTCCTGGTCGAGCAACTTCGACAGGGTGGCTTCGATTCCACGTTCGAAATCATCGTTGGTCCTGAATTCGCCGATTCGGTATACGGCGGCACCATTCCGGCCTGGATTCTGGGCCATGGCGGCGGTACCCGCGGCCCGTACGAAACCATGAACCTCTATCACAGCCGCTACTCGATGCCGATCGGCACTCGCTCCCAGCAGCCGTTCCGCTGGGAGAACGAAGCATTCGATGCCATCACCGACGAGATGAGCGTCACCGGTGAAGACGATCCGAAGATCGAGGAACTCTTCAAGGAGGGGATGAGCCTCTGGATCCAGGACCTCCCGGACCTTCCGTTGGTCCAGTGGTTCCACCGCATCCCAACCAACACTACCTACTGGGAAGGTTTCCCGTCCGCCGAGAACCCATACATCAACTCGGCGTACTGGCACCGCACCGCGCCGCTCTGGGTCAACGAAATCAAGGCCAAGAGCTAACCATCCGCCCAGCTTCCATATCGGGAGCATCGCGGCACATGCGCAAGGAGCCGGCCGGGCAATTCCGGCCGGCTCCTTGCCGCCGCGTACGGGCGGCTGTTGTCCGCCCTTCCGTCCGGGCCATTTCCACCGCGCGTCCCCGAGCGACCACACCGGTCCTTCAGCCACCATCCTCGAACGCCGCGCCAAACTGTCCACGCCCCACCGCCCTGGCGCCGGACCCGCACATGCCACGAAGATCCACACCTGTTCATGTTTGTGAGCGCGGGAGCCGGCTCCCGCGTGTCTTCGAGCCCGCATTCCATGGAGGGCGGAGCGGGTGTCTGGAGCCCCATGATGAGCGCCCTTCGCCACCTCCATACAGGCCCCCAAAAGCCAGCCCGACTTGACAATTCCACCCAAAACGACCATCGTCATCATGTATTGCACCAGGTGAACGCGTAACGATTGATTGGCACAGCGGCGTCGGTAACCTCAACCACGTTGCCGGGTCAGGAGCCACTGGAGGCGCACCACCATGCACATCAAATCCCAACCATCTCCCGAAGCAAGGAAGCGAGCCAGCGCGCTCACGAGACGCAAGTTCCTCCAGATGGTCGCGGCCGCCGGCGGCGCCGGAGCCATGGCCAGCGCCATGGGCGCCCTCGGCCACATCGGCATCGCCGCCCAAACCACCCCGCCTCAAATGGACGGCTCGGGCGACGGCACGAAAATCATCGTCGTCGGCGCGGGCCCCGGTGGCTGTCCCGCCGCCTATGAACTCATGAAGCTCGGCTACGACGTCACCGTCATCGAAGCCCGCGATCGCCTCGGCGGTCACGCCTTCACCGTTCGCGGCGGTTCCAGAACCACCGAGTACGGCAAGGGCGAGCAGGTCTGCGACTGGGACCACGAGGACATGTGGTTCGACGCCGGTCCTTCGCGCATCCCCTTCTACCACCGCAGCTTTTTTCACTACTGCCACGAACTCAACGTCCCGCTCATGGACCACAAGAACCTCAACCTCAACGCCTGGGTGTACGCCGAAGACATCGCGGGCGGCCTCAATGGCAAGCGGATTCGACTCCACGAACTCCAGGCCGACATGGGAGGCTTCACCTCCCAATTACTCGCCCAGGCCGTCAACCAGGAGGACCTCGACCTCCCGCTCACCTCCGAGGACACCGAAGCCCTCACCAGCTATCTCATCAATTGGGGCATCCTCTCCAGCGAGGACCTCACCTACGGCCCATCCGACCATCGTGGCTACCGTGTCCTCCCCGACACCCAGTCACCGGGTGAAATCGACGATCCCTACGCCATGTCCGACATCTTCCCGTTCGCCGCGGCCATTCTCCAGGCGGCTGGCGGATACCTCGCCTCCACCGCGACGTTCGACTGGCAAACCACGCTCGTCAAGCCCAAGGGCGGCGTCACCGAACTCTACGAAACCGGCTTCAGGAACGCGCTTGGCGACCGGGTCCGGCTCAACTGCGAAGCCACCGAACTCCGCCAGGACGAAAACGGCGTCCGTGTTGTCTACCTCAACAAGGAAACCGGCGAAACCGAGGAGGTCACCGGCGACTACATCATGTGCAACATCCCGCTCTCGGTCCTCATCAAGCTCCAGGTGGATGTCTCGTCCGAATTCAAGACGGCCATGCAAAGCATTCCCTACGCCATGGCCCTCCGCCTCGGTCTCGGGTTCAACCGGCGCTTCTGGGAGGAGGACGACTGGATCTACGGTGGCCAGTCCTTCTCGAACATTGGCCAACTCGGCATCCTCGACTATCCCGACGACGCCTATGGCGCCGCCAAGGGCGCGATGCTCGGCATGTACAACTTCGGCAACAACGCCGCCTACGTCAGTTCACTCGACTACGAGGAGCGAAACCAGCTCGCCCTCGACCTCGGCAGCAGAATCCATCCCCAGATGCGCGACGAGTACATGTCCGGCTTCTCGGTCGCCTGGCACCTCGAGCCATACAGTCTCGGGGCCTGGCCAAGCTTCACGCGCCGCACTCGCGCCGACTACTTCCCCACCCTTCAGGAGCCAGATGGCCGCATCTACCTGGTCGGCGAGCACCTGAGTTACGTCAACGCCTGGATCGAGGGAGCCGCCCAGGCCGCCTGGATGCAGGTGGAGAAGCTGCACAGCCGCGTGATGCAGGCCTGATCGACCCGGCACGCACCTGCCCTGGAACTCACGGAGGTATCCCATGACCATCCACTCGTTGCCACGGAACCGGGCCATTATCCTGCTGGCGATCCTCGTGCTCGCCGCCGCCGCCAGTGTCCCGTTCATCGTCTCCGCCCAGGATGCGAGCCCGGCCGCATCCCCGGTTGACTCCAGCGACCCCGTCCTCGTCCGCGGCGAGGAAATCTTCAACAACGTCTGCATTGCCTGCCACCAACCCGATGGCAAGGGCGTCGAAGGCATCTACCTGCCACTGGCCGGAAACCCGCTGGTCACCCTGGAAGACCCAACCTACCTGATCACCGTCATCCTCAATGGACGCGGCGGCATGCCAAGATTCGACACCACCTACAGCGATGAAGACATCGCCGCCATCGCCACCTACGTCCGTCAGAACTGGGACAACGACGCCGCGCCGGTCACCGCCGAGCAAGTCGCCGCGGTCCGCGCCACCTACGTCGCTCCGGCGATCAACACACCCGAAGGTCAGATACCGGAAGGTTCGGGCCGGGCGACTCCCGCGATGAACGCCAGCCCGGTCGCTTCCCCGGAAGCAACACCGGCCGCCTGATCGTCGCGCCACACCCTGGAAAAACAGCGTATGATGCCCCTCTGGCAGGGGCATCATCGTGTCCCGAAACTCACCACCATGTGGAGGAACACCCGTGACAACCGACCTCTTGAAACGCCGCCCGCTGGGCCAGATCCACCCGGATGTCGCCGCCATCTCCATCGGCTGCGCCCCCCTCGGAAACATGCCCGACACCTTCGACTATGAAGTCTCCGAAGAGAACGCCATCGCCACCGTGCTCGCCGCGCTCGACAGCGAGATCAACTACATCGACACGGCGGCATCCTACGGCGACGGTGAAAGCGAACGCCGCGTCGGCCTCGCGCTCAGGCAAATCGGTGGCCTCCCGGCGGGCGCCTTCCTCCAGACCAAGGAAGGCCGCACTCCTGGTGGGGACTACAACGGCGACACCGTCAAGCGCCGGTTCCACCGCAGCCTCGCATCCCTGGGCGTCGACCGCATCGAACTGGTCTACCTGCACGACCCCGAGCACATCTCCTGGGAGGATGCCTGGGCCACTGGCGGCCCGATCGAAACCCTTCAGGCGCTCCGCGACGAAGGACTCATCGGCCACCTCGGCGTCGCTGGCGGCCCAATCGACATGGAGATCCGCTTCGTCGAGACCGGCGCCTTCGACGCCGTTATCACCCACAACCGCTACACCCTGCTGAACCGGGCCGCCGATCCCCTGCTCACCATCGCCCACGACCGCGGCATGGCCGTGCTCAACGCCGCCCCCTACGGAAGCGGCATCCTGGCGAAGGGTCCATCACAATACCCGCGCTACGCCTACCGCGAAGCCGACGACGGCCTGGTCCAGCGCGCCTTTCAATTGGAGGAAATCTGCTCCCGGCACAACGTGCCGCTGGCCGCCGCCGCGCTCCAGTTCTCGCTGCGGGACCCGCGCGTCACCAACACCATCGTCGGCATGAGCCGTCCGGAACGGCTCCAGCAAACCATTGACTTCGCTCGCTGGGACATTCCCGATGCCTGCTGGGATGAACTCCTGGCCGTCCCATACGAAACCACCGAGGCCGAAAAACCGGTGAGGTAGGGCGTGTCACGGAGCCGCTTCGCGGCTCCGTGACACCGAACATTCACGTCGAATCCGGGAGATCTTGTTGCACACCCGTATTTCCGGCCCGGACTCTCCGGCCGGAACGGACAACGCTAACTGGATCCCCGCCGCGGCCGGAATGGCTACCCGCTTCACCCACGGAGAGCGCGCCCACCCGGGCAGTGCCTCCGGTGACCTGGTCGCCACCACCGTGGCAATCCCGGTCCACGACAGGATGCTCGACGCGAACCCAAGCACCACCCCGGCGACGACGGGTTCCCGGTTGGAGGAAATCGGCTTGGTCATGACACTCCAGGTCCTCGATGCTAGACGGGCAACAGCCCTTCGACCTTGAACAACTCGGCGTTCAGGATGGATGCC
>CAZUPA010000070.1:0-15737 GCA_964622205.1 uncultured Sphaerobacteraceae bacterium
CCGAAGCCGGGGTCGACCTGGCTCCGCCGCTGTACACCGACGCGCTCGGCGAACCAGGCGGCGAGGCCGGAACCTACATCGACATGATGACCTGGAATACCGCCACCATCGTCACGGCCCTGTCCTGACGATTGGTTGACCTTTGGGCAGTCCGTGGCTGACGATTGACCGAACTCGACGATCCTGTCTCGAGCCTCTATCCCGATCACGGAGTGTCACCCGCCGATGTATATCGACAATCTCTCGTTCCGCCAGGACATCATGGCCATCCAGCCCATCACCGTACCGGTCATGGGAACGGCGTATGTGCCTGGCTCGAAAAGCATCACCAACCGCGCGCTGCTCATCGCCGCGCTGGCCGACGGCCCGTCCACGCTGACCGGAGCCCTCTTCAGCGACGACACCCGCTACATGGCGGGAGCGCTCAACCAGTTGGGCATCGTTGTCCGCTCCGACGAACAAGCCGAACGCTTCGATGTCGAAGGCGGCGGGGGAACGTTCCCCGCCGCCAGCGGCAATCTTTTCATCGGCAACTCCGGCACCACCGCCCGGTTCCTCACCGCCGCCCTCACGCTCGGCAACGGCGAGTTCGTGGTCGATGGCGTGCCCCGCATGCGCGAGCGGCCGATCGACCAGCTTATCGACGCCCTCAACCAGCTCGGCGCGAATGTCCGCAGCCAGGAAGACACCGGCTGCCCTCCAGTGGTGGTCACGGCAGACGGCCTGCCGGGCGGAACGTGCCGGCTGGGCGGGAACAAGAGCAGCCAGTTCTTCACCGGCATCCTGATGGCGTCGCCCTACGCCGCCAACGGGGTGACGATCGAGGTGGACGGCGACCTGGTGTCGAAGCCGTACATCGAGATCACCGCCGATGTGATGGATGCGTTCGGCGTCGAGGCTGAGATCGACACCGAGACCTGGCAAACGTTCCGCGTGGCGCCTGGCCAGCGGTACGAGGGCGGTCACTATGTAGTCGAGCCGGACGCCTCGAACGCTTCCTACTTCTTCGCCCTGGCGGCTGTCACCGGCGGCGAAATCATGGTGGAAGGGCTCGGCGAGAACTCCCCGCAAGGCGACCTCGACTTCGTGTACGTGCTGGAAGAGATGGGGGCCACGGTCACCATGACCGAAACCCATACCAGCGTGAAGGGACCGGAGGGCGGTCGCCTGAAGGGCGGTGACTTCGATTTCAGCGAGATCTCGGATACGTCGCAAACGATCGCGGCGATCGCTCCATTCGCCGATGGTCCGGTCACCATCCGCGGCGTGGCCCACAACCGCATCAAGGAGACCGACCGCGTCAGCGCGGTCGCCACCGAACTGCGCAAACTGGGCCAGGAAGTCGACGAGTTCGAGGACGGCTTCACCATCCACCCACGCCCGGTCACCCCAGCCGAGATCGAAACCTACGACGACCACCGGATGGCGATGAGCTTCGCCATCACCGGCATGAAATCGCCCGGCGTCACGATCCTCGATCCCACCTGCGTGGCCAAGACCTTCCCGTCCTACTTCGAGCGCCTCGAAGACCTCGTCAACGACTTCCGGTAGGTTATCCAACGCCTTTCAAGGTCCATCAACCATGCATATCCGTATGAGGCGTGAGATGTGCATGGTTGAACAACCTCCGCTGGATCACTTGTAGATCAGGTCAGCGTCAAAGAACCTGCTGATCGTCCGCCTGACCGATGCATTCAAGTCTCGCCAGAACGTTTCACGCTCATAACGATCCACAAGGTCAGTGATTATTTCCCCCATCGACCGGTCTTCAGACTTCGCCAGATTCTGAAGTTTGGAATGAGTGTCTGGCTTGAGTTTGACGGCTGGGACAGAAGCCCTTCTCAAGGCTGTCATAAACGATCCTCCTGAACATAACCTGCACCCTGTGCATTTTCCTCCAGTGAACCATTTTCCGCAACCACTTGGTGACCCAAATAGTTATCCGATCGGCTTGCTGGCGGACACCCATTGCTCGCGTGACACCCTGATGAGCACCATCACCGGCTCCCACCAAACAGCACGATCTCGCTCCAAAGAACGCAATCATCCTTGTAAATTGCACGGCAGACGTGCAATTTACAGGGATGATCGACCGAGAGGTACGTCACCGCGTCGAAGAAGCCCCCGACCTGGAACCGGCCGTCGTCCTGGTGGGGCCGCGACAGGTTGGCATGAAAACGCTTGCCCTGGAGATCGGCAAGAAACGCAATGCCGTCTATCTCGACCTCGAGGATCCGGGCGATCGCATGCCGCTCCTGGCCGACCCGAACCGGTGTTTCGCTTCCACCGAAGACAGGTTGGTTATCCTCGATGAGATTCATCGCGCTCCGGAGATTTTCCAGATACTCCGCGGGGTGATCGATCGCGGCAGGCGCGCGGGGAAGCGGACCGGTCGATTCCTCGTCCTGGGATCAGCCTCGATCGACCTGATCCGCCAGTCGGGAGAATCGCTAGCCGGCCGGGTCGCCTATATCGATATGACACCCTTCACAATCCGGGAAATCCCGAACAGTGAACAGGACCTCAATCGCTTGTGGGTTCGCGGCGGCTACCCCGAGAGTTGGCTGGCCCGCACGGATAGACAGAGCTTTGACCTCCGCCTCAACCTGATCCGCGCGTATCTCGATCGTGACATCCCCATGTTCGGGCCTCGACTGCCAACCGAGACAGTCTGGCGGTTCTGGACCATGCTCGCGCATCGGCAGGGCGGCCTGCTGAACGCGTCCGACCTGGCGAGGTCCCTGGATACATCACCCAATGCGGTCGGTATATCGATCTCCTGTGTGACCTGTTCCTTGTAAGGCGACTGACTCCTTACCACGCAAACGTTGGTAAACGCCTCGTCAAGTCACCGAAGGTATACGTTCGCGACAGCGGGCTTGTGCATGCCTTGCTGGGAATCGTCGATGCCGTGGATCTTCTCAACAATCCGATCGCTGGCATGAGCTGGGAAGGATTCGTGATCGAGGAGCTCACCTCGGCTCTTCCCTGGCCAGCACGCGCTCACTTCTATCGCACTCAGGCGGGAGCGGAAATCGATCTCGTCATCGAGCACAGGGATCTCACCACATGGGCCATCGAAATCAAGCGAAGCGTGGCGGCGCCGGTTACGAAAGGGTTCCACATGGCCCGCGGTGACCTGAATCCTGACAGATCCTTCGTCGTGTATTCAGGAGACAGTGGCTTCCCACTCGGAGATGGCATCAAAGCCCTGGGCGCTCGCGACCGCGCCGACCTCATCGCCGGTACTCGTCCCTGATCGTGGCCTGGAAATCCGCCACATGACCAGCGCCGGTGCATGATGACGTGACTACGCGGGGCACACAAAAGACCCGCGATGATTCAGTCATCGCGGGCGCGCATTTCCCGTCGAGCCAGAAGGAAATACAACACTGGGTGGATGGTTCCGGAATCCCATTCGCCACCGTAATAGGCAGGCTACGGTGGGTTTGGGTTTTCCGGAACCGGTGAGCGTCTCCCAGCGAACGATCGTTTGCACCCGTCCGGACTCTCTCCTCCACGTAGATAACTGTACATGGACTACAACCCCAAAACTTGCAGTTCATACGCAAGGATTTGGCGCGTTTAGCGGTTTGGGCGCCCACAATGCGCAACCACTCCGCACCCAAAGCCCCCGTTCCCAGGACCACCACTCCAACTCCCATGCAGCCCATGGGCATTTCCTGCATAATGAATGCAGCAATCTCACTGGCAATCGATGTCCCGTTCCGCCCGTCGGCGCCAGTGTCTCCCGGGCGCGCTGGTTGCACTCCCGGCTCGCCACATATCGGAAGGGCCTCCGGCATGGCGGATAGGCGGCGCTCGCCATTCGGCGAACTCGTTCACGCTTATCGCACCTTGATGAACCTCACGCAGGCGCGGTTGGCCGAACGCGCCAATTCGCCGGCACAGCCAGTTCCCGATCAGGGGACGGTCTCGTTGCGGACAATCTCCTCCATCGAGAAACGATACGCCCCCGGCGAGCCGTGGATCGGATTCTCCCCTTCCACCATCGAAGCCCTGGCCATCGCGCTCGACCTCGAGCCGAACAGTCCAGCCTGGGACGAGTTCACCGGCGCATCCCTCCTCGCCAGCCACGAACAGGACCCTTCCACCGCGCAATCGCCAGCCAACCGCCTGGCGGAGCCCCTCTTTATCGAAGCGGGACGTGAGAAGCACCTCTCGCGCCTGGAACACGCCATCGACGCCACCGTCACCGGGCGATCCGGCGTCCTCTTCATCGGCGCCGATCCCGGAACCGGCAAAACCTCCCTCATCGCCCACGCGGCTCGCCGGGCCGTCGAGCGCCATTCCACCCTCACCGTGCTGTGGGGAGACTGTACGTCCCGCGAAGTCGTCGCCGACCCCTATCAACCCTTCCGCCAGGCCTTCGATGCCCTGTCGGGAAACCTCGACGCCGCCAACCCGCACCACCTCGTTTCCGGCCAGAATCGCGCGCGGCTCACCGACCGGCTGCCACTGGCCCTGGCGGCGATCGCCGCCGAAGGACGCAGCCTGGTCAACCGGTTCATCCCGGCCGTCAACCTCGAGGCGCAACGCGACAACCCGGCAATAGACCACGCCCTCGCAACGCGTCTCGACACCATGGCGAACGCGCCCGCCTCCGCGCTCGAGATCCATGACCTGCACGAACAGGCATTCCGGACGCTGGCCAGATATGCGGAAACCGGCCCAACCATCCTCGTGCTTGAGGATCTCCACTGGGCGGATACCGGCTCCGCCACGCTCATCTTCCACCTCGTCCGCCGCCTGCACGAACACCACGTCCCCCTGCTGGTGATCGGCTCCTACCGCCCGCTCGATCTCGATAGGAACGATCCAGACGACCGTGCTCCTTTCCAGCAAATCCTGCGCGAATCAACCCGCTTCTTCGTCGACCCCATCGTTGACCTCTCGGATGCCGTCGGCGGCGACGCGGGACGCGCGTACGTCGACGCCATGGTCGAATCCAGGTTCGATGCCTATCCCGGCGATTTCCGCGATGTCCTCTTCAACCTGACCAATGGGCTCCCGCTGTTCGTGGGCGCCATCATTCGCTGGTGCCAGGCGGAACGTCTCGTCAGTGGCGTTGACGACGACACTCCCTGGGAACCTGACTTCTCCCGCCTGCCGACCGAGATCGAAGCGCTCTTCGCCAATCTGATCAACCGGCTCCCTGGGCATCTCCAGTCCATGCTGGATATCGCGAGCGTGCAGGGAGCCACGTTCTCCGCCGAGGTGCTGCAACAGGCCGCGGGCCTCACCCGCACCCAGATGATCCAGCAACTCAGCCGGGAACTGATTCATCGATACCATGTGGTTTCGCAGTCCGGCCGGTACACGATGGCCGGCATTCCGGGCCACAACTACCAGTTCCTTCACGCCCTGCTTCGCGACTACCTGTATCACCGGATGACCGATTTGGAGCGCGAGCATCACCACGCCGCCACGGCTACCGCGATGGTCGCCCTGTATGGCGAGGAGGCGAGCGATGCCTCGGCCCGCATTGCCTTCCATTTCGACCGGGCCGCGGATCGTCTGTCCGCCGGGCGGCACTTCCTCCTGGCGGGAAACCACGCCCTCGACTTTTACGACTACACCCGCGCCAGGTCCATGTTCCAGCGTGTCCAGGACCTCGACATGATGGCACTCGACCCGTTTCCGCCCAGCCAGGCCCTGGTGGGTATTGGCAATTGCGCGCGGGGCGAGGGCGATGTCGAGCTGGCCCGCCGCTCATTCGCGCGCGCGATCGACCTGGCCCACCGCCACAACCTCCCGCTCGTCCAGGCCAATGCCTTCACCTCGCTGGGGATGCTCGACTTCGACGCCGGCGACATGCGGCAAGGCGCCGCCCGCCTCGCCCAGGCGGTCGATGCCCTGTTCGCATTCGGCGACCTTCCCGAAGCCTGCCGCGCCCTTTCGCTGTTGAGCCTGACGCTCCATGGGTTCGGCCACTACGACGAAGCCGCCCGCCGGGCCAGCCAGGCGCTACGCATGGCCCGTGAACTCAACGACGACACGCTCATTGCTGGCGCGCTCATCGCGCTCGGCAATTGCCATCTCGATACCGGCCAGTTCTCCACCGCAACCGCCTTGTATCGGGAATGCCTCGGCGTGAGCGAGGACATGGGCAACACGCATCGCGCGAGTATCTGCCTGCTCAACCTCTCGCTCTGCCACCTGGAGACAGGCCACTGGGAAAAGGCCAGGGAAGCGCTCGGACGCGTGATCGACAATGGCGCCAACGTGCATCCCCGGCTGCTCGGAGCAGCCGAATTCAACGCCGCGCTGGCCGACGAACTCACCGGCGCATTCTCCCAGGCACGCGGTCACTATCGCGAGTCCCTCCGCATTCGCGAGAAAACGGGACAGGCCGCCCTGATTATCGATAGCCGGGCCGGCCTGCTCCGGATCGCCCTGGCCGAAAACCGCCGCCACGACATCGCCATTCTGCTCGACTGGATTTCGACCGCGATCGACGACCGCGGAGTCGATGGCGTCGAGCATCTCAGCCGCCTGTACGTCACGCTCGCGCGGGCCTGGAACGCGGTGGGGCAACCCGCCCTGGCGCGCCAGGCGGCGCTGAATGGCCAGGCAATGCTCGACGAGCGCGCCGCCCTCATCGCCGACCCAGCGATCCGGCGGAGCTATCTCGAACACGTGGCCAGCAACCAGTTGATTCGCGACGTTTCGACGTGTCTCGCGGCCAAACCGGCGACACCCCCGGCGGCGCCATGGTAGGCAGGCAGCGCTCGCCGTTTGGCGAACTGGTGTGGACATACCGGCGGCAACTTGGATGGACCCAGGCGGCGCTCGCCGCCTCCGCGGTCCGGGACGATGACCACGGGCACGTTTCGCCACGCACGATCGCGGAGATCGAGCGAAGGGTTGACCACCCCAGCCAGTGGCTCGCCCCACAGCCCGGCACGGTCGACGCTCTCGTCCGGGCCCTCTCCCTCCCCGCTCAGCCGGCCGCCCTCCGCGAGTTTCTCGAAGCCGCCGCCGTCACCCGCGCCAGGCGCCTTCCGGAGCCAACCAGAGGATCGACATCCGGGCAACCAGTGGACGCCCAGCCAACTTCATTCGATGCCTTCGATCTCGACACCATCGCCCAGACCTCAACAGCCGCGTTCGTCGCGGCGGGCCGGCAGGACCATCTCGACCACATTGCCCGGAACCTGCGAGAGATCGCCGCCGGACAACCGCGCATGGTATTCGTCAGCGCCGAAGCCGGCACCGGCAAGACGTGGCTCGTGTCCGAAGCCGCCCGCCGGGCGGTCCACGACCATCCGGACCTGGTTGTCTTGTGGGGAAACAGCACCGGCCGCCTTGGCGCGACGGATCCCTATCAACCGTTCCGGCAAATCCTCCGCGCCATGGTCGGCGATATCGGAATCGCCAGCCCTCAGCAACTGGTTTCCAGCCAGAACCGGCAACGAATACTCAACCGCCTCCCCATCGCGCTCGACGCGCTCCGCGACGAGGGCATGGGATTGATGCACCGGTTGCTGGCGCCCACCGCGCTCGAGAACCCGAATCTCCAGCCCCATCAAACTCCGGAGCTCGCGCGGCACATCGCCGCCCTCACGACGAGCGCGCCCACGGCGATCGCCGAAGAGCCCGACATCCTCCTTTCGCGCGTGCTTCGACAGTACGCGAACGCTGGCCCTACCCTGATCGTGCTCGAGGACCTCCACTGGACGGACGCCAATACCGCCACTGTGCTCTTCAAGTTCCTCGACGACCTCCAGGCCAGCCTGTCGCCAATCCTTGTCCTGGGCACGTTCCGGCCGGGTGACCTCCTCATCCATGATCCCGATGAGGAACACCCGCTGCCACCGCTCCTTCAGCGCGCCGCCAGTTTCTACCCCGATCACATCATCGACCTGTCCACCGCGCTGGACGCAACGGAGGGGCGCGCGTTCGTCAGCGAGGTCTGTGCCCGCGGTGGCCACGACCTCGACAACCAGGAACTCGATGCGATCTACAAGCGTACCCGTGGGTTGCCAATAGTCGTCAATGGCCTCCTGCGCCTGCACGACGGCAACGTCAGCGAGTTCGCCAACGCTGCGGCCAGGGCACTCAATGGCGAAACCCGCATGTCCCCGCCCATCGAAATCCGGGCGATGTTCGAGGGCCAGCTTGATCGGCTGGACGACGACGCGCTCAACCTGCTGACCTTCGCCAGCGTGCAGGGCAACGGGTTCTCGGCGGAGATCCTGATGAGGGCAGCCGGCATTTCGCCCGGGGATTTCGACACGATGGTGAATGACATCCTCAACAAGCAGCACCACCTGGTGGAGCCGGGCGGAGTCTCCACCATCGGCGGCCACCGGATCCGCGAGTACCAGTTCTCCCACGCCCTGCTCCGCGACCATATCTACCTCGACCGGACGACCGATTTCGAGCGGTCGCACCTCCATCTCGCCACCGCCGAAGCCGCGCTGGAGATCTTCGGCGAGCACGACCGCGACGCCAGTTCCATCGTCGCCTTCCACCTTGACCGGGCGGGAGAGATCAACCGGGCTGCCTCCGCCTATGTGGTGGCCGGTGACCAGGCATTCAATCTCAGCCAGTTCGATCGTGCCTGGCACGCCTACAATCGCGTGATCGAACTCGACACGCATCAGAGCAATCCTCTCGCGGAAGCCCAGGCCCTTCTCGGGCTCGGGAACTGCGCGCGGTCGCTCGATCACCCGGTCGATGCCGCCATCTGGCTCAACAAGGCGATCGACATTTCCCGCCGCCGCGGGTTCACCGCCACCCATGCCCGGTCGCTCTCCACCCTCGGCATGCTCGATTACGATAGCGGTCACGTACACCAGGGCGCCGATCGGCTCCGGCGGGCGATCGACCTGCACCTCCAGGCCGAAGATTTCGAGGAAGCGTCACGATCCATGGCCAGGATCAGTTACAACCTGCATGGCATGGGCCACTACGACGAAGCAGCCTTCCATGCCAGCCGCGGCATCGACCTGGCAAAACAGGCTGGCAACGATGCCCTGGTGGTTGGCGCCAGGATTGGGCTCGCCAACTGCCTGCTCGATATCGGGTTGTTCGATCAGGCCATCGCGCACTATGAAGATGGCATCGCGATTTCCACTGGCCTCTCCGACGCCCATCGCGTCAACATCTGCCTGATCAACATCTCCCTCTGCCGCATCGAACTGGGTCAGTGGAACGCCGCCCAGGAGGCAATGGACCGGATGATGGCTCCTGGCCGAATCGTCATTCCACGCTACGTGGGTGTCGCATGGTTCCAGTATGGCCTCGCGGCCGAAGGGCTTGGAGCGTTCGGCCACGCCCACACCTGCTACGAACAATCCGCGCATATCCGGAAGCACAATGGCCAGGAGGCGCTCCTGATCGACTCGCACGCGGGACTGCTTCGCATTGCCATTCACAACCAGGATCTGGCCACCGTGCGGGACCTCACCGGGGACATCGCCGGCCGCGCGGCCGAGCATGGGCTCGACGGCATCGAGCACGTCGCCCGCCTGGCCGTCACGATGATGGAAGCCGCCCGCATGCTTGGCGACGAAGACCTCGCCTCGACCTGGCTCACCTGGGGCTACAACTACATCGTGACTCGCGCCAATCGCCTCGCCGACCCGGAGCATCGCAGGTCATATCTGCACAACGTGACCACCCACCGGCGGCTGGTGGCCATGGCGATCGACAACGGCCTCCCCCCGCCGCCCTCCTGATGCCAGGTCCGGCCGCCGCCAAATGATCGCTATGTATGCGCGAATCGAGCTGGTCATGCCGGACGAAGCCGGAGAATGATGGGCTTGAAGCGGTCGGGCGACGTAGCCCAGACCAGCGAGAGTCCCGCCATGCGCCGTTACGGAAGTCCCAGCCGGTCACCACAATCCCCATCCCATGACGCGCGGGCCGGCGTGTGGGCTTCCCTCGGCAGCCTTCGCTCCCCGGAGCCTTCAGCCTCTATCCCCGAACACTCCGTGATGACCTCAAACCCAACCAACAGCAACGGCCAGATTCCCCACGAGGAACCTGGCCGTGGACGCGTTCGGTCATTTGAGCGGGACTACAACCGCTGGTATTCCTCAAGGTCGAGCACGAACACCGTCGCCGCCGCTGGCTGGGAAGCCCCGGAATCGGCCGGCGCCGCCCCTGACCGGGCATTGCCCCGGATCAGGTCCAGCACGCGATCCACCTGGTCCTCATCGGCGCCAATCATCAGCGTCGTGTTGCCGCGCCGCAGGAATCCGCCGGTGCTCGCGAGGCGCGTCGCCCGGAATTCTTCCTCGAGCAAGGCATCCACCACGGCATCGGCATCTTCGTTCTGAACTACGCCAATGATGAGCTTCTTCATGGAATCTTCTCCAGAGCGTACGTGCCCGCCATTCCAGACGCGGGATTGAGTCGAATCATCCTACTGCATTTTTCCGTCTTGGACATCGCCTATCGTACCCGGCCCGAGGCCCATTGGCGACTGTCCAGGTATCCCTGGAGGATCACCGCCGCCGCCACCGCGTCCACCTGTTGCTTCCGTTTTTCCCGCCGCGTGCCGCTGGCGATCAGCGACCGCTCGGCGATCGACGTGGTCAGGCGCTCGTCCCACCAGATCACTGGCAGGCCGACCATCTCCGCCAGTTCCTCAATGAACTCCCGCACATCTTCGGCCTGCGGACCTTCCCGCCCGGAAAGCCCAACCGGGAGCCCGACGACCAGGCTCACCGCGCCCAACCGCTCGGCATGGCCCCTGATTTCCTGGCCGGAGCGCGGTCCGCGCGGGACCATCGCGACCGGACTGGCGATGATCCCCATCTCGTCGCTGATCGCCACCCCAATCCGCCTGCCACCTACATCCAGGCCCAGCAGCCGGCCCGGACCGCCCGTCACAAGCCACCATCCGCGGCCGGGGTCGCTTCGGGCGCGGCAACCGGGGTCGAGAGGTCGACAACCTCACCGGAGACATCGAGCGAAATCCGGCTCGTGGCGCGCGGCAGGCCCCCCGGCCACCAACCTGGACTGCGCTCGATCGACCACGATTCGAACGCGGGCTCGTTGGCCAGAATCGCCTCGGCCTCGGCCTCATCCTTTCCCGAAATGTCCTCCACCAGTTGGTCCTGGTCATCGCCGGTGAAGATGGCCCGCACCGTCGCCGTTGCCTCCATCGTGTATTCCACCGAGGCTGGCGACTGCGCCACAAGCCGTGGCTCGCCGAGCTGAACCGTACCCTCGACCATCTCGTAGCCCTCGGGGACCTCTTCGGTCAGCGCCGTCGAGTAAAACTCAAGCGCCTGATCGCGAACGGATTCTCGGTCGTACTGATACCCGGTGGCGTCCGCCGTGCCCCGCAGGGTGACGGTATCGGAGAAGTCGCCAGGTTCCTGCTCGATGGTGTAGTCCGGATCGCCAGCGTCCACCGATGGAATCAGGATGACCTGGCCCTCGGGCAGCATCGCGGTCCAGTCCTCGGCCACGACCCGGTTGATGTCGTTCTCCACTTGCAGTTCGGCGGTTGCGATATCCTCTTCCGTGACCACCGCCACCTCGATATCGGTCCCGCCAGCCATTTCCTGGCCCAGATTACTGAAATACACCGGCTGGTCGGGGACCTGGCCGCTCAACTCGCCCGGCCCCAGGTTACCGTTCGCGCCCGGCTCGCTGGCGGTCGCGTTCACCGTTGCCTCGCCAATCGTCGAGCCATCCGCGCTACCGGCGGGCACCTCCACATCGGCGTCCGTGACGAATGACGCGCCAGCCACGGTCGACAGCACCGTCCCGGCCGGAATGGTCACGGCTTCTTCCGACGCGTTTCGCAATGTCACCACACCGCTGGCCGATTGGTCCGGGGTCGACTGCGTCCCGGTCGCCGGCACCACGATGTCGAACGCCACGGTGTCCGATACCTCGCTGGCTTCCACCGAGAACGCGGCATCCGGCGCCGCGGCCGAGCCCGGCCTGGTAACGCTGTACAGCAACTCCGTGCTGATCTGTCCCTGCCGGAGGTTCGCATCCACCGTCACCCCCGGCATGTAGTACCAGCCGGCGATCAGCGCCACGAGCCCCGCGACCAGCGCGACGGCCACGATCCGGCCGATGCGTTGCGCCTTCCTGGCGCCTGGATCCTCATCGAGGTAGCTCAGGGAGACGAAGGTGGCATCCTCCGACAGCCCAACGTTGCGGGATGCGGATCGGTCTGGAGCTGGCTGGTCGTAGAGATCCGTCCGGCGGCGGCGCGAAACCGAGATCGGGTCCGCGGCGGTCTCTTCCTCGTCCGGGCTGGATTGAGGCTCGGCCGCGGGACGCCAGCCCTGGAACGACGGGGTCGACTCGAATTCCGGGTCGGTATCGCCGTTGTTCTCGGGCCGCGCGGGGCGCTCCACGTCCGCCAGCCCGAACATCGAGGCCAGCTGCAGCCGCAGCGGATCGCTGGTGCCCAAAGTCACCATCACGTCGTTGCTCTCGGCCAGGTCCCGCAGGGTGCGGAACTCGGTCGCCGTCAGGAAGACTGGGCTGTGATCCGGAATATCCAGCAGGATCGATTTGCCACGAGCCGCCCTCACCTGATCCAGAACGGCGGGCAGGTTGTCGTGGTCGCTCACGGATATCGTGATCTCGGTTGTCGTTCCCCCGGAGTCTGTCATGCTATCCAGTTGCTGTTCAGGCACCGGGCCGGTTCAACACCGGCCCGGCTCATGCGCCACCCATCCATGGCGGCTAGATTGTACGCGCATCCTACGCGGTGTTGACGGCCATTCCCTCGATCGTCTCGTCCACCGCCCCGAGCGCCGCATCGAGCCTGGAAGCATCCTTCCCGCCCGCTTCCGCGAGTTCGGGCCGTCCGCCGCCGCGGCCGTCGATATGCCCGGCCAACGCACGAATGATATCCCCCGCGCGTATTCCGCGTCCGGTCAGGTCCGGCGTGACCATCGCCAGCAGGCTCGGCTTGTCGTCCACGACCGTGCCCAGCACGATCACACCCGATTGCAGGGAATCGCGCAGCCGGTCACCCAATTGCCGCAATTCTCCCTTCCCGGTCACGGACACCCGCGCCGAAAGCACCTTCACGCCGTTCACATCGCGCGCCTGGGAAAGCAGGTCGCCCGATTGCGCCCCGGCGAGCTCGCCCTTCAGCCGCTCGATCTCCCGCTCCTGCTGGCGGTTCCGGTCCTGCAGCGCCTTCACCTGCGAGGGCACCTCGGTCCAGGTCACCCGCAGGTCGCGGCCAAGGCCCTCCACCAGCCGCTGCTGGCCGAGCATCCGCTCGACCGCCGCCGTGCCGGTCAGCGCCTCGATCCGGCGGATACCGGACGCCACGCTGCCTTCCGAGGTCACCACGAACGGCCCGATCTCACCCGTGTGCTTCACGTGCGTGCCGCCGCAGAGTTCCTTCGAGAAATCGTCGATCCGCACCACGCGCACGGTGCTGCCGTACTTCTCGCCAAACAGCGCCATCGCTCCGGTCGAGACCGCCTCGGTGTACGCCATTTCCCGGGTTTCCACGGGCCGGTCCGCCAGCACGTTGATATTCACGATCTCCTGGATTTGCCGCACCTGTTCCGGCTCCACCGCATCGAGCGCCGTGAAGTCGAACCGCAGCCGGTCCGGCGCCACCAACGAACCCGCCTGGTGAACCTCGTCGCCGAGCACAAGGCGCAGCGCCTTGTGCAGCAGGTGCGTGGCGGTGTGGTTGCGGCGAATCTCCTGGCGGCGGTTCGCGTTCACCCGCGCGGTGACCTTCTCACCGGCCCGGATGAATCCTTCCTTCACGGTTCCCCGGTGTACGAACAGGTCTGGCGCGGGTTTGCGCGTATCGTCGATGTCAACCAGCCCCGCCTCGGCGTACAGGAATCCGCTGTCGCCAACCTGACCACCGGATTCGCCATAGAACGGCGTGCGGTCGAGCACCACTTCCACCTGCTGCCCGGCTTCGGCGATATCGAGCGCGCCATCGGCGCCCAGGATCGCGACCACCGTCGCCTCCGCCGATTCCTGTTCGTAGCCGAGGAACGTGGTTCGGGTGGCGATCGCCGCGTACAACTCCGAACGGTCTCGCCCGGCATCCTGGAACGACGCCAGCGAGCGGCTCGTTTCCCGCTGCCGCTCCATCGCCGCCTGGAAACCGGTGTCGTCGATCGACAACCCTTCCTCGCGCGCGAGTTCCGCCGTCAGGTCGAATGGGAACCCGTAGGTGTCGTACAGACGGAACACGTCCTCACCCGGAATGACCTGCTCGCCCTTCTCCTTGATGGACGCCGTCAACGCCTGCAGCCGGTTCACGCCCGAGGTGAGGGTCTTGCCGAAGCTGGTCTCCTCATAGGAAAGGACCTTCATGATCTGGCCGCGGCGATCGACCAGTTCCGGATACTCCGCCCCGAACTGGTCGATGATGATTTCCGCCAGGTTCGGCAGGAACGACGTCTCGATGCCGAGCAGGCGTCCATGCCGGATCGCCTTTCGCAGCACGCGCCGGAGCACGTAGGAGCGGCCCTCATTGCCCGGCAGCACGCCGTCGCCGATCAGGAACACCGAGCCCCGGATGTGGTCCGCCACAATCCGCATCGACCGGTCGGTTCCCGGATCGACATCGTACGACGCCCCGGAAAGCTCGGACACCTTCTGGATCAACGGCTGGTAGTCGTCGGTGTCATACATGGTTCGCGCGCCCTGCACCAGCAGGATCAGGCGTTCCAGGCCCATGCCCGTGTCCACACACGGCTTCGCCAGCGGCGTGGTGACACCGTCGGGCGTGGTGTTGTACTGCATGAACACGTTGTTCCACAGTTCGAGGAACCTCGGCCCATCGGTCCCCGGCGTCGCGTTGTCCTCGCCGGTGCCCCACGACTCGCCCCGGTCGAAGTAAATCTCCGAGTCGGGCCCGTTCGGTCCGACCGGGCCCACCGACCACCAGTTGTCGTCGAGGCTGACAATCCGCTCCTCCGGCACGCCGATTTCCTCGCGCCAGATGCGACGCGCTTCCTCGTCGTCCGGGTGTACGGTCGGGTACAGGCGTTCCGCGGGCAGCCCCATCCACTCGGTGAGGAACTCCCACGACCACGCCAGCGATTCGGACTTAAAGTAGTCGCGCACCGAGAAATTGCCCAGCATGAAGAAGAAGGTGCTGTGGCTCTCGTCGCCGACCTCGTCGATGTCCACGGTCCGGAAGCATTTCTGCACCGTACACATGCGTGGCGCTGCCGCCTCTTCCAGCCCCAGGAAGTACGGGATCATCTGCTGCATGCCGGCGGTGGTCAGCAACACCGATTTGTCCTCCGCCGGCGGCACCAGCGAGGAACTCGGATAATGCAGGTGCTGTTTAGATTCGAAGAACTCGACGAACTTGCGGCGGATGTCCGCGCCGCTTTGCCAGGGTATGCCAAAGTTGGAAGACATGGGAAGACTCCGTTGAGCGACACGCGCTTGCTGGGCGTGGCCACGCCGTTTCGCGCGGAATGAGTTGGGTCGGGGAAGGGGGAGGACCGGGAATCAGCCGGTCAGGCAGCACATCCGCCACGGGCCATCGCGATCGCGCCGGCGGAGGCTGCCCCGGCGGCGGCGGCCTTCCCACCGCTGGACGCGGCATGGATCTCCGTGCGGATGGTGTGTGGCAGTGTCGCTACGGACATGATGGATACTCTTCGCGCAACGTGGCGAACACTCCCAAACCCGGAGTGTGCCTGTCATTGTGCCAAAACCCGCCCCACTCCGCCACCATGCGTGTAAAGGTCGGCTGGAGCCAGCCAGCAGTCACATCTTCCGGGACA
>CAZUPA010000071.1:0-15685 GCA_964622205.1 uncultured Sphaerobacteraceae bacterium
TACTCGCCAGTCGCGCCGCCAGGAACCACCGGCGGCGCGATGCCGCCATCGTTGGCATGCACCACCTGCACCGGCTCGCCTTCGACCCGCAGGTCGGGCAGCCAGCGCAGCCAGCTCGGCAGGTACCAGTTGCGATCGCCCAGCAGGGCCATCGCCGAGGGCACCAGCACCGACCGCACGATCGTCGCGTCGATCAGCACCGCCACGCCCAGGCCAAAGCCCATCTGCTGCAGCATCACCAGCCGCCCGGAGGCGAAGCCACCGAACACCGCGACCATGATCAGGGCCGCCCCCGTGATGATCTTGGCCGTCGAATGCAGGCCAACCGCCACCGACTCGGTGTTGCGGCCGGTCAGGTCATAGTGCTCGCGAATCCGGCTCAGCAGGAACACATGGTAGTCCATGCTCAGGCCGAACAGTACGCAGAACAGGAAGATCGGGATCCACGCCTCAACCGTCGGCGTCTGCTGGAGCCCAAGAACATCGTTGCCGACGCCCTTCTGGAACACCAGCACGATCAGCCCGTAAGCCGCGCCAACCGAGAGCAGGTTCATCAGGATCGCCTTCGCCGACACCACCACCGACCGGAAGGCCAGCAGCAGGAGCAGGAAGCTCAGGCCAAGCACGAACGCCAGCACGTACGGCGTGTACTCGTTCGTCAGCGTGAAGAAGTCCTGGTTGAAGGCTGTCTCACCGGTCACGTACACGGTGGCGCCCGTCGCATCGAATGCCGCCGGCACGAGATCTTCGCGCAGCCGTTCGATCTGGGCATACGACCGGTCATCGTTCACCGGGGTATTGAGCGTCACTTCCATCAGGGCCACGGCGCCCTGATCGTTCCACCGAATCCAGCCTTCCTCGGGAACGGGCAGGTAGGCCGGCTTCGTGCCGCCGTTGCCATCGCTCACCGTTTCGGCCATCAGCGATTCGCGGAACCCCGCGACCTGCTGGTTCACCTGGTCCGGATCGCCTTCGATCGCGAACTGCACCGGCGAGAGCCGTCCGGCCGAGAACTGGTCGTTCAGGATTTCGAAGCCCTGGCGAGCGTGACTATCCTCCGGCATTGTCTCCACACCGGCGAACCCGGTGTTGATGTCCAGGTACGGAATCGCCGCCATCAGTAGCAGCGCAACCGCCGCAACCGCGCCAATCACGGGCCGGGCCATCACGGTCTTGGTGATCCGGCCCCAGAACCCGCGGTACACGGCGTCCACATCCTCGGCCTCGGAAACCGCCTTCGAGTAGTCGCGCTTGCGCGGCCAGTCGATCTTGTCGCCCAGCAGGCTGAGCACGGCTGGCACCAGGGTAATGGTGGCGAAGACGGCCACGATCACGACCGTGACCGCGCCAATCGCCAGCGCCTGGAAGATCGAGGCCGGCATGATGAACATGCCCATCAACGCCAGCACCACGGTGCCGCCCGAGAAGGCGACAGCCTTGCCGGCGGTGCCACCAGTAATGCCGATCGCATCCGATTTCGGATGGCCGCGGCGTCGCTCCTCGCGATACCGTTCCACCACGAACAGCGCGTAGTCGATACCAACCGCGAGACCGATCATCGTGATCATGCTAGTGACGAAGAACGAAAGATCGATGGCCTGGCTGATCAGCGCGGTGATGCCGAACGCGATCACGATCGAGACCACGGCCAGAATGATCGGGATGCCAGCCGCGACCAGCGCCGCGAACACCACCACCAGGATGATCATCGCCGCGATGATGCCAATCGTCTCGCCCCGTGCGATGTCCTCTTCGGAGATGACGTTATTCTCTTCCCCGATGCTGACGTAGCCAACCGAGATCACCTCGACCCCGTCGCCGGAGAATCCTTCGAGCCGTTCGAGATACGCCGGGGCGTTCCCCATCGCCTCGTCGAGATCACCCACCAGCGTCACCGGAACCAGGGTGGTATGGCCGTCTTCCGACACAATCGAAGCCGCCACGTTGGCGGTCGCCGGATCGGCATTGAGTTCGTAATAGTTGATCACCGAATCGGTGGCCACCACGTCCGGCATGCTCCGCAGGTCGGCGGTCAGTGCCTCGACGCGCTCCTGGAATGCCGGATCGTCCACGGTCAAGGCGTCGGAGTGGACCACGATCGTTTCGTCGGTCGGGTTGTTGTCCACCAGTCCGGCATCTTCGAGCAGGGTCGCGCCCGCCTGTGCTTCGGGATCATTGGTGAAGGTGAATTCGGTGGTGGTTTTCATGCCGAGCGATCCCATGATCACCACGGCCACGATCATTGCCGCCACCCAGGCGCCAACGGTCCACCAAGGCCGCTTGGCGCTGGCCTGGGCAAGTTTGGTTGTGGAAGGAAGGAAGCTCATCGGCGAACCCTTGAATACTCGTGAATGGAACGGATGGGCAACCGGTTGGAAGGACCGGCGTGCCTGGACTGGAATGCGAGAAGGCCTGGCCTGCCAGGCCGGGGAAGTTGCCGGGGCAGCCGCTGCTGGGCGGGAATGGCAACCGGGGACGGGGATGGCTGCATGATCGATCTCTCTCCTTCCGTCGCGCTTCTCCGCGCCGGCGAAATGTGTCGATCAGCACGCACCGCTCGGGCCAGGGGAAAGCCGGCCAGGGCAAGACCATCCTGGCGTCCCACTCCGTGGGCCGCCCAATCCGAACGAGCGGAGATGCTGATGGGCCAGTGGCGCCGGTAACTCCGGCTCCGAAACTCGACGTTGAGCCCGGGAACCGGATACCGGCCATGTGAGGAAAGGATGGGACCCGCCGCAACGGGTGAGGGTTAAGTGGAACGGAAGGGGTGAATGGTCACACCCGCCGTGGGGTCCCAGCCCTGGAGCAGCGGGGCCCTTGGGGCTCCCGGATCGCGTCCCGGCACCAGCATCGCTACGGGGGCGCGTTGCCGGTCGAATCTGGCCGCTCAGGGCGTCACCGGCACTGTTGCCAGTCTGCCGGTGGATCGGGTGAAAATTGTCACAATGCTGTTACGGCGCGATGAATGATCTGTGTGAATTTCCAGGCCGGCCGGGGTGAGCCAGCCTGGAATCCAGATCTCGATGCAACGCCAGCCTACGCCACCATGAACGGCATCACCATGCCAAGCGCCGCGTGCGGCGCCCCAGTCTCGGTGTCCGGCACGAAGCAGATCGCCACATACTCGCCCGCGGTGAGTTCGAGCGGCAGGAAGTTCGTGAAGCCCGGGTTCATCGGGGCCACGCCGCCGATGTTGGTGATTGGGGGCGGTCCCTGCTGGGCCGGGGCCGCTTCCGGCGTGGCGGACGGCGGCGCGAAGAGCATCTCCATCAGCATGTCGGAGGTGAACCCCTCGGCCAGTTGCAGCACGGCCATCTCATGAATCGCCGCGCCCGCGCTCACCACTTCGAGCGTTACCGGTCCGGCGGCGAAGTCCGCTTCCAGGCCGTGGAACATCATTTCCATCAGCTCTATCGTGGCGTCCGCCTCCGGCGCCAGGGCGGTGGCCGCCGCCGGGGTGGTCACTTCCACAACGGCCTGCATGCCCATCTGGTAGTGCGGCATGCCAGTCTCGTCTGGAATCGCGCAGATCAGCACGTAGGCGCCCGCCGGCAGATCGACGATGACCGAGCCCTTCAGGCCAGGGCCAACCATCGGGCCACCATGGCTGGTGGACACCGCGAACACGGACCCGAAGTCTGGAGTCTCCAGCGCGGCCTGCAAATCTTCGAGCGTCGCGTCGTCGTTCACGCGCATGAACATCGCGTGGTGGTCCATCTCACCCTGGTTGTCGAGCGTCAGCTTCACCACGCCGCCCTCGAAGGTTTCGGCGACGTCGAAGGACATCTCCTTCGCCACGATCACAAGTTCCGGATACTCCGCGTCGTGCCCCTGGTGGCCCGCCAACGCGAACCCGCCGCCGCTCAACGCGAGCGCGGCTCCAGCCCCGGCGACCGCCGCCCGCTGCATGACAACACGACGCGACAGGCGGGATTCGAACATGGAAACGAGACGATCCTGATACATCTTGCGTTACTCCCGGGTTCTTGCGCGCCGGCGGGCTCGATTGCTCGGGTCCTGATTGATGCCGGCGCGTTGGCGGTGGTGGAAACCCCATTCCAGGCACACGCAGGCTCACCCCGCCGTATCGCGGGTGTCCTGCCTGATCTGGTTGTGGGGCCCCTGGTGAGAGCCACGTTGGCTTTCCCGCAGTGAGAAACGCCGCGGAATAATGAACGGTTCCCGGTTTCACCAATCGGGTTCTCAGGTGGCCGGAGCGGTGGGTTGCCGGCCGCCCCGGAAGAGGCGCACGCGAATCCATCGCTCGCGATGCCGGTCGTCCGAAAGTTGCCGTTCGCGCGCCCGCAGCAGATCCGGCAGGCCCACCATCCCCAGCAGGCTGCCGGGATCGTTCCGCTCCACCACCGGGAAGCTGGTGAGCCCGGTTTCGGCCATCCGGGCCGCCACCAGCCGCAGGGTCTCGGCCGGATAGGCGACCACCGGCGCCGCGTCGACCCAGTCCCGCAATGGCGCGGCGGATTCCGCGAAGGCCGGGTCCGCCAGGCGATTCCGCAACTCGCGACGGGTCACCACCGAGCGCATCCCGCCATCGGCGTCGAGGATCGGGTACAGGTGCTGGCCGCGCGCCTGCTCGGCCCCGGCGGCGATCCGGGCGAGCGATTCCGCGTCCAGATCTTCCGGCAGGGCGACCACCTGGGAGCGCATCACCTCCTGCACGGAAAGCACCTCCAGAGGGTCCACGCTGTACTCCCGCGTGATGTGATACCCGCGACGGCTCACCTTCTCGGTCAGGATCGAGCGCGACATGCCCAACACCGTGGCGCCGTAGGCCACCACCGTCGCCACCATGAGCGGCAGCAGCATGTTCGTATCGTGGGTCAGTTCCAGCGTGAACAGCAGCGCCGTGAATGGCACCCGCATCGTCCCGCCGAGAATGGCCGACATGCCGACGATGGCCCAGAAGCCCGGCCCGAAGTCGGGAAAGACTTCCGCCTCCAGCGCGCCCAGCGCAGCGCCCATCATTAGCATCGGCGCCAGCACGCCGCCCGACGTCCCCGCCCCGAGCGGGATCGCCCAGATCACTGATTTCACCAGCAACACGCCGACCACGATCCGCATCGGGGCCTCGCCGGTGAGCAGGTCGGCGATCACGTCGTACCCCACGCCGAGGGCTTCCGGGAAAATCAGCCCGCCAATACCAATCGCCACCCCGCCGATCGCCGGCCACCACATCCAGTGCACTGGCAGCCGGGCGAACGAATCCTCCGCGAGGTACACCATCCGCGTGATCACCAGCGCAAGTCCCCCAGCAGCCAAACCGGCCAGCACGCAGAACACGAGCGCGGTGACGCCGAAGTCGATATCGTGCGTGGGAACGGGAAAGATCGGCCCCTCGCCCAGCAACGGGCGGCGGAAGGTGGCGGCGAACGCGGCGGCGATCGCGACGGGAAAGAGGCTGCGCGGCTTGAACTCGAAGAGGAGGAGTTCCACCGAGAGCGCGAGCGCGGCCAGGGGCGCGGAAAACACCGCCGCCATCCCGGCCGCGGCCCCAGCGACCATCAACGTCTTCCGTTCTGAACTCGTGAAGTGAAAGAACTGGGCGACCAGCGATCCCACCGCGCCGCCGGTCATGATGATCGGCCCCTCGGCGCCGAACGGGCCGCCCGAACCGATCGAGATCGCCGACGACACCGGTTTGAGCACCGCCACCCGGGCGCTGAGCCGGCTTCCGTTGATCATGATCGCCTCCAGCGCCTCGGGAATACCGTGGCCTCGGATCCGCTCGGAACCGAACCGGGCCATCAGGCCCAGGATCAGGCCGCCCACGATCGGCACGAACACCGCCAGCCAGCCAAGCGTGTTGTCCGCCGGCGAGGTGTCCTCGAACGACCATTCCTGGAAGTAGAAGAGGTTGGTGCAGAGCGCGATCAGCCGTAGCAGCGCCCAGGCGAGCACCGCGCCAGCGCAGCCCACCAGCGCCGCGAGCCCGGTCAGGACAAGCATCCGGCTGGTGGCGGTGAAATCGCGCAGTTCGTGGGGGAGTGGAGTTCGTTCGCCGGATCGCGCGTCGCGCGCGGTCGAGATCGAGGTTGTGAGGTTGGCCGCGTGATCCAATGTAGGGGTTCTCCCAGGGATGGTCCGCCCCGGGACACCGGATCACGTCACGTCAGTCGCCCGAATGGTCTTCGGCGATCACACGCTGCAGGATACGGATTAGTTCAGGGGCGGCGGTCAGCATTTCCTGGTGATGCGCGGCGGACAACTGGCGCAGGGCCTCGGCCCCCTCGGCGGTGAGGGTCACGAATACCTGCCGGCGATCGGCCTCGCCCTTCTCGCGCGACACGAGCCCGCGCGCCTCGGCGCGGGCCACCAGTTCGACCGCGCTATGGTGCCGAACCTGGAGCCGCTCGGCCACGGCGCCAATCGTCAGCCTGCCGTCCACGGACCCCTTGACCGCCAGCGCCAGTTGATGGTGCTGGGGTTCGAGCCCGGCGCCCCGGGCTGCTTCTTCGCTGAAGTGCTGGAAGCGCCGTATCTGGTAACGGAATTCAGCCAGGGCTTCGTACCGTTCCCTGGAGAGGTCCTCGCTCATCACGGTCCTTATTCTATCGCAAAGCGATATATATTACCAGTGCGCGTGAGCACATTCCCTATTGTTGCGCACTGACGCATTAATGTCCTCGGAGCGACCGGCAACAGGTGACATCCTCTCCGCCACGTACGGGCGGACCCGCCGCCTATCAAGCGTGTAATACGGAATCCGGAGAGAGGCAGGGCAGCCACACGCTCGCCTCCGGCGGATGGCCACACGGCGCCGCGCGCCTGGGCCATCCCTCCACGGCTACCCCTCCACGTACACGACCAGCATGAGACGGAAGATCGGAACCCGCGCTGGTGTACGTCAATTCACCCGGATTCCGTATAACTCACCATGGACTGCACAGGCGGCTGTTGTCCGCCCTGCCTGTCGCCGGCCGCCCCTAACGAGCCACATACCCGCCGTCCACCACCAACGCCTCGCCGGTCGTGAACGCGGCGCCGTCCGAACAGAGCCAGAGCACCGCCGAGGCGATCTCCTCCGGTTTGCCCATCCTGCCCACGGGCTGCATGGCGTTGGTTGCCGCTATCGCCTCGGGGCTGTCGCCCAGCGCGCGCGCCACCATCGCCGTGGCGATCACGCCCGGACAGATCGCATTTACCCGAATCCCGGTTTCCGCCACCTCAAGCGCCGCCGCCTTCGTCAGCCCGACCACGCCGTGCTTGCTCGCCACGTAGGGAGCGGAGCCCGGAAAGCCAACCAGCCCGGCGATCGACGCGCAGTTCACGATAACGCCGCTGCCCTGGGCCAGCATCTGCTTCAGTTCGGCCCGCATGCACAACCAGGAGCCCTTCAGGTTCACATCGATCACGCGGTCCCAATGTGCCTCGTCCCCATCAGCCACGGATCCGGGATCGCCCTCGATCCCGGCGTTGTTGAAGGCGAAGTCGAGCCTGCCATAGGTCTCCACGGTTGTCGCCACCATCGCCTCCACCGCCGCCGCGTCGGAGACATCGGCCAGAACGAGCGTCGCCTCGCCCCCCGCCCTCCGAATCATCTCCACGGTGTCGTCGCCGCCATCGGTATTGCGATCACCCACGATCACTTTCGCGCCGTGTTCGGCGAACGCGATCGCCGTCGCCCTGCCAATACCCGATCCCGCGCCCGTCACCAACGCCACCTTGCCGACAAAACCGCTGTCCATGGTCACTCTCCTTGCATTCAGGGCCAATCCCTCTAATGCCATCGTCGACCATGACCCGTGAACATCGCGCGCCCGAGCGCCTCGATTGCATGCCAATTTCGTAACAATATTCCTGGCGCTCCATCCCGCCCACGGAAAAAGCCGGTGGAACACCTCCACCGGCCTTTCCATGGTGATCGTTGCGAACCGGCTCTGGCCATCAGGCGGCGGGCGATGCCTCCGGTTCGGACATGATCGGCGCGATAATGCCGAGACCGGTCAGCAACGTATACACGTCGACCACGCCATCGATGTGGACGATCTCTCCGCATTCGACGGTGTAAATGATGATCTGGTCAACTTCGAGTGTCGCTTCGAGCGCGACGTGCTCGCCGGTCAGCATGTGGGCATCGATGGTGAGAATCTGATGCACCACGACCTTGTCGTTCTCGGCGATGACATCCTGGACCACATGGGTCACGCCAGGATAGACCTCCGCCTGCATGGCGATCAGGGCCACTTCGTCATCGTTGGTCGTGTGGTCCACTTCCAGTCCGAAGCGATCCAGTTCGTATACCAGGTCATCGGCCAGCACGGCGTGGATGGTCTCCGCATCCTGTTCCTCGACCGCGGCCAGGAACTGCTGGACCAGCACCACGTTTTCCGCTGGCGTCGTGGCAACGCACTCACCGGCATCGGACGGAGTCGCATCCTGGCCAAGGGCCGGGGATGCCGTGATGCCAAAAAGGCTAACGAGCGAAACGAGCACAATCGCGGTCTTGTGACGCAAGGAACCCATACGAATCATCCTCCCGGGTCATCGCCGGCACACCACCATCCCCGGTGCTGCGTTCCGGCATGTCGCACGCCGCGCATTGGCCGCCTTTCCACGACTCGGCCGCACAGGGTCGCGAAATCGTGGCGTTTCACACGTCAAATCCGCCCGCTTCGTACCGCAACCGTCTCCGGTTTGCCTGCCCTGTCTCGCTGAGTTGTGAAGAGGTCCCGTGCCAATCTGGCGTATCACCACGGTAGCCATCCACACCGGCAAACTGAATCACCTGGTAGTCCCTGGGTGGCAGGGACTTCTTCGCACACCAGCGGCATGCCACCCATCATCCATTGGTCCCCGCAGGTATGACGCCATCCTCGTCAGCCAGGGACGTGATGAGTGAATGACATGGGCGACCTGGATGATCCAGGCCGCCCGTTTCGCATGTATCCATTCCGGGACCACGAGATGGTTCAGAAGCTCTCGCCGGTTTCGCGCATCACGCTCCAGCACAGGCTGGTGAGCACCAGGGCCGGGCCCACCACCAGCATCGTGAACACCGCCGCCTCACCGAACCCGCTCCAGCCGGAGTCGTTCGCGGTCAGCGCCATCGCGGTGTATATCGCCGCGAACACGATCGCCAATCCGCCATAGATCAGCCCGATCCGCGCCCGGATCGCCGCGAATATCCCTCCCAGGAGCAGGCAGATGGGATAGGCGAAGATCACGAACCGCTCCACCGTGCCCGGGCCAGGATCATCCGTCAACGGCCCCGCCAGCATCACGATCGCCACGATCACCGCGCCAACCACACCGACCACGACCGCGGCCGCCCGGAGGAATCTCGCCATCAGGGCTCATACTCCAGCGTCACCACCTGGAAGTCGCCGTTGGACAGCGGAAGCACGATCTGGTTCGCCTCGTTCCACGCAATGCCTGTCACGCTCTCCCACATCTGGAGATCCACACCGGTCGCCACCTCGGAGGTCTCGCCCGATTCCAGGTCCCGCACGACGATCGTCGAATCCTGGTGCGTCTGGAGATCCTCCGAGAGGCCGTACACGACCGCGGTCCCATCGGGCGACAGCCGCGGCGGCGCGGCGACCGTCATCTCCTCCGGCACGTCGACCACGATCGGGTGAATCTCGCCGGTCTCGCGGTCGAACCAGCCGTAGGTGTAAAACTCGCCGTCAATCGCCATATCGCCCCACAGCCAGTACAGGCTGAGCCGTTGGCCATCGGGCGTCGCGCCCGTGAGCACTGGGGTATTCGATACCGGTATCGCCGGGTCGGAATCGATCAACTCCGGCATGGGCCGCGCGGAATCGACCTCGTACACGCCGGAGACATCCCGACCGCCTCGCAGCGCGAAGTACGCGAGCCCGTCCGGCGTCCACACCATCTGGGTGATCACGCCCACCGCTTCCGCCACGTAGGCCAGCGGCTCGTCAGTCACCAGGTCCTGCCCGCGCACCACCTGGCCCGTTTCCAGGATCACGCGCGATACCGAAATCTGCCGCTGCCCATTGTCGTCGCGGGGATTGAGGATGCGCAGGAACAGGATTTCCGATCCATCCTCCGACCACGCCGGCCACTGGTCGTAAATAACGAACCGGCCCGCCGTATCGGCCGATTTCAGGTCATCGACCTCGTCCTCGGTCAGGTTGGTCAGCGAATTGCTCCGCACCTCGAGCACGAACACATCGCTATCGAGCTGATGCCCGTTCTGCGAGAACGCCACCTGACGGCTGTCCGGCGACCAGGCGATCGACGCCTCGGCCACGCGGCTCGATTCCTCGTTACAGCGCTGCTCGCCCGTTCTCACCCGCCAAACGCAGATATGCCGGTTCTTGAGACCATCGACCCCGGCGATCCAGCGTCCATCTGGGGAGAGCACCGGCGCGTAGCCCTCGGCCTCGAACGTGACGACATCGGCCGCCACCCAACCCGCATCCTGCTGGAACCGGGTCTCAAAACCCCGCTGCCAGAACGCGGCATCCGTCGCCGGAGCCGCCACCATCTGGAACGACAGCACCACCAGGAACATTAACGTCATCGGGCGAGCACGCAGCCGGGGCGAACGCGGAAGGGCAAACATGAGCTGGCGCGGGTCCTTTCATTGGGCACGGGATGGCATGGCGGCGGAAAACCCGTTGCCTGTCTACCTCATTCAACACCATTTCACGCGGAAAGGTTCCACCACACTCCGTCCCTGCTTCCGGAATCCTCCAATTCTGGTCCCGGATAAAGTCCTAGTAGAGTACTCGGATATTGGATATACTGCCGTCTGGGTCCCTGCTCGCGGCGGCAACCGGTCCGTGAGCCTTTCCCGCCCGTACGTATCGCACTCGCCACACTGGAGAATCGCCCGTGGACACCCGATCCCTTTCCCGACGCCAGCTTCTGGTTGGAACAGCAAGCGGCACGACCGCCGCCGCGTTGCTGGCCACGCTGCCCCGGGGCGCGTTCGCCCAGGACGCAACCCCCGCCGCCAGCCCGGTCGTGGTGGACACCTTCCCGGTCACGATTCCCCATGTCTACGGCGAAACCGTGATCGAAGCGCAACCCACCCGCGTCGTCACCATCGGCTGGTCCACCCAGGATGCCGTCATCGCGCTTGGCATCGACCCGGTCGCCATACCGCGCAACGACTGGGGCGGAGACGGCGAAGGGTTCCTGCCCTGGACCCGCGCGGCGCTTGAAGGCCGTGAGCTACCGCAACTGCTCGATACGGCTGAGCTTCCGTTCGAGGCCATCGCGGGCGCCGCGCCAGACATCATCCTCGCGCCCTATTCCGGCATTACGGAAGATGAGTACGGCCTGCTGAGCCAGATCGCCCCCACCGTCGCCTATCCAGAGGTCGCCTGGGGCACGTCGTGGCAGGATGTCCAAACCATCACCAGCCAGGCGCTCGGCCTGAGCGCTCAGGGCGAACAGCTCGTCGCCGATACCGAGGCCCTGATCTCGTCCCAAACCGACCAGTACCCGGAACTCGCCGGCAAGACCTTTATCTACGGCAACATGGGCGACGGCACTTCCGCGTTCAACATCTACACCACCACCGATTCCCGGTCGCTCTTCCTCGCCGCCATCGGCCTGGAGCCCAGCGAATTCACCCAGAGCATGGACGAACTCGCGGGAGACACCGCCTACTTCGCGTCCGTCAGCTACGAGGAAGCCGCCAGCCTCGAAGCCGATATCGTCGTCTTCTGGTTCACCAACCAGGAAGAGTACGAGGCCGCGATTACCATGCCGACCTTCGATCAAATCCCGGCCGTGGCGCGTGGCAGCTTCGCCCCGATCATCGGCGAGGACCTGGTGATGGCCAGCTCCGCCTTCTCGGTGTTGTCCATCCCCTACATGATCGACGCCTTCATCCCCACCCTCGCCGAAGCCGCCCGCAACGCCTGATCTCGCCCAATCCAGGCATAGTCGCCGGGGCCCTCCACATCGAGGGTCCCGGGGATTCGTGGGGCCAACATCGTCGTTTGGCTCCCGGCTACCGCGTCGCCTCATACGCCGGGATCGGGGCGCCCTCCGGCGTGTACACGGTCCCCTGTTCGTTGAGCTGATACAAGCGGAATCCGCCCGGCAAATCCCGTTCCTCCGGCAGCAGGTCCCACAGACCGCCCACGAACGGATGCTCCACCGCCTCATCGCCCACCACCTCGATCCAGGACACCAGCGTTCCCGGCAGGCTGGAGAGCGGAAACTCCTCGACCTCCACGATGGAGACATCACCGGCGAGGTCCGGGGCGGTATCGCGATCGGCCAGCACATCCCGGCCAATCGCGGCCAGTTCCTCCGAGGCGTACCGCCAGAACGTCGTCGCCGGTCGAGCATCATTCCGGGGCTCCGCAACCGGTATCGGCCGGCGTGGCGGGCGGTTCCAGCGGCGCCTCCGGGATATCCAGCCAGGGCTCGCCATCCGGCGTTACTCCAGACGGATAGTCCACCACACTCATCCCGGCCGGAACGTCTTCCGGTCGCGGCAGGTAGTCCTCAAGTTCCAGCGTGCCACAGGGAGGCGGATATCGCTCGCCCAGCACCGTCATCAGGTCCGTGGCGAGTTCCCGTACCTGCCCGCTCCCGGCTCCGCTGATCCACAGGTCCCACAGTCGCGGCCCGCGCCGCATCGTACACAGCACCCACGCGGTGTGGTAGGCCGCGACTCCCACCGTGGTGCTCCACTCCATCGCGGTTACCACCAGATCGTCCGGCGCATCGGGCACCGCCCACTCGACCACCTCGGAATGGTAGAACTCCCCTTCCGGCAAGTCGCTTCCGGCCTCCCCGGCCAGGTACTCCTGGAAAGCGGCCGCCGACGCCTCATCCGTCCACCGGCTCACCCGGGCGAACACCGATCTGATCTCGTCATCGGCCCTGGCGCCGTAGCCAACCGTGGCCACCTCCAGCGCCCCTGACGCCGCGATGGGTGTCTGGGCGATGCCTTTCAATGGAACGAGGGCGGCTCCCGCCATGATTGCCGCAACGAAACGTCGACGATTCATGAACTGCCCCTTTCGGCGTGTCACTACCCACAACGCCCCGGCCATGCCTCACGTTCCCCGCGATTCCCATCCGGGATCGCGACTGAAGCACGCCGGCATTGCCCTGTACGCGAGGGCATGGCAGCATTGGCGCCTGTAGCCGCTCGCTTCGCGAACATGCCCGGCAAGGATCAGCAGTGCCGCCCATCATCACCGTCGATTCGCTGGTCAAGGACTTCCACCGCCCCAAACGCTTCGACGGACCCCTCGGCGGCCTGCGAACCCTGCTCACCCGGCAATCCGTCACCACCCGCGCCGTCGACAACGTCTCCTTCACCATCGACGAAGGCGAACTCGTGGGTTATCTCGGGGCCAACGGCGCCGGGAAATCGACCACGATCAAGATGCTCTCCGGCATTCTCGTGCCCTCCTCCGGCACGGTCGAAGTCGCCGGGCTCGTTCCCTGGGAGCAGCGCGAGCGGAACGCGCTCCAGATTGGCGTTGTCTTCGGCCAGCGCACCCAGCTCTGGTGGGATCTGCCCCTCGCCGATTCGCTCCGGCTGGTCGCCAAGCTCTACCGGATGGACAGCGCCCGCTACACCCGCAACCTCGAACGCCTCGTCGACCTGCTCGACCTCTCGTCGTTCATGGACCGCCCCGTCCGCCAGCTTTCGCTCGGCCAGCGCATGCGGGGCGACCTCGCCGCCGCCATGATCTACGAGCCCCGCATCCTCTACCTCGACGAACCCACCGTGGGGCTCGATGTGGTCGCCAAGGAGAAGACCCGCCAGTTCGTCGAAGAAGTCAACCGCGACAGCGGAACCACCATCATCCTCACCACTCACGACCTGGCCGATGTCGAACGGCTGTGCAAGCGCATCGTCTTCATCAGCCAGGGCAGGGTCCTGTATGACGGTTCCGTACACGAACTCAAGCGCCGGTTCGCCCCCTACCGCGAACTCGTGATCACCCTCGCGCCCGGGGAAACCGCCGACCCCGCGCCCGCCCGGCTGGACCTGCCCGGCGCCACCATCACCGCCCAGGACGACGCCCGCCTCACCGTGCGGTTCGACCCCGGCCAGGTCGCCGTCGCCGACCTGATCCAGGCCATCCTGGCCCAGCACGCCGTCTCCGACATCTCGATCGTCGAACCCGATCTCGAAGGCGTGGTCCGCCAGATCACCGAGAACGGCCACCTGCTGTCATGATGACCGCCCGCGACATGCCCGCCCTGGTCGAAATCGCCCGCGCCAGCATCCGCTTCCACTTCACCTATCGCCTCAACGCCTTCATGGGCGTCTTCTTCATCGGCTTGCAGATCTACCTGCTCACGGTGGTCTGGAAAGCGGCCTACGGAGACCGCACGGAGGTCGACGGCATCGCCATCGGCCAGTTGCTGGTCTACCTCACGCTCGCCAACCTCCAGGTCCACTTCCTCCGCCAGGAACTGGATGGCGATATCGAAGGGCGAATCCGTCTCGGCCAGATCAGCTTCGACCTCAGCCGCCCGGTCAGCTACCCCGCCCAGTTGATGGCCGCCGCGGTTGGCGACATGATCGGCAAGCTGCCGATGCTCGCCGTCGCCTTCCCGATCGCCTACATCGCGGGAGAACTGCGCGGGCCAGCCAGCGTCGAAGCTGGATTCGGCTATGCCGCCGCCCTGCTGCTGGCCTGGGTGGTCGCCATGCTGCTCAACCTGCTCATCGGCCTCGTCAGCTTCTGGACCGTGGAAATGAACGGGTTCCGGATGATCTACACGCTGATCGGGAACTTCGCGACCGGCGCCCTCATCCCGCTCTGGTTCATGCCGGATGCGCTTCGGACGATCATGACGTTGCTTCCGTTCCAGGCCATCGCCTTCATCCCGGTCTCGATCTACGTTGGCGAACCCGCCACCGGGGCCTTGTGGTCGGCGTTGCTGCTGCAGGCGGCCTGGGTAGGCATCCTGATCTTCGTCATTCGCTGGGTGTGGGGCCGCGCCATCCACCACACCGTGATCCAGGGAGGCTGAGCGTGGAGAAGATCGCCATCACCCTCGCGCTCGCCGCCGCGTCGCTCCGCTCGGAGTTCCAGTACCGGGCCAACGCCATCAGCAGCGTGGTCGGCGGCATGCTCTACCAGCTCACCGGCTTCCTGGTCGTCTTCATCATCGTGGACCGCTTCAACAGCATCGGCGGCTGGTCGCTTCCCGAAATTACCTTCCTCTATGGCATGCGCCTGACCTCGCACGGCATCTTCTACCTCTGCTTCTCGCAACTGTTCGACCTCGACCGCGTGCTGATCAGCGGCGAGTTCGACCGCTTCCTGGTCCGCCCCATCCACCCGCTGCTGCAAATCTTCACCCGCAAGCTGCGCGTGAACTGCTTTGGCGACCTGATCGGCGGAACCGCCCTCCTCATCGCCGCCGCGCCGCGCGTTTCGATCGACTGGGGACCGCTGTCGATCGCGTTCCTTATCGTCGCGGTGATCGGCGGCGCGCTGGTGGAAGGCTCGGTGCAGATCACCCTCAGCTCGCTCTCGTTCCGGTTCCTGAACGCGCTCGCGGTGCGCACCACCGCCAACGAGATCTTCAACCAGTACGGCAACTACCCGCAGCGCATCTTCCCCACCGCGCTGCAGTACGCGCTGACCTTCATCCTGCCGGTCGCCTTCGTCGCCTGGTTCCCCGCCTCCGCGCTGCTCGACCGCACGGACGGCCTGATCGTGCCCGGCTGGCTGGCCTGGCTCGCCCCGCTGGTCGG
>CAZUPA010000072.1:0-15620 GCA_964622205.1 uncultured Sphaerobacteraceae bacterium
GTGTCCGGATCGCCAGTCCAGTGTGTCCAAAGTATACGGGTAGCGATCCATCGTTGATACTACAGTACGTGCGAACCCAGCAATCCGTGATCGACCCCGCGCCCGGCGGTGATCCGCGCCCTGGCGGCGCTATAGTTCTGGAAACAGTATCGCGCCAGCATCGGCGCCAGTTTGTTGTCGAGTCATTCGTTCTCAAGGAGTTCGCTCGTGTCAGGTAAGAACGTCGTCACTTCGTCCCGCGCCCCGGCCGCCATCGGCCCCTACTCCCAGGCGATCGCCGCCAACGGAATGGTCTACACCGCGGGCGTCATCCCGCTCGATCCTGAAACCAAGGAAATCGCCGGAGACGACATTCGCGGCCAGGCCGAGCGAGTCCTTCTGAGCCTCCGCGACCTGCTCGCAGACGCCGGCTCGTCCATTGACCTCGTGGTGAAGACGACCTGCTTCCTGCAAGACCTCAACGACTTCCCCGCCTTCAATGAAGTGTACGCTCAATACTTCACCGGAGATGCGGCTCCCGCCCGCAGTACCGTCCAGGTCGCCAAACTCCCGCTGGGCGTCCTCGTCGAAGTCGAAGCGGTCGCGCTTCTCAAATAGGCCCGCCGCGATGACGGTGCTCGTGCCCATCATCGCCAATAGCGCCCGAAAATCGGTTGCCCGCCTGGCTCGACCGCGTGTATACTCACGCCGCACCGGTCACCGCTTTTCGGGCGTTTAGCTCAGCTGGCCAGAGCGCACGGTTCACATCCGTGAGGTCACAGGTTCAAGTCCTGTAACGCCCACCATCTGCACGGGAGGAACTTCCCTCCCACGAGCGGACGCACCCAGCGTCCGCTTTCCGTTTCCCCACCACTCCATTTCCATGTCCGAAGTACGGCAAAAACGCACGACTAATTCTCATCACGACTTGACCACGGTCAGGACAGCAGCCGACAATATGCAGACGCTTGGCCAAGGGTTGGGCATCTTTTGATGTGCGCGTCACGAATGGATGCAGCCACCCGTTTCAACCCGGTTGGATAGCATCGTCAGGCGTACGACGCCGAACGCAACAAACGTGTGGACGTATAGAGGAGTAGGGCATGAGGCGCGAGCAGACGCTGGCCGATCGCATAACCGGATCTGCCTTGTGGCGGTCCGTCGTCAGGCATGGTTACCCCGATACCCAGCGAAACCAGGCCCTGATCATCGCCAGCAATGTGTTCCTGCACATTCACCCCGTGAAGATCAAGCGCTACGCCACCAAGGTAACGTACACCTTCTGCCTTGGCGGTCTCTCGTTCTTCATGTTCCTTGTCCTGACCATGACCGGCGTCCTGCTGATGTTCTATTACATTCCGTCCGAAGGTCAGGCTTACCAGACCATGAAGGACATCGAGGGCAGCGTTACCTTCGGCCAGCTCATGCGAAACATGCACCGCTGGTCGGCGCAAGGCATGGTCATCGCCGTCTTCCTCCATATGGGGCGCGTCTTCTACACCGGCTCGTACAAACCGCCCCGCGAGTTCAACTGGGTCATCGGGGTCCTGTTGCTGGTAGTCACCTTCCTGCTTTCATTCACCGGTTATCTCCTTCCGTGGGACCAGTTGGCCTTCTGGGCCATCACCGTCGGCTCGGAAATCGGCGGCGCCGCCCCGGTGGTTGGCCCGCAGGTCCGGCAGTTGCTCCTCGGCGATTTCCAGATCGGTCAGAGCACGCTCATTCGTTTCTACACCCTGCACGTCATCTTCCTGCCGCTCGTCGCGGCCTTCCTGATGGCGGTCCACTTCTGGCGCATCCGCAAGGACGGCGGTATCTCGGGTCCGTTGTAGGCCGTAGTCGCCCGCACGTGTCGTAGCCATTCCGGTCCAGCTTGGGAGAAACACTTCGTGGCTGATATTGCACAACAACCCGGTAATCCAGCCGGCGCCATCGATGAACAGAAACGTCAGAAGCTCCTCGAACTGGTACGGGGACGGGCGCTCGCCCGACCCACCGACCTCGCCGAAGACGAGGTCATGGTCTGGCCGTCGCTCGTGGTCGTCGAAGCCGTTTGCGCGGTGGTGTTCCTCGCCATCCTCACCGCCCTCTCGGTCCTGGTGAACGCACCGCTCCTCGAACGCGCCAACCCAAACCAGACCCCAAACCCGTCCAAGGCCCCCTGGTACTTCCTGAACCTCCAGGAAATGCTGCTTCACATGGACGCGGGACTCGCTGGCGTGATCGTGCCGACCATCACCCTCGTCGCCATCGCCGCGATTCCGTACATCGACCGCAGCCCGCTCGGGGTCGGCATCCTCGGCACATCGTCAAAGGGCCGCAAGATCATCGGCTTCACCGCCGTCTTCACCACCGTCACCCTCACCGGCATGGTACTCCTCGATGAAGCTATTGGCCGCGGCACCCAGTTCGGCATCGGCCGCTGGTTGATGGAAACCCAGGGCGCCCCCGATTGGGTTGGCGGCATCATCATTTCCTCGCTCATCATGCTCATCGCGATTGCCGTGCTCGCCGCCCTGGTCAAGGGCATCTTCCGCCCCACCACGCGCGAACTCGTCATCTGCCTGTTCACCGGATTCTTCGTCACCTACTGGGTGCTCGGTATCTTCGGCACCTCGTTCCGCGGCCCGGGCCAGGAATTCATGATGCCGTGGGATCTCCCGCTGGTTCACCACTAGGCATCGGTCGCGGCCCGTACCTGGCATCGCCCGGCATCGTTTAGTCAAGGATCGACGTTCACATGACACCACTCGCACGCACACTGACAGGAATGGCGGGAGGTTGGGCAGCCAGCCGTATCCTTGGCCTGACCGCGCGGCTCCAGCACTCGGGCGCCGCCGGAGCCGGTTCCAAAGTCAAGAAGCTGCACAACCGCCGGTCATTCACCCGCAACGCCGCCCTCGGTTCGGCCCTCATCATCACCGCCGAGATCGCCGCCGGAACGGTGTATCTTCTCTGGCCGAACAAGACGGGCGCCTTCGGTGGCGAAATCACAGTCGACGGTTCAAGCGTCCCCGAAGTCAACGGACAGCCGTTTCGCTTCTCCGAAGGCAAGTTCTATATCGTCAACACCGAGGATCAGGGCATCATCGCCCTGTATTGGAAGTGTGTGCATCTTGGATGCACGGTCCCATGGGTGGCTGGCTCCCATGAATTCATCTGCCCGTGCCACGGTTCGGTGTACGAGTACAACGGCACCCGTGTTTCGGGACCAGCCCCGCGGGGTCTTGACCATATGCCAGTTACCGTCAATGACAATGGCACGGTCACCGTCGACACGAATCCGGCAAGTCTGATCGAGGTCTGAGCCCGCTTGAGATCATGTCGCGGTATCAAGCGGCGGAATGAACGCTACGAAGACCCTGCCTCTTACTGGACGGTCTTGGTGAGGAGAGAACTAGGGTGGGAGCTGTCCAGAAGCTCGCGACGGTAGTAATCATCGGATTGGTGGCGTTGGCCACCGTTCTGGTTGTCTACCTGGCCGATGAACCAAATCGTCGAGGGTCTGAAACGACCGAGCAGGAGGCGCTCGCGCTTGAGCGCGGCACGTCCCTCTATATCACGTACTGCCTTCAGTGCCACGGCCCGGCGGGTCTTGGCCGCGACGGCGGCGAAGAGCCTCAGCGCATCGGCGCGCCGCTGAATCAGGCGCACCTGGTCGGCAACCCCGATTATGAGGAAAACGAACGATTCGTGTTCTTCCAGACCGATGATCCGGTTGAACAGGCTCGCGCCGAGTCCTACCTTCGCTACATGATCACCTACGGCATTCCGCAGGATCCTCGCGTTCCCAGCACGACCATGCCGAACTTCGGCGCCGACCTGAACGTTGAGGAAGTCAACGATCTCGTCTACCTGATCATGTACGGCGACTGGAACTACGTGTATAACGAGGCCGTGCTGACCACTGGCCACACCCAGGCCCAGGCCGACTGCGACGCCGATCCATCCAACACCGAAGCGTGCGAACTCGCTGAAGACGAATCTTACGCCCTCTACCCGACCGTCGCCGCCGATCCCGAGGAGGAACAGGCCGCCGAGGAAGCTTCTCCCGCCACCGGCGAGGATGGCTCGGTCGTCCTCGAAGCCCAGGATCCGTTCAACTGGAGCCAGACCGAGATCACCGTCAAGCCCGGCGACACCATCCAGGTCGTCAACACCGGCGCCATGGAGCACGACTTCGCCGTCGATGAGTTCGGAATCCACGAAGTCCTCACCGCTGAGCCGGTCACCATCACCATTCCCGAGGATGCCGAGCCAGGCACCTACGAGTTCTACTGCTCGGTTCCCGGCCACCGCGAAAGCGGCATGGTGGGCACCATCACCGTCGAAGCCCCGTAACGGAGGAGATACACCATGATCGTTTCCAACCTCGCCATCGCCTTCGGTACGCTCGCGGAAACCGTTGAGCTGCTCCTGGCCGTCGCCATGATGATCGGCGGCATCCTCATCACCTGGCGCGTGCAGAAGTGGGCCGACCGCACCGGCGCCGCCCAACCCAGCGCCGCCAACGTCGGGCAGGGCGGCACCGTCCAGCACCAGGAACGTGGCCTGCGCGGCTAGAGCCCAACTCACGATGTCATCGACAGGCCTGGCCGGATCACTCCACCAGGCCTGTTCTCATGTCACCCCCTGAAAGGCCGACGGCATGCCGCCCACCGTTCCCGATCCCTCCAATTCCTACCTGTGGTGCGATTCCTGTCGCCGGAGCTTCCGCTACACCGACATCACCGACGGCCTCTGCCCTGTTTGCGGAACGGAAACGCGGCCCATGGGCAAGTTCTCCGCCATCCTCCGCGGCCTCATGTCCAACGAGATGGCCGCCTCGCCCCTGGAAACCCGGCATCGCCAGCTCGTCCGCCTGATCTGGACCGCGAATGGCATGGGCGAACAGTACTATCGCATCCTCACCCCAGACATGTCGTACAACCGGTTCGAGGCCAGGGTCACCGAACTCCTGTGCCGGGGCGCCGAGGAGGGCTGGGTGAGATTCGTCATCCCACCCGCCCCAAGACCCGAGGAATCCGCCTACAAGCTCGATTTTGACGACGAGGAACGCTTCGTCACCGAACTCCACCTCATGGTCGAGTCAGCAACCAACGGAAAAGACCAATGACACCCATCCTCGATCGTACAATCCGCGAATATCTCGAATCCCTCGCCTCGTCGGCCCCCGCCCCAGGTGGCGGCAGCGTTTCAGGAGTCGTTGGCATCCTCGCGGCGGGCCTCGGGCAAATGGTCATCAGCCTCACCCGCAAGGACGAGACCGGTCACCCGCTCGACGCAACCTACGACAATCTCCAGAACGCCATCGACTCGCTCGTCGAATCCGCCCAGACGGATGAGTACGCATACGGCCGATACCTCGAGGCCAGCCGCCTGCCGAAATCCACAGCGGAAGAGAAGCAAACCCGGCGCGACGCCATGCAGGCCGCCATGGTAAACGCGACCGAAATCCCGCTCGGTCTTGCCGGGCATGCGCTCTCAGTCCTCGATCATCTGGAACCAGTCATGCGACAGGGCACCACTCACGCCCTCTCCGACGCAACGATCGGGGTGTCACTCGCCCAGGCCTCGGTAACCGCGGCTCTCGCCAACGTCCATGCCAACATCCCCTTCATCAAGGACGAAGTCATCGCCACGGACATCGCCGCCCGCGCGAACGACATCCAGGCTCGCGCCAATGATCGGGCCCACCACCTCCTCCAGATCCCCGCCACGCGATAGCGCCAGCACCAGAGCAACCATGCCCACGCCAGTTTCGCGCCACCCTGGTGGGAAAGGAATCGAGCGACCGGGATTGACACGCCGGCGGTGACCTTCGCCGGTGATGAACCGTAAAATCATCGTTAACTGGTTTGTGGTCGGCCGTCTCCATCCCTACACTTCCCTGGTCACCAGAATCCGCATGTGGCGGGAGATGGCATGGTTCGCGGCTAACCTTCACTTTGGCCGCCCGTATCCCGGGTATGGTATCGAAACCAGCCCTGTCGCCCGGAGGCAACATCATGGCAACGCTTGTCCCGACTCCCGCGCTTGGCGAGCCGATCGACGACGCTTGGCGCACCTGGGGCCCCTACCTCTCGGAGCGGCAGTGGGGCACCGTTCGCGAGGACTACTCGGAGGGCGGTTCGGCCTGGGATTTCTTCCCTCACGACCAGGCGCGCTCACGTGCGTACCGCTGGGGCGAGGATGGCCTGCTGGGCATCTCCGACCAGAAGCAGCGGCTGTGCTTCGCCCTTGCCTTCTGGAACGGGACCGATCCCATCCTCAAGGAGCGTCTCTTCGGCCTGACCGGCGGCGAAGGCAACCACGGAGAGGACGTCAAGGAGTATTACTGGTACCTCGATGCCACACCCACGCACTCGTACCTGCGTGGGCTCTACAAATACCCGCTGGCGGCGTTTCCCTATGGCGACCTCGTGACCGAGAACCAGCGCCGCGGCCGGGAAGCGCCCGAATATGAGTTGATCGACACCGGCGTCTTCGCCGGGGATCGCTACGTCGATATCACCGTGGAATACGCGAAAGTCACGCCGGAGGACATCCTGGTCCGGATTTCCGCCACCAACCGGGGACCGGACGCCGCCCCGCTGCACCTGCTGCCAACGCTTTGGTTCCGCAACACATGGTCATGGGGCAGGGACCATCGCCGGCCGGAGCTCCGCGCCGTGCCCAACGAGTCATCTCCTCCTGACAGCCAGCTGGTTCAGGCCAGCCATCCCGACCTCGGCGATTACTGGCTCGCCTGCCAGGGCAATCCCACCCTCCTCTTCACCGAGAACGAAACCAACGCCCAGCTTCTCTGGGACGCCCCCAATCGCACCCCCTTCGTGAAGGACGGCATCGGCGAGGCCGTCGTTGGCGGGAACAGCGGCGTGGTCAACCCGGACAGCGCCGGCACCAAGGTCGCGGCCCACTACGCCTTCGAGATCGCCCCCGGCTCAGCCGAAACGGTGCTTTTGCGCCTTTCTTCCGACCGCCACACGGCGCCATTCCTGGATGCCGAACTGGTCTTCGACAACCGGATCGCCGGGGCCGACGCCCTCTACGCCGAACTCGCCAGGGGCCGCCTCCCCGAAGACGAGGCACGTGTGCAGCGTCAGGCGCTGGCCGGGCTAATCTGGTCCAAGCAGTATTACAATTACGATGTCACCCAGTGGCTCGAGGGCGATCCCGCGACTCCCGCTCCTCCCAGCTCGCGCAAGCAAGGCCGCAACAGCCAGTGGCGCCACCACAACAGCGGCGACGTGATTTCCATGCCCGACAAGTGGGAATACCCATGGTACGCCGCCTGGGATCTCGCCTTCCACACCCTGCCCTTCGGATTGATCGATCCTGGCTTCGCCAAAGAGCAATTGCTGCTCCTACTGCGCGAGTGGTACATGCACCCCAACGGCCAGCTCCCGGCCTACGAGTGGGCGTTGGGCGATGTCAATCCCCCCGTCCACATCGCGGCCGCCAGGGAGCTGTACCTGGATGAGAAGCGGCGCACCGGGAAGGGAGATCGCGATTTCCTGGCCCGGATCTTCCACAAGCTCCTGATCAACTTCACCTGGTGGGTCAACCGCAAGGACGAAGAGGGCAACAACCTCTTTGAGGGCGGATTCCTCGGGCTCGACAACATCAGCGTGATCGATCGTACCAGCGGCCTCCCGTCCGACCTGGTCCTCGAGCAGGCCGACGGCACCGCCTGGATGGCCAGCTATTGCCTGAACATGGCCTGGGCCGCCCTCGAGCTGTCGCTGGGCGATTCGGCCTACGAAGACCTGGCAAGCAAGTTCCTCGAGCACTTCCTCGCGATCGGCGGCGCGATGAATGGGCTCACCGGTGAGGAAGCAACCCTGTGGGACGAGGAAGATGGCTTCTACTACGACTACGTGCGCCGCGAGGATGGCGCCCGATTCCCGTTGAAACTCCGCTCGCTGGTCGGCCTGCTGCCGATCTTCCCGGCCATCGGCATCGACGACACCGTCCGCCACCTCTTGCAGGATCGTGCCCCGGCGTTCGTGGAGCGGGTGCGCTGGTTCGGCGAACGCCGGCCCGAACTGAAGCCGCTGTTTGGTGACCGAACCCTTGCCAATGGGGAGTGGCGCCGGGCCCTCACCCTCGTCCCGGAGGATCGATTGCGCCGGATCCTCACCCGAATGTTCGATCCGGAGGAATTCCTCAGCGACTACGGCATCCGCTCGATCAGCCGCCACTACCTCGACCATCCGTTTGAGCTGCATGCCCGGGGCCAAACGCTGACGGTCCGCTACGAGCCGGCCGAATCGAGCACCGGCATGTTCGGCGGGAACTCCAACTGGCGCGGCCCGATCTGGTTCCCGATGAATCTGCTCCTGGTTCAGGGGCTGCGCAACCTGTACGACTGTTACGGCGACGATTTCCTGGTGGAGTATCCAACGGGTTCCGGGCAGCAAATGACACTCGACCGGATTGCCCAGGACCTCGCGCGCCGCCTGACCGCGGTCTTCCTGCGTGACGCCAATGGCCGTCGTCCGGTATTCGGGGGAGCCGAAGTGATGCAGGACGATCCGCACTGGCGCGACCACATCCTGTTCTACGAATACTTCCACGGCGACAACGGAGCCGGTATCGGCGCCAGCCATCAGACCGGCTGGACGGCGGTCATCGCGAACCTGATCGACCGCCTCGCGTCGACGCCCGGGCCCCCGCGGGGTCCGGCCCGGTAGAGGAGGCCCCATGAGCCCTCCTCTACCGGGGTCGGCCCATGCAAACGTCCCGTTTCACGATCCGGAAGCTCAATCCGTCGCCACCCCGTCGATGGCGGCTGGCTGAGGCAGGAACCTTCGGCACAAGATAGGCAGGCGACGACCATGACCACAGGAACCGGCACACCCGCATCGTCTATCCTCGATCGACCGCACGTGGCCTTCGGACGGGAGATATGCGGAAATCTCGAAGCCGGGCTGCGCCGTGAATGGCTGGTGACGAACGGGCTGGGCGGCTACGCGAGCGCGACCCTGCCGGGCGTGCTCACCCGCTCCTATCACGGCCTGCTGGTTGCCGCGCTCGAGCCGCCGGTGGCGCGCACCGTCCTCGTCGCGGGCGCGGTGGAGGAGGTCACGTACGATGGTATCCGCTATCCGCTCTCGACCCACGAGTTCGAAGGGGAGACGGTCTCGCCGGAGGGCTACCGCTTTCTCGAATCGTTCCACCTGCACGGCACGCTGCCGGTCTGGACGTTCGCCATTGCCGACGCCCTGATCGAGCGCAGGCTCTGGATGGTGGCCGGCGAGAACACCACCGTCGTCAGTTACCGGGTCCTGCGCGGCGGCATGCCGATCGAGTTCGACGTGACGCCGCTGGTCACGTATCGCAGCTTCCACGCCCTCGCCTCCGGCCAGGGCTGGACCTTTGGCGTCGATCCGGAAGAGCTCGGGGCGAAGATCCACGCCTTCGAAAAGGCCGTCCCGTTCTGGCTCCGTTCCGACCGGGCGGAGTTCCGGCCCGGCGGCGCCTGGTGGTGGGATTTCCACCACCAGGCGGAAGCCGAGCGCGGCCTGGATCACCGTGGCGACCTCTATGCTCCCGGCTCCTTCCATGCCACGCTGAATCCGGGCGAATCGGTCGCGCTGGTTTTCTCGACCGAGCCAAACGCCGGCATTGACGCAAGCGCCTCGCTGGCGGCGGCCCAGTCGCGGCAACGCGCGCTCCTGACCCGGGCGGACGCCGGGTCCGCCGATCCCATCGTCCAGCAACTCGTGCTCGCCGCGGACCAGTTCCTCGTCGCCCGGCCGCTGGCGGACGACCCGAACGGCCGCAGCGTGATCGCTGGTTACCACTGGTTCAACGACTGGGGCCGCGACACGATGATCAGCCTCCCCGGCCTCACGCTCGCCACCGGCCGGGCCGGGGAAGCCGGCTCCATCCTCCAAACCTTCGCCCGCTACCTCCAGGATGGGCTGTTGCCGAACAACTTCCCGGACAGCGCGGGCGTGATTCCCGGCTACAACACGGCGGATGCCACGCTCTGGTATGTGCTGGCGATTCGGGCCCATCGGGAAGCGACCGGAGATGACGCGCTCGTCGCCAATCTCCTCCCGGCGGTCCTGGAGATCGTGGAGAACCATCTTGCCGGAACTCGCTACGGGATCGGTGTCGATCCGGTCGATAACCTGCTCCGGGCCGGCGAGCCCGGCGTGCAACTGACCTGGATGGACGCCAAGGCTGGAGACTGGGTGGTGACGCCCCGGATTGGCAAACCGGTGGAGATCAACGCTCTCTGGTACAACGTGCTACGCACCGTGGCCGGGTTAGCTTCAAGCAGCGGCGATGCGGTGACCGCCGCCCGTCTTGACCGCCTCGCGGCCATCACGCGAGCGTCGTTCCTTGCCCGCTTCCGCCACCCGGACCGTGCCCACCTCGCCGATGTCGTTGATGGACCTGAGGGCGACGACTGGACCTTGCGGCCGAACCAGGTCTTTGCCCTCTCGCTGCCATACCCCTTGCTGGAAGAGGACGAGGCGCTGGAAATGCTGGACGCGGTCGGCCGTTTGTTGCTGACCAGCTACGGCCTGCGCTCACTGGAGCCAGGCGATCCCGCCTACACGGGCTCATACGGCGGCGATCAGCTCAGCCGTGACGGGGCCTACCACCAGGGACCGGTCTGGAGCTGGCTGCTGGGGCCGTTTGCCGAAGCGTTCCACCGCGTCACCGGTGACCGCCGCGCCGCGCTCGCGCTGCTGCGGCCAATCGGCGATCATCTGCGTGATGCCGGACTCGGCTCGGTCTCGGAAATCTTCGAGGGCGATCCGCCACACCTGCCGAAGGGTTGTGTGGCCCAGGCCTGGGGCGTCGCCGAATTCCTCCGCGTCTGGAGGCAACTCGCCGGGGAATGACCAGGGTAGGCGCATCATCCGGTCATGGGCGTCCATGGCGATCGCCCGCGACTGTTCGGTGGGACCCGCCACCAACCGCGCCTCCCACCGCCATCGCAACGTGGTGGCCCACCAGGGAGCATCGGCGATCCGTCCATGGGCCGCACCAGGGACGTAGACCGTATCAACAAGTCGCTATGCGTCCGCCACCCGTGGCCGGTACTGCAACGCCTCCGCCACATGCGCCGCCTCGATCCCATCCGCCCCCGCCAGGTCCGCGATCGTCCGCGACAGTTTCAGCACCCGGTGATAGGCCCGCGCCGATAGCGCCAGTTGCCGCACCGCTGTCCGCATGAGCTGCTCGCCCTGGCCATCCAACCGCGCGTGAACCTGGATCTCGCGCGGCCCCATGTCCGCGTTCGTCCGCACATCTCCCGTCCCAAACCGCTCCGCCTGCACCCCGCGCGCGGTCTCCACTCTCGCCCGCACGCTTGCCGAGGTCTCACCTGGCTTCCGGTCCGCGAGTTGCTCGTAGGCGATGCGCGGAACCTCAAGATGGATATCGATTCTGTCGAGCAACGGACCGCTGATCCGCTTCTGGTACCTGGCCACCGCCGAGGGCGCGCAATGGCACTGTCGCACCGGATCGCCGAAAAACCCGCACGGGCATGGATTCATCGCCGCCACGAGCGTCACATTCGCCGGGAAGCTCACCGTCCCCGACGCTCGCGCGATCGAGACCTGACGGTCTTCCAGCGGTTGCCGCAAGACCTCCAGCGTCTGCGAGTTGAACTCCGGCAACTCATCGAGGAACAACACGCCACGGTGCGCCAGGCTGATCTCGCCCGGCCGCGGCCAGGTCCCTCCTCCCACCAAACCGGCATGACTCGTCGTGTGATGCGGGGAACGGAACGGCCTGTCGCGCACAAGCGGCGTCTCGGGCGGCAGCAAGCCGCGCACGCTGTAAATCCGCGTCACCTCCAGCGCCTCATCGACACTCATCGCGGGCAGGATCGACGGCAACGCCCGCGCCAGCAGGGTTTTCCCCGAGCCTGGCGGTCCGCTCATGATCAGGTTGTGTGCCCCAGCCGCGGCCACCTCCAGCCCGCGCTTGACATGCTCCTGCCCCCGAACTTCGGCAAAGTCTGTCCCGGTCGTATCATGGGTCGCCTCGACATTGCGGTGCTCGTCCGTCATCGCCGCTATCGGCACCGCCCCGGTGAGATGGTTCACCAGATCGGTCAGCGTCCGAACCGCGAACACCTCGATCCCTTTCACCAGCGAAGCTTCCCGGGCATCCGCCTCCGGCACGAACGCGCGCTTCAGCCCCTTCTCGGCCGCCAGCGACACCATGCTGATGATCCCCGGCGTATGACGCACGATGCCATCGAGCGAAAGCTCACCCACGATCAAGGCGTCCCCAACCTCGGCCCGGAATTGATTGCCAGCCAGCAGGATCCCAATCGCGATCGGCAGGTCGTAGGTCGGACCGGCCTTCTTCAGGTCCGCCGGAGCCAGATTCACCGTGATCCGTCCGAACGGCACTCTGCCTCCCGAGTTGCGAATCGCCGCCCGCACCCGCTCCCGGCTCTCCTGCACGGCCGCGTCTGGCAAACCCACCAGGATCACCCCTGGCTGCCCACCGTTGCTGACATCGACTTCCACTTCGATCAGCACGCCTTCAAGGCCCACCACCGCGCAACTCAAAACCTTCGCCAGCACACCCGTCCATCCTTGATTGGCGCATCACGGAAACAGGCTTGTGGGAACCTGGCATTGCTGCCCATCGTCGCCACCCGAAAGCCCCGTCAATCGCGCTCATTCACAACGAAATGCTGTCGATCACTGTACCATTGATCCAACGGTACTAATGCGGTTTGCCGCGCGTCTCGAAAGGTATTTAACCAGCATGAACGTTCATCATCCTGGAGCGGAACAGCCCGTCGTGCTCCCGGATACAGGAGGAGCCAGACTCACCACCACCATGGGAAGAGCCATCCGCCGCAGATGTCCATATTGCGGCGGCGGCGGCATCTTCAAGGGCTGGTTCACGCTCAAGGAACGATGCCCCCATTGCGACACCTTGTTCGAGTACGAAGAGGGATTCTTTCTCGGCAGCTATGTCTTCAACATCGGCTTTACCGAAATTGTCGCGGTGGCCGCCGTTGTCTGGCTCATCGTCGTCTCGGGTCTGAGTGTCCTGGAAATGCAAATCTACGGTGCCGCCCTCGTGATTGCGTTGCCAATCCTCTTCTATCCCTTCGCGCTGCTCATGTGGATCGCCTTCGACGCCTCCGTCCACGATCCAGAGGATTTCTCCAAGCGCCCCCGCCAGTAACCGGCGCATTCTCGCGAACGTCGCCGGGAATGGATTGTGGAGAGTTCCACTCGCGTGGTACAAGAGACGCCTAGCCGGCGAGGCGCCCACGTCCCGGGTTGTTCGCCACCTTGCCCCCACTCACGCGAGCGAGACCACCAGCTACATGACTTCAGCACGTTCACTCATCAACGACGACAGCCAGCTCAAACTGGCTATCCAGAGGTCTGGCCGCCTCACCGACCACACCCTTGACCTGCTTCGACACGCCGGGCTCGATTTCGAAAGCTACGGGCAGCGTCTCTTCTCTCATGCCCGCAACTTCCCCCTGTCCATTCTGTACGCCCGGGACGACGATATCCCTGACTACGTCGACCTGAACACGGTTGACCTCGGCATCGTCGGCCGCAACCTCGTCCACGAGCAGGACTCGGATGTCGTCGAACTCGTCGGCCTCCGCTACGGCTATTGCGAGCTGGTCGTCGCCGTTCCGGGCGACTCGGACATTACCGAGCCTTCCGAGTTGCTCAACGCCAAGATCGCCACCTCCTATCCATCCTCCGCCCGGCGGTTCTTCGAATCGCTCGGCGGTTCTCCAGACATCATCACCATCAGCGGCTCGGTCGAAGTCGCGCCCGCGCTCGGCCTCGCCGATGCCATCGTCGAACTCACCGCGACCGGTTCCTCGCTCCGCCTCAACGACCTCCGCCCAATACACACCATTCTCGAATCGGAAGCCGTCCTCATCGCCAATCGCAAAGCCCTCGACAATCCCGCCAAGCGTGAGGATATCGAACGCCTGCTCATGAGGATCAACGCGGTCGACGCCGCCCGCCGGTTCAAGTACGTGATGATGAACGCGCCCGCCGACCGGCTGGAGGACATCAAGGCGGTCCTTCCGGGCCTCAAGTCGCCAACCATCATCCCACTCGATGTGCCTGGCTGGGTGGCCGTCCACGCGGCCATCGAGGAAGATGTCTTCTGGGACAAGATCGAACGGCTGCGCCGCGCCGGCGCCACCGAAATCCTCGTCTCCGCCCTGGACAAGCTCCTGCTCTAGGCTTCACCGCCCCGTGACCTGGGCCAACGACCCCGCATCTCCGGATCGGCCTCGCATGGCTGGCCCTGACGGTCACCAAAAGTCGGATTGGACCGCACCATGACCTTCACTCCCGAGCGCGTCGTTCGTCCTCACATCGTTCCCGCCGCGTCCTACACCCCCGCCAAGTCGATCGACGCCCATGGCGAAGCCGTCCGGCTCGACTTCAACGAGAATCCGTTCGCGCTCTCCCCGCGAGCCCGCCAGGCGTATGCGTCGTTCGTCGATGGCAATCGCTATCCGCCCTTCGCCCAGGACGATCTGGTCGCCGCGCTGGCCAGCTACGCTGGTGTCGACGGCTCCCGGATCATCGCGGGCGCCGGTCTCGACGACGTCTTCGCCACTCTCGCCATCGCCACGATCGACGTTGGCGACGAGGTCATCATCTCGGACCCCACATTCGGCGTGTACCGCAACCTCTTCGAGGTCCATGGCGCCACCATCGTCGATGTGCCGCTCGGCCCCGCCCCCAGCTTCGAACTCGATGTCGACGGTATCATCGCCGCCGCCAACGAGCGCACCAAGCTGATCATCGTCTGCAACCCGAACAATCCCACCGGAACCCTCTTCAGCAAGGAAGACATCCGGAGAATCATCGAGAACGTCGACACGCTCGTCGCCATTGATGAGGCCTATGCCGAGTTCAGTGGCCGTTATCATCTCGATCTCGCCAACGAATATCCGAACGTGGTGGTGCTGCGAACGCTCAGCAAGTTTGCCGCCCTCGCGGGCTTCCGGGTCGGCTATGGCATCTTCCCCGAAGCGCTCATGCCCTGGATTCGCCGCGCCGCGCCAGCCTTCCACAACGTCAGTGGGATCGCCGCCGCGGTCGCCATCGCGTCGCTCCAGGACGTCGAACACCTCATGGAACAGGTCGCCCTCCTCAACCAGGAGCGCGATCGACTTCAGCAAGACCTGAATGCCATTCCTGGCGTCGAAGCCTTCGACTCGTCCGCGAACTTCATCCTCTTCCGCTTCCCACCCGACCGCGAGGATGCCATCAACGCGGCCCTTTCCGCTCGCAACGTCTTCATCCGGAGATACAAGGGAAGCCTCTCCCAGTTCATCCGCGTCAGTATCGGCTCGCCGGAAGATAACGCGGTCTTCCTCGAAGCCATGCGCCAAGCACTCGTACCCACGGCGGTCTAGCCCGCCAGCACCCGGAGGTCATCATGTCAGAAGCGGTCCCGGTTCGTCAGTCCAGCCTCTCGCGGGAAACAGGGGAAACGTCGATCACCCTGTCCCTGAACCTCGACGGCTCGGGCGCGGTTCAGGCGGACACCGGTGTCGCCTTCCTCGACCATATGCTCCACGCATGGGGTAAGCATGCCCGCCTCGACCTGGATGTCACCGCCAGCGGCGATGCCGCCATGGACCCCCA
>CAZUPA010000073.1:0-11551 GCA_964622205.1 uncultured Sphaerobacteraceae bacterium
TGGAAGGCCAGGACCTTCTGATCGCGGAGTGGAACACGGAAGAGGCCCGGCCTCGCAAGTACTACCGCACGAGTTCGACCGGGACGGCGCTGGTGGCGCTGCTCGGAGAGGAATGGCGCAGGTTGGCCGGCTCGCTCGATGTGCTGTTGGGAATGGAAGATCAGGAATGACGCAGTTGATTGAACGATATGTGACCGCGGCGCTGGAGCGGATTCCGGAAGACCGTCGCAAGGACGTTGGCGAGGATATCCGGGGTGCGATCGACGAGATGGTGACGCCACGGGTGGAGAATGGCGAACCCGAGGAAACGGCGGTTCGCGCGGTCCTCACCGAGCTGGGCGATCCGGTGAAGCTGGCGGCCTCCTATCACGAACAGAAGCGCTATCTCATCGGACCGGGCTGGTACCCCGCCTACATCGAGGTCATGAAGAAGGTCGCGACGATCGCCCTACCGGTGATCGCCGTGATCGCGATCATCGTGACGCTCGCCAGCAGCGGCGGTGACCTGGCGAAGGCACTGGGCAGCGGGATCGGGTCGGTGTTCGAGGTCGGCGTCCAGATCCTGTTCTGGGTCACGCTGGGATTCGTGATCGCCGAGCGGACCTCGGGACCGGATGGTCCTTCGCTTGGCAAGGCGTGGACCGTCGATGACTTGCCGGAAACACCGGCGAGGGGGCGACAGATCAGTATCGGCGATACGCTCCTGAGCGTGATCACGATGGTTGTGTTCGGCGGGCTGGCGTTCGTCCAGTGGGAGAACGGGATTGGCTCGTTCGTGCGCGGGCTCGACGAGTCCTACGAACGCCTGCCAGCGCTCAATCCGGACCTCGGCGCGATGTGGGTGACCGGTTTCTACGTGCTGCTGGTCCTGTCGATCGTACTGGCCATCGTCCGCTACGTCACTGGCTACTGGACCCGGCCGATGGTGGTGCTGACCGTGATCGACTCCGTGCTGTGGACCATCTACGTGATCGCCCTGGCATCGACGCAGCAAATCTTCAATGAGGAACTGGCGCGACGAATCGATACGAACACCGACGCCGATTGGTGGGAAACAGGCGGGTCGGCGAACTGGATCGCGGCCGTGATCGTGATCGCGATCAACGTCTGGGAGGTGTGGGAGGCCTGGCAGGGTTCCCGCGAACTGGAACGGCAACGACAGCTCGAGGGCTCCGCGGCGTAGTCGTCAGGCGGAGCACACGACACAAGGAGAAACGGGCGGGTGGAGCAATCCACGCGCCCGTTTCTGGCGTGCGGGGCCGGGATGCGGACAGGGACTGTCCACCACGGCGTGTACCCTGACGCAATATGACCATACGGCATGGTGACCGATCGGATCGCCCGCAAGTGGGAGCAGCGAGATGGCAGACCTACGCATCGTGATTGAAACCGGCAAGCAGAAGGCGTTCGCATCGGCGCTGGACTGGCCGGGTTGGAGCCGTGGGGGCAAGAAAACGAGCGACAGTGCCATCGCCGCGCTGCTCGACTATCGCGAACGATTCGCCGCCGTGCTGGCCACCACCGGCGTGGTGAGCCTGCCAGGCGGCAATCTGAGTATCCAGGTGGTCGAGGAGCAGGCGGGAGATGGGCAAACCGACTTCGGCGTCCCTGGCCAGGTCGCCGAATCGGAACACACGCCCATAAAGGGCAAGGAACTTGAGCGCCAGATCGCCGTGCTCGAAGCTGGTTGGACGTTCTTCGACCAGGTAGCCGCCAGCCTGAGCGCCGGGTTGCGAAAGGGTCCGCGCGGTGGTGGCCGCGATCGAGACCCGATCATCGACCATGTGCTCCAGGCCGAACGCGGCTACGCGACAAGTCTTGGCATGAAGCGGATCGAACTCCCGATCGACGATGCCGGTGCCATCGTCGCGCATCGGGAAGAGATTGTCGCCGCCCTGCGCGAGCTTGGCCCGAAAACCGGACTGGAGGGAAGGAAGTGGCCGGTGCGCTACGTGATCCGGCGCATGGCGTGGCACGTGCTGGACCACGCGTGGGAAATGCAGGACAAGGACCTCACGGGGCAGGATCAGTCATGACCGATCGCGTGCGAGTGGCCATCGAGTATGGGAAGAAGGGCAAGAAGTCGGCCGCGTTCGCGCTCGACTGGCCAGGTTGGAATCGTGGTGGGCCGTCGAAAGAGCAGGCCCATGCCAACTGGGCGGCGTATCGAGATCGCTATCGACCGGTCGCCGAGCGAGCCGGTCTCGTCGCCGAGTTCGATGCCCAGGCAGGTTCCGAAATCGTCGTGACCTACGAAGGCACGGGTTCCACCGACTTCTGGGGCATCTCCTTCGCGGCCTCTCCGTTCGATGCCGGACCGCTGGATCCCGAGGTCATGGATCGTCGCCTCAGATTGCTCTGGGCATGCTGGGAGTACTTCGACGACGTTGCCGCTCGTGTCACCGCGGAACTGAAGAAAGGACCACGGGGTGGCGGCCGGGATCGCGACCAGATCATCAACCACACGCTGGGCGTTGAGCGAACGACGTTCGCGCCTTCGGTTGGTGTCGAATACCCCGAAGGCGTGATCCTGGACCCTACTGTTCGGCGTCAGTATCGCGAGGAATTCTCGGATGCGCTTCGTGCGTACAACACCGAAGGCAAGCAGGCGGGGAAGAACAAGAAATCGGAAGTGTCATTCCTGTTGCGACACACCGCCTATCACACCATGGACCACGCCTGGGAGATGGAGGACAAGACGCTCGAATAAGGCCAGGTCAGGGGCCGGATTCCACGCCGGGACGTGGTGGCGCGCCGGAGGCGTAGACGCGGACGATGTTGCGGACCCAGAGGTTGCCGAAGGTGGATGCGGCGGAGGCGTGATCGAATGGGGAGTCGCCGCCGGTGCGGAAGGTGGTCAACTGGCGAAGGAAGTCGCGGGGATGGATGTGGATGATTCCGGCCGCGACCTGCTGTGTATCCGAATCTTCCTCCCCTTCCTCGACATGCCCGGCGAGGACGCGCGTGAAGAGCGTGGTGGTATCCGGCCAAAGGTCGAGACCGGGCTCGTCCTCGATCAGCTTAAAGCCGGTGAGCGTCAACGGATGACCAACGCTGTCGCGGAAGAAAAGCCGGTAGCGCATCTGTTTTCGGCGAGGATGATCGCCCACGAAGAGGTTGAAAGCGCCACGCTCGATCGGCAGCCTGCCGCCGAGCGAATCGCAACCAACCCAGCCTTCGGCGCTGGCGGTGTGACTGGGATCGCTGGCGAACCGCCGGATGTCTTCGATCCGGATCGTGAGTCGGACCATCAACGACGTTCCGTGCTCCTTGCCGGTGAGGTAGCCCTGTGCGGGTTCGATGTCGCCGAAATCGACGAAGCCCTTCATCTCCTCGGTGAAGCGGAGGCTTCCCGAACGAGATGGTGGCAATGCTGGCGGTGACTCCGCTGGCGTCGCGCTCTCCTCGCCATGAGATGCCGCGCGGGGCTTGCCGGGACCGTAAATCCGCCAGAGTTGTCCGGCGAAGAAGGCGCCAAAGCGAGTCATCACCAAGAGGCGAGCGGGCAAGGAGCTGACGCCGGTGGCGTACATGCCGCCTATGAGCCGGGCGAGGTCCGCGACTCCGATCCGTGCGACGCCCGCGCCGGCCACCGGCCCGCCCGTGTCGCGGCCCTCGTGCAGGCGCACGAAGAGCGTGGTGGTGTCTCTCCAGAGATCGAACCCCGAATCCTTGCGAACGTGTTTCTCACCGTGGAGGGTGTATTCCCGGCCCTGGTGCCCGAACCCAAGCTGGTAGACCATACGTGTTTCAACGGGCGATGAGGTTGGGGCAAAGAGTTTGACGAAGCCGCGACGGCAGGGCAGGTTCATGCCGAATGGCGGGAGGTCGATGGTTCCAACGAGTTCGCCGGTGTGGCCGGGGTCGGCAATGAAGGCTTTCAGGTCGCGGATATTGATCGCGAGATTCAGCGTGAGGGTGGTCAGGCCCGGCGTGCCTCGCTTCAGGGCACTGGCCGGTTCGCTCCGCCCGATGGCGAAGGGGCCGGTCATGCGTTCGCGGAAGGTGAAACCGCGTTTGGTGGCGGCCATGCGCGTGACATCGGGTGAGTACGGCATCCCTTCGTCCGCCATGACGTCGAGGTAGGCGATGGCGTCGGCGTAGCCCATCGCGACGAGCGTTCCGCCGTCGATGTGGTTCAGGTAGTAATCGGGGTCGAGCGGCAACGGAAACTCCGGGCGAATGAGGTGGAGGCGGATCGGGCTGGTCTGGCCGTACGGCGAATCGCCGCGAGCGATGCGCTCGTTGAGTTCGGCGATGCGGTCGAACTCCTCGTAGAGCGCGCCATTGGCGCTGAGTTCGATCATGTGGACGTACTGCGTGAACGCGCCGTCGTGGTATTCGGGACCGTTTCCGATGCACCAGACGACCCACAATTCCTCAGCGCCGCGCCGAACCGCCTCCATCAGGTTGGCGTCCCGAATCCAGACCGAATCGAGGTATTGCTCGCCGTCGCGGTCCAGGGGCGGGAGGAAGATCGGCAGCGACACGCCCGCGATGAGCAGATCGCGATCGACTTCGGTGTGGTGGAAGGCGATGTTGGTCTTGCGGGTAACGTTGCAGACATTGAAGGTGGCATCCATGCCATCCACGGCGTTGACCCTTGTTACGTCAATGCCAAGATGAGGCAGGACCTTCTCCACCATTCCGTCCGCATCACCCATCGCGGGCAGGGCGTGCGGTCGCGCGTACCTGTGGAGCGGGAGCAGCGAGATCGAGTCCCGAGGATTGAGCGTCCGCCAGCGGTCGCACATCTCCTCCGGCGACAGCCCCGAGCAGAGCATGGCGAGGTTGAGGATGCCGCCGGACGCGCCATCGCCATGGGCGAATCGGAGCCCAGCCTCATGCAGGGCGCGGATGACGCCCGCCTGGTAGGCCACACGGATGCCTCCGCCAGCCAGCACCAGCGAACGACGCGGGCCGGTGTAGTCCACGCCGGGTGCGATGGCCGGGCGATGCCGGCCGGTGGCGGTCATTGATCCGGGCCGTATGGCGAGGAATCCTCAACGCCGCGGCGCAGGGCAATGAGGATACCGGAGAGGAAGTCGAACCCCGCGACCGCCAGCGCGAGCGGCGAGAAGATCCCCCGCGCGACGCCAATGGCGACGGCGATCGAAGCCCCGAACTTCTGAACGGTGGCCCAGCCGAGGACAACCCGGCTGGCCTTTCGTTCGAACAGGATGGTGTGCAGCAACTGGCCGCCGATGACGGCCATGAACATGCCGACCGTGGCGAAGAGATGGCGGCCTGTGGGGGTGTCCTTCGCGCCGATGACGCGCATCACCAGGCCGGGCTTCAGCATCTGGGCGATGCCGGTGAGCAGGGTGGACCAGGCGATCATCACCACGCCGCGGTCGAGCAGGGAGTTCTTCTGGCTACTGTTCATGCCCCGCCTACCCCTTCCTGTCCGCGCGGGCGGTGAAATACCACATGAAGACAGCCCACATGATGGTCATCAGCACGAAGCGCTGGTCGTTTAGCCGCATCCAGTTCTTCAGGTGGCCGGAGAGTTCCTCCTGGTCGGTAATGCCCTCGTCCAGCTTCTTGTTGATGGGAATGATCTGGAGATAGCCAACGATGGTGGAACCGCCAAGACAGGCAAACCCAGCGAGCGGCACCCAGCGAAAGCGCCCCTTCCACTCGGCGATGGTTTGGACAAGCAGCGTGAGAAACATGATGGGAACGACGACGGTGAAGAACTTGGTGGCGCGAGTGGTCTGGGGTATGAACTGGCCGTGATAGTTGTCGACCTTCAGTTCGCGCCAGCCGGGATACCAGAAGAACCGGAGCGCCCAGAGCACACCGACATAAACCGTGGTTCCGAACATGGTGTAGGCGTTGTTGAGATTCAGCAGTGTGCGCTTCATTGTGGTCTCCCTGGGGCCACTCGGGCCACTTGTGCCTGGTACGACGCGTTACGAAGCCAGCGACGGCTGGCCAGGAACCTCCCCCGTAATGAGTTCGGGCTCGGGACCACGATTGGGCGGATCGAGCCACTCCTGGCTGAGGCCGAGGTCGACGACGCTTTCGAGCCCCTCGGGTTTCTGGAGGGGCGGATCGTCGTACGTCATGAACCAGCTCTCGAAGTAATCGTCAAGCACGCCGCTGACACCGGGGAAGAAGGCTGTCAGGAGGGGGTGCGGCTCGATGTCGAGGTCCTTGAGGAACTGGACACGGGGATGGCCGCCAATGGAGAGAGTTGCGCGGCCCTTCGGCATGAGGCAGAAGCCCATCTTGCCGCCAAAGTAGATGAACGATTTCACGAGCAGGCCCCGGAACTGGCAGTAGTTGGCGGCGCCGGCTTTCAGCGGGAGCCAGGTCCGGTTCGGACGCGGGACATCGATCCGGACGGCGAGCTGGCCGTCGAGATCGTACTGGCTGCTGACGGTGCGCTTGCCGATCACGAAATCGAGGTTGGCCTGGTGCTTCGGCATCCCCCAGATGCCCTTGCCGCCCTTGACCGAGATTTCGCTGCTGACAGGCAGGTCGACCACATACTGGCCGGTTCCGAACTGCTTCATGAACAGGCCAGGCAGGAGGCGCGGGGCGGGACGCGGGCCGTGGGTGCAGGCGATGGCGAGGCTGAACTCGATGTATTTGCCAATGCTTGTGTCGCGGTAGTCGATGACCGTGACAATGAGCAGCCCGCGCTTGCGGTTCCAGAGGCGGACCGGATGGAGTTCGTTGCCGGGCAGCAGTTTGGCGGCCTTGTCCGCGTCGATGCCATAGACAGCCATCAGGACGGGAGAACCGCTGCCCTGCACAGGCATCACGTAGGGAATGCCATCGACCAGGGCGTGGCGACCGGTGGTGCGTTCGATGCGGGCGGGTTTCATGGGGCAACTCCTGCGGTGGGGGCGGATGGGGCGGGTGACGAGGCGCCGTCGAGGGCGGCGATGATCTGGGGAAAGACGTCTCGCGATGCGTTCTGGCCCATGAAGATATCGAGGTGTCCGTAGCCGGGAACCTGGTGGAAGGCGTGGCGGCCGGGATGCCGCTGGTCGAGCAGTTGCCAGGTGTGTTCCTGGCTGATCGGCAGGAAGCAGCGGTTCTCCTCACCGGCGAAGAGGGTGAACACGGCATCGGTGCGGGGGTCGGCATCGGCGAAGTCCGCGGGGAGGCCCAGGTCAGGATCGACCGATACGAGGCTTCCCCGGCGCACGCAGCGCGACATCTGCCGGAAGAACGAGGTGGGAACGTGGGCGAATTCCCGCGTCAGCCAATCATGCGTCTGCTTGTTGAGGTTTTCATGGCTCCAAAGGGCTGGGAACCCGCTGCCGTAGGTGAAGCTGACACCGTGGCAGACGGGGTTGTCGCACTCGTGGTGGGTGGCCTTCACGACCTGGGCAATGAGTTTGGCGATCAGCGTCGGCGCGTGCAGCCCCCAGCGGGGATTCAGGTAGTCGGTGAAGCGGGCGACCACCGGGAACGGCACGAGGAGCTTCGCCTTCGAGAACCGGGGCACGACCGTGTGCAGCGAAACGGCGTTGCTGACGACGACCGGAACCTGGGGGACAAGTCCGGCCCAGGCCGACATGAAGAAACTGGTGGAACCCTGGCAGTGGGTCAACGCCCTTACTTCCGTGGCCCCGGTGTGCTCGATGATGGTTTCGATCGCCTTCGGATGGTCGAACACGGCGGCCTGGTCGAGGGTCCATCGATTCGGCGGGTGATCGATACTGGCCCGCCAGTTCTCCAACCAGACATCGTACCCATGAGCGATGAGGGCGTCGACGATGGTGGTTTTGACCGGCGCCTCGAAGATGCTGGCGCGGACACCAGCGCCATGCACCAGCATCACCGGGCCGCGAGTCGGTGCGGTGGGACCAATGACGTGGACGAGGTTGCATTTGAAGCCGTCGCCAGCTCGGAAGTCGATGGTCTTCCGCGTGTACTCGGGGGAGGCGGTGACGTTGCTCGGAACGTCGGGCAGCATCGACGCCGGATCGGAGAGGGAGCGATCGGAGACTTCGGGTTCGGTCATGTGGCGCCTCCTGCCTTCTCGATGATGCCATCGGCGAAACGGTCGGCGAGGGCGGCGATGGTGAGGCTGGGATTCGCGCCAACGGGTCCAGGCATCACGGAGCCATCGGCGACGAAGAGGTTGGGATAGCCAAATACCTCTCCCCATTCGTTGACGACGCCCTCCTCAGGGGTCGATCCCATCGGGGCGCCGCCGAGCGGATGGACGGTGATGACGCGCCCTGCCTGCCAGAGCGGGTTGTCGATAAAGCTGGCGCCGAGGATTTCGGCGAGCCGGCTCATGGCATCCCGCACACTGTCGAAGTACTGTTGCGAACCCTTCATGTCCCAGTCGATGTCGAGCTGGCCACCGGTGAGCTTCATGCGGCCCTCGGGGAGGTCGCGGCCCATGCCCAACAATGGCAGGAGCCCGGCCGAACGTTCCGCGCCGCCAATGAGTTTGGAGAGTTCGGAGCCAAGATCGCTGTCGATCCTGCCGCCCAACTGCAGGCGGAGCAACCGCCAGGCAATGCTGAAAACGCGGCGGGCGGTCCCGAAAACATCCGTGGTCTGGATCATCCAGTTGGCGAACTGGGGATAGCCGGCGTCCTGAAGGTAGAAGCCTCGCCCCTGGCCGCCGTCGACGCGATCCGGAAAGCGGATGGAGCTGGTGATGACCGGCCCGCGGCTGGCGTCGATCACGCGGGGCAGTCGGTCGCCGGTGACGGATTCGGTGCTGCGGTACGCGAAGGAGAGCAGGTCTCCGTTGCCGCAGAACTGGGTCCCGAGGCGTTTGCTGAGCCGGGGGAAGGCGGCGCGGTTGCGAAGCAGCAGGTAGGTGGTGCCGAGCGTGCCGGCGCTGAGGATCAGCCTGTCGGTGGTGATCGTGTGTCGCTTGAGCGCCGACGAATCGCGCTCCATGCCGGTGGTTCGTGGATCGGGCTCGTGTTTCACGAACTGGACGGTGTAGCCGGAACCTGGCCCAGGCTCGAACGAGCGGACCTCGGTAAGCGGATGGATTTCGGCCCCGGCGCGCGCCGCGGCGGAGAGATAGGTGAAGTCGAGCGTGTTCTTGCTACCGTAGTTGCAGCCGATATCGCACTCCCCGCAGAGACGGCAGGTGACGCGCGTTGCCCGGTGAATGTTCCCGTGTTCCTCGCGAATGACTTCACCAGGGACAGGCTTCTCCCCAGGATTGCCGAAGGTGACGGCGAGATTCGGGAGCGACCAGTCGTAGCCCAACTGGTCGGCGGCGGCCTGGAAGGCGAGCGTCTTGGGCGTGGTGCTGTACGGCTTGTGTTTGAGTGGATATTTCTGGACGCCCATCTCCTGTTCGACTCGCGTGTAATGGCGGTCGAGGTCCTCGTAGGTGATTGGCCAGTGCTCGCGGACACCGTTGGTGACGGTGTCGCGAACGAACCAACTGGGGTCCTTGCGAAGGAGGACGTTGGCATAGATCAGCGACCCGCCACCGAGGCCACTGGAGACGACGGCGGCAAGCCCCCGGAACGACCAGATGTTGAACAGGCCATGCAACCCGGCGCTGGGATCCCAGAAGTTGCCCCGCATGTCCACCGGGCTGCGAGGGAACCCGTTGGGCGGATACGCCTTGCCGCGCTCCAGCACGCAGACCCTGAGTCCTTCCCCGGCCAGCCGCTGGGCCATGACCGAGCCGCCAAAACCAGAGCCGACGATGACGGCCTGGTAGTGACCTTCGGGAACTCCGGCATGCATGGCGACTTCCTTCCAGCACGAGCAACAACGGACGCCAGATCAACTAGTGGGCTGGCATGGTCTTCTCGCGAACGGTCCGGACGATGGTTTCGGCCCTGATCTGAAGGCCAGGCCCGAAGAGCGGCATTGGTTCGGCGCGGCCACCGTTGTCGTTCCAGACGAGCAATTGGGGGTCGAGGCGATCGAGACCAGGAGTGAGGGCGATTTCGACGAAGGTGAAGTTCTCGCGGCTGGCAAACAGGCTGTAGGTATCGGGCACGATGGAGGTCCAGGTGCCGGTATTGAAGTAATGCGGGCTGTCGTCCTCGTTGCCGAGTCGCAGGTGGGCGGCGGCATGGGTGTGGCCGAACACATAGAACGGCACCTGGCGCCCGGTGGTGGTCAGGAGGTCATGGATCGCCTTCGAGCGGGCGAAGAGATAGTCGCTGCTGTCGATGGCTGGCTGGAAGAGGTTGCGCTCGCGCCAGGCGAGCAATCCGCCGAGCGCCAGGGCGCGGGTTATCCATTGGAAGCGGGTTGGGAAGTGGCGAATCGAACGATGGAGCGCCACCGCGCCGCCTATGACCGCCGCGACTGGCGCGAGTGGGCGCACGAGCATGGCGGCCAACTGGCTCCGGAGGTTGGAGAGGGCCGGGATCGAGGCCATCTCGTCGATGGCGACAAGCGTTGCCGCCGGGAGGCCTATGTCGCTCGACGCGGCTTCGAGCGCGTGTCGCCAATACTTCTCCCGGCGTTCCCGCTGCTCCGATTCGGAGAGCTTGCTGGTCTTCGGCAGGGACCTGGCAAACAGCCGTGCATATCTATAGAGAGAGTACAGACCCTGGACAGGGTGCTTGCGTAGCGCCCAGCCGATGTAGCGCGTGGGAGGCTTGACGTTGTCGGCGAAGGGGTCGATCTGCTCGATGTAATTGAACATGTAGCGGACGAAGAACGACCCAATCGGCAACTCGATCAGCGGTTGCTCACCGTCGGGAAGATACGGGGTCATGAGCGTGGCGAAGGAGTTGATGCCGTCGTACTGCTGGCCATGCTCGGCGTAGAGGATGCCGGGGATGTGGACGATCCAGGGATGGAACACGACTCGTTCGAGAAGGTCGATGTCCTTGCCGGTGCCAAGCCCGGCGAGGTGCTCGCGGAACCGATTCTGGACGGCGGGCCAGATCAACTCGATGTCGTGATTGCCAAGCACGACATCGACGTGGTGCCCGGCGGCGATGAAACGCGCCAGCCCGGCGAAGACCTTGTGGTGACCGCGCGCGATGCGGTCCAGCCGGGCCACGCTGGCTTCGGCGGAGGTCGCGCCGGCTCCGGGCTCCACATCGAGCGGCACCTGCAGGAAGTCGAAGAAATCGCCGAGGATGACCAGACGCCACGAGCGCGGGGAATCGCGGCGGCGCTCGACGAGGTGGTCGAGGAACCGGCCGAAGGCGCCATCGAAGAAGAAGTCTTCGTTGCGGTCGAATGTGCCAGTGCGGGCATCGTAACCGGCCGACATGTGTACGTCGCTCATGATGACGATGTCGCGATCGTCGATCGCTGGCATGGGCAACGCCTTGTCACTGAAGGCTGAAGTTGTTGCAAGGTCCCGGAGGTCGGCAAATCACCCATCGCCAACGGTGGCGATCCGGCGAACGCCCGGCGGACTCTCCCCGGGAATGATTTACGACCTCGTTGCCCGGTATATCACACCTTATGTTGCCTGTATAGAGTCATGGGACAGGCGTAACCGGCGCCTGACGGGGTTGCGCGAGCGTGGATGTTTCGCATTCCGACTGATTGGGCAGGACAGCCACACGCCCGCCTCTCACCTGATGGCAATGGCTTCCGAGGCCTGGCGGGCGATTTCGAGCTCCTC
>CAZUPA010000073.1:11651-15316 GCA_964622205.1 uncultured Sphaerobacteraceae bacterium
CCTCTCACCTGATGGCAATGGCTTCCGAGGCCTGGCGGGCGATTTCGAGCTCCTCGTTGGTGGGAACGACGAGGACGCTGACGGGGGACGCATCGGTGGAGAGGCGGCGAATCCCCCGCTCGCCTGATTCGTTGCGGACGGGGTCGAGTTCGATGCCGAGGCGTTCGAGCCCGGAAAGCGTCTTCTCGCGGACGACCGCGGAGTTCTCCCCGACCCCGGCGGTGAAGATGATGGCGTGAAGGGGATCGAGTTCGGTCATGTAGGCGCCGGTGTAGTGGCGCAGGCGGCGGCAATAGACATCGAGCGCCAGGCGAGCGCGTTTGTCGCCCCGCCCGGCGGATTCCTGCACGTCTCGGAGGTCGGAACTCCCGGTGAGGCCGATCATGCCGCTGCGGCGATTGAGCAAGTCGTCCATCTGGTCGACGGACATTCCAGCCTGGCGATGGAGATGGAAGAGGATGCCGGGGTCGAGATCGCCGCTGCGGGTGCCCATCACGAGGCCCTCAAGCGGGGTCATGCCCATGGAAGTATCGACCGACTTCCCATCGCGAATGGCGGTGACGGAAACGCCGTTGCCGATATGCAGGGTGATGGCGTTGAAGTCTTCGAGCGGGATGCCGAGGAATTCGGCGGCGCGTTCGGAGACGTACTTGTGCGAGGTTCCGTGAAATCCGTAGCGGCGAATCCGGTACTGGGAGGCGAGCGTGGCGTCGATGGCGTAGGTGTACGCCTCCGGCGGCATCGTCTGGTGGAACGCAGTGTCGAAGACGGCGACGTGGGGGATATCGGGGAAGGCCGACATCGCGGCGCGGATGCCGAGCAGGTTGGGCGGGTTGTGCAACGGAGCGAGGGAGCTGATCTCCTCGATCACGCGGATGACGGTATCGTCGATCACGGTGGGCGCGACGAAGCGGGAGCCGCCCTGGACCACCCGGTGACCGACGGCGGCGATCGGGATCTCGTCGAGCTGGGGACCGTGTTCCTCGCAGGCCTGGAGCATGGCGCGAAACCCGGCCGTGTGGTCGAGGATGGGCTGCTCCAGCGTGTGTGTTCCGTCCGGGCCGGTGTGGTCGACGACGCCATTGCCCGATCCGATGCGCTCGATGAGGCCCCTGGCGAGGACCTCGGCGGTGTCCATCTCCATCAACTGGTACTTGATGGACGACGACCCGGAGTTCACGACGAGGATGTTGCTCATTCCTGGCTGTCCATTTCCTGGGCCTGGATGGCGGTGATCGCGACGGTGTTGACGATGTCCTTCACCAGAGCGCCGCGAGAGAGGTCGTTGATCGGCTTGCGGAGGCCCTGGAGCACGGGACCGATGGCGACAGCCCCCGCGCTGCGCTGGACCGCCTTGTAGGTGTTGTTGCCGGTGTTGAGGTCGGGAAAGATGAAGACCGTGGCATTCCCGGCGACGACGGAGCCAGGCATCTTGGCGGCCGCGACCGTGGCGTCGGCGGCGGCATCGTACTGGATGGGACCTTCGACCGGGAGATCGGGCTGACGTTCGCGGACGAGCGCGGTGGCGGCGCGAACCCTGGCGACATCGTCTCCAGTGCCGGATTCGCCGGTGGAGTACGACAACATGGCGACCCTGGGCTCGATGCCGAATTCCTTTGCGGTCCGGGCGGAGGAGATGGCGATGTCGGCAAGCTGCTCCGAAGTCGGATTCGGGATCACCGCGCAGTCGCCGTAGACAAGGACGCGGTCAGCGAGGCACATCAGGAAGACGCTGGAGACGATCGAGACATCAGGCGTGGTTTTGATGATCTCGAAGGCGGGCCGGATGGTGTGCGCGGTGGTGTGGGTGGCGCCCGAGACCATGCCATCGGCGAGCCCAAGATGGACCATGAGCGTGCCGAAGTACGAGACATCGGTGACGATGTCGCGCGCCGCTTCGATGGTGACGCCCTTGTGGGCCCGGAGTTCGGCGTAGGTCTGGGCGAATCGTTCGCGCAGGTCGGGATCGTACGGGCTGAGGATCGTCGCCGCGCCAAGGTCGAGGTCGAGGCGGCTGGCGCGGGCGGCGATATCGGCGGCGTCGCCGAGGATCGTGATATCGGCCGCCTTCCTCAGCAGCAGGGTACTGGCGGCGCGCAGGATGCGGTCGTCCTCGCCTTCCGGGAGGACGATGTGCTTGCGGTCGGCGCGAGCGCGGTCCAGCAACTCGTACTCGAACATCAGCGGCGTCACGACCTCGTCGTGGTCGACCTCGAGGAGCGCCAGGATATCGGCGGACTCGACATTCTGCTCGAAGAGGGCCAGCGCGAGGTCGAGCTTGCGGTGCGACTCGGCGGCGAGACGGCCACGCGTGCGGACGATGCGAAGCACCGTGTCGAACGTGTTGTGGGCGGTCTCGATAATCGGAAGGTCGGCGGCGTGACCGGCGAGCAGTCGCTCGATGGTCGGAGAGAGTTCGAACCCGCCGTTCAGGATGACGCCAGTGAGCGCGGGGAACGTCCCGGCCTCGTTGGCCATGAGCACGGCCAGCAGGACCTCCGGGCGGTCGCCGGGCACGATGACGACGGAACCCTGGACCAGCCGGGTGAGGACGTTCTCCATCGACATCGCGGACACGACGACGCCAAGCACGTCGCGGTCGAGCAGGTCGGGCTCGCCCTGTCGATGCGTGCCGTCGAGCGCGTCCATCAGCGCCCTGAGCGTGGGGGCGACCAGGACAGGATCCTCCGGCAACGACCAGACCGAGACGTCGTGCTGGGGCGCGATCGCAGCGCGGATGGCGGCGCACACTTCGCTGAGTTGATCGGGATCGACACGGTTGGCGATGACAGCCGCGAGCTGGGCGTGAGCCAGTTCGAGCTCGGCAACGGTCACTTCGGCGACCTGGGCCATCTCCTCGATGGTTCGAGCCGAGCCGAGGAAGACGGGCGTGTTGGCGGGAGCGTGTTCGCCCTGGCGCCGGCCGCTGAGGACGAGCAGGACGGGGGCGCCGAGGTTGGCTGCAACGCGGGCGTTGAAGCTCAACTCGGTGGGTGTGGAGATATCGGTGTAGTCGGAGCCGACGATCACCACGACATCGTACTGCTGTTCGACCGCCCGGTAGCGCTCGACGATGGTGGAGAGGGCCGCGGCGGGGTCGGTATGGACATCCTCGTACGTGGCGCCGACGAGGGGAGCATCGCCCTGCTGGCCCCCGGCGAACTCGACGAGCAAGTCGTGGATGTAGTCGACCTCACCGCTCCCGGCGCGGGAAACCGGCCGGAAGATGCCGATGCGGCGGCCCGAGCGCTTGAGCGCGTCGATCAGGCCGAGGGCGACGGTCGACTTCCCGGTATTACCCTCGGCGGACGTGATGTAGATGCTGTGGGTCATGCGGGTTCGATTCCTGGCGCTTGTGAACGGAGAGCGGTACGGAAATCGCGGTTGACGCGGGAAGTGTACCGAGTGCGCGGGTATTCCGGCCCTGGAATCGCCCGCGATCCGGGCATGTTTTACGATCGATCCCGGTACAATGCCGTGGTATTCGACAGGCGATGGGGAAGGACCGGCAGGGCATGACGACGGCGGATACCGATTTCCGGGAAGCCAGCGGCGACGAGGACGAGCGATCGAAGGCGGCGCATCTCGCGGAGTACCGCGAGCAGATCGAGCGGCAGCGGGACGTGGCGCGGGAGAAGCAGGCGAACCGGGGCAAGCGGAGCGCC
>CAZUPA010000074.1:0-11772 GCA_964622205.1 uncultured Sphaerobacteraceae bacterium
AGGGGCAGCCACACGCTCGCCTTCGGCTCGCTGGGCTGCCCTGTCTCTATCCGGATTCCGTATGAGACGGGCGAAGGGAGACGGGGGAATGGTGGGAGGGCGGAAGGCCACACACCGGCGGGTTCGGCCAGACAGCCATCGCGATGACGCCTGTTGGGCCTTCCATGCGAAGGGGAGGGATTGAGCGACGGGCTACGCCAGGTACTGACCGAACCAGGCCAGCGTATCGTTCCAGGCGGCAAGCGCGGCTGCCTCCGAATAGCGCTGCCCGGTATCGTTGTGGAATGCGTGCTGGGAATCCGGATAGACGTTGATCTGGTGGGTGATCCCGGCCTGCTCAAGCGCCGAGCGGAGGTCGTCCAGCCCTTCGTTGGCGAAGTCATTCGGATCGTCGGAATAGACGCCCAACACGGCCGCCTGGATGTTTGGGACCGCGTCCAGCGGTGGGGGCGGACCGTAGAACGGGACAGCTGCCTTGAGTTCGGGGATGATCGTGGCGGCCCGCCAGGTGATACCGCCGCCGAAGCAGAAGCCATTCATGCCGATGCGCGATGTGTCGGCATCGGAGACGTCGCCGTAGTAGGCGATCGCGGCCTGGAAGTCCTCGACGTGGCGAGCCGGATCGCCCTCGGTCAGGATCGCCGGAATTGACGAGGGGTCGGCGATCGACGCCGTTCCGCCCTCGCGGCTCAGCAGGTCGGGCGCGCAGGCAAGGTAGCCGTTGACCGCGTAACGACGCGCGACGTCTGGAATATGCGGTGTCAGACCCCGGTTTTCGTGGCAGACGAGCACGACGGGGTATGGAGCAACCGCGGCAGGCGTACCTGCCTCGGGCGTGCCGCCGCCAGGCGCCGGTTTCGCCTGGTAGGCGGTGACCATCTGACCGTCTCCACCGGGAAATGTGATCTCTTCGGCAATCACGCGGGGATTGTCTTCCGCGACGGAGAGCGGGCTCTGGGGACCATCCGGCATTACCGGAGTGGATTCCTGGGCGCCGCCAGCCTGGACGCCGAGGGCGGTGAGCACGGAAGCGGCCGCCGCCGTGCCGCCAGTGATCTTCAACACGCGGCTGACCATGTCGCGCCGGGACATCAACCCGTCCTCATAGTCCTCGACGAACTCGTGGACGAGGTATTTCTGCATCGGATTCAGATTGTCGAGTGGACTCATGACGCACCTTCCTTGGAGCAATCCAATAAGCCGGAGACCAGGAGTGCGTCCATGCTACCGATGCAACATGAAAGAGTCCTGAAAGGAGAGGGTCAGTCGTCCGAGATGCCTAGTGCCTTCGAGCTGTTGCCGCCGTATATCCGGTCGACGTGCAGCCGAATGAAGCAACGGTCGATGATCGGATACGCATCAAGATGGGCGGCCAACTCGTCATCGGCCATGTCTGGATGGCGGGTCCGGATTCCGGCGATGAACTCCTGGCCGATGGGGTCCTCGTGACTACGGGCCGGTTCACTGACGGTCACCGTTCCCTCCGCCACCACCCAAAGCAGGAAATCCTCGCTGGTGACGTGGACGCTGGCCCTCGGGTCGCGAAGCAGGTTGCGTGTCTTCGCCCGAAACGTGGCGGCCTGGGTGGTCAGGGTCCTGGTCTCCGGATTCCAGGTGTAGGAGATGTTCGAAAGCTGGGGGCGGCCATCGCGCTTGATGGTGGCGAGAGCGCCCTTGCCACGATGTGCCAGCAATTCCCAGAGCGCATCGGTGGTGAGGTCGGGAACGGTCATATTCGCGTTTCCTTTGGGTAGCCGGTCAGAGGCGGGTGAGCTTGCCGAGGGGAATGGCGCGGGATGCGCCGGTGGCGCCGGGGATGTTGGTAGGCAGCCCGGCGAGGGAGTCGTGGGCGAGGAGGGCGAAGGCCATGGCTTCCTTGGCATCGGCGTTGACACCATGCTGGTCGGTGGCGGTGACGAGGATACCAGGGAGATCGGCCGCGATCATCTCCATCAGGACGGGGTTGCGGCTGCCACCGCCGTTGACGAGCACCTCGTCGGGCAGGGCGGGAAGCCAGCGGCGATAGGCATCGGTGATGGAGCGGGCGGTGAAAGCGGTGGCGGTGGAAACGAGGTCGTGGGCGCGCTGGCGGGTGGCGGGCGCGGTCGAAAGCAGGTCGCCGTCGCTGACGCCGGTGTTGGCCATCAGTTCGCGAACCTGGCTCATGCCGTAGTACTCGCGGCCGGTGCTCTTGGGCGGCGGCTGGACGAGGTAGCTGTCTTCCAGCAGGTGGTCGAGCATGCCGGGGATCATTTTTCCCGAGGCGGCGAACCGGCCGTCGTGGTCGTAGGTGGCCTGGCCATTGGTGAGGATGGTGACGAGGACGTCGATGAGGATGTTGCCGGGACCGGTGTCGAAGGCGATGACGTCTTCCACCCTGGCGCTGGAGGGGAGCCAGGTGACGTTGCCGATGCCGCCGATGTTCTGCACGCAGCGGCTCTTTTCCGGATCGGTGAGCACGGCCCAGTCGAAATAGGGCGCGAGCGGGGCGCCCTGACCGCCAACGGCCATGTCGGCGACGCGGAAATCGGCCATCACCGGGACGCCGGCGCGGGCGGCGATGACGCTGGACTCCCCGATCTGGAGCGTGGACGGCGTGGAGAGCGGCTGGGCGGAATCGGCGGCGGGCTGGTGCCAGACGGTCTGGCCGTGGGAGCCGATGACCTCGACCGTGGCGAGGTCGATGCCGGCCTTGTCCGCGACGGCGAGGGCCGCCCGGGCGAACTGCTCGCCGATGACGACGTTCAGCGAGCAGAGGCGGGCGACGGCGTTGGACTGGTCCTCATAGAGCGAGAGGAGTTCGCGACGGACCGGCTCGGGGTAGGGAACGGTGTCGAAGGCGAGCAGGTCGAGGGCGGTTCCCGGGCCGTGGCCATGGATGCGGACGATGGCGACATCGATTCCATCGACCGAGGTGCCCGACATCAGGCCGATACAAACGGCGGATCGCCGCCGCTGGCGATATTCGGCGGCCTGGCTGGGCGAAAGCCGCCCCATCAGGAGGCGACGCCGGCGGAGACGGCATCGACGATGGCGGCGTTGAACCGGGCGCGGGTTTCCAGGTAGTCCTGCGTCACCGTGGGATGGACGCGATTGGTGAGCAGGACGACGGTCAGGTCGCGTTCCGGGTCCATCCACAGCGACGTGCCGGTGAAGCCGGTATGACCGAAGGCGCGCTGGCTCATGCCGCGCCCGGAGTCCGGCGTGGGCTCCGGGCTGCCCTGAGGCGGGAGCAGGCGCCAGCCAAGGCCACGGCAGTCGGTGGGGTCATCGAAGCGGGTGTTGTTGACGATGGCCTCGGCGACGAGGTCTTCCGGAAGGATTCGAACGCCATCGAGTTCGCCGCCGTTGAGCCACATGCGGCCGTAGCGGAAGAGATCGCGGGCGGTTCCGAACAGCCCGGCGTGACCGGCGACGCCGTTGAATCCGTACCAGGCGTTTCCGTCGTGGACCTCGCCGCGGATGGGGCAGTCGCGCCAGGGGCCGGACGCGGGCTGCTTGCCGGGGACCTTGGCGGCCTCGAAGTCGTTGCCGGTTTCCGTGGCGACGATCCGGCCACGGAGCGAGCGCGGGGGCGTGAACATGGTGTCGACCATCCCCAGCGGCTCGAAGATTTCGCGGCGGGCGTAGACATCAACGGTTTCGCCGGTGACGCGGTGGACGATGGCTCCGAGCGTGATGAAGCTGGGATCGCTGTAGACGACGCGGGTGGACGGTTCCCAGGCTGGCTGTGAAGCGGCGATCTTGTCGATGTAGTGCTGCTCGCCAACGCCGGTGAGGAAGGCGGGAATCCAGTCGACGAACCCGGCGGAATGGGTGAGCAGGCCGCGGACGGTGACGGCGGCCTTCTGTCCGTCCGTGCCGAATTCTTCCAGGATTTCCCCAACCGGCTGATCGAGGCCGATCTGGCCGCTGGCGACCAGGCGGAGGATGGACGGCGTGGTGGCGGTGACCTTGGTGAGCGAGGCAAGGTCGAACACGGCATCCACGCCCATCGGCGACCGTTGGGATTCGGGCTCACGGACGGCCCAGCCCGTGGCGCGATAGAGGACGACATCATCGCCGACGGCCACGAGCGCGACCGCGCCGCCATATTCGCGGCGTTCGGCGCCGGTTGCGAGCGAGAGCCAGGCATCTTCGATGGCGTTGGCATCCAGGCCCAACGAAGCAGGATTGCGAAGATTCAGGTTCATTCAACATCCTTCGTATCTGACCAACGCCATCCCGCGTGGTGGTTTCTCAGTCCGGTTGTGGTGGTGTCTCAACCGCGCCCGATTGTACCAGCGACTCGATCTCTCCGGGCGAGTATCCGAGGCTGGAGAGAATCTCACCCGAGTGCTCGCCGAGGATGGGCGGCCCATAGCGGATATCGGGCGCGGCGCCATCGAAGTGGTAGGGCATGCCGGTGACCTGAACCTCACCGAGCGTGGAGTGCGGAACCGTGCGGACGAGATGCTGGTCTTCGAGCTGGGGATCGGCGATGACTTCGGCGACATCGTGGATGGGACCGCAGGGAACCGCGGCCTTGTCGAGGATGGCGACAACCTCCTCCGTGGTGTGGCGGGAGAACATCTGGTTGAGGATGACGTAGAGGACTTCGCGGTGCTCGCAGCGGTCGGCGTTGGTGCGGAAGCGGGGATCGTCGCGCTCGGCTTCGAGACCCATCGCGTTGCAGAACCGGACCCAGATGGCGTCGTTGCCGACGGCGATGTTCACGTAGCCATCGGCGGTGGGGAAGGTGTCGTAAGGGGTGATGATCGGGTGGCGGTTGCCAAGCATGGCCGGGGTCTGGCCGGTGGTGAAGTAGATACCCGCCTGGTAGGTGAGCAGGGCGACCTGGCCACCGAGCATGGAGGTGTCGACCTTGTGTCCGAGGCGTTCGGGGTCCCGCTCGCGGCCATACAGCGCGCCGGCGATGGCGTAGGCCGAGAACATGCCGGCGGCGATATCGGCGATGGGGATGCCGAGTTTGGTGGGCATCCCGCCTTCCTCGCCGGTGACGCTCATCATGCCGCTCATGCCCTGGACGATCAGGTCGTAGGCGGTGCGGGAGCGGGAAGGGCCGGTCTGGCCGAAGCCGGAGATGGAGGCGTAGATGAGCGAGGGGTTGCGATCGTGGACGGCATCGAAGCCGAAGCCGAGGCGGTCCATGGTGCCGGGCGAGAAGTTCTCGACAAGGACATCGGCGGATTCGATCAGCTTCCAGAGCACCTCGCGGCCACCCTCGCTCTTGAGATTGAGGGCGATGGAGCGCTTGTTGCGATTGACGGTGAGGAAGTAGGACGCCTCGCCCTGAACGAAGGGTGGTCCCCAGAGCCGGGTGTCGTCGCCCTTGCCGGGCTGCTCGATCTTGATGATGTCGGCGCCAAGATCGCCCAGCATCATGGTGGCGTAGGGGCCGGTCATCACGCGGGTGAGGTCGATGACGGTGATGCCCTTGAGGGGAGCGGCGGGGTCGAAAGCGGTCATGCAATTCCTTCCAAAGGCGGCAGGGTGGCGGTCAGGAGCGGCTGGTGATGCCCGGTTTCGGCGGGCTCGTGCCACTCGATGGCGGTGAGCCCGGCCTTCCGCGCGCTCGATTCAAGTTCGTGGCGGAGCAGCGCCCGGTAGGTGACCCGGTGGACATCAGTTTGCCAGCCATCGCCCTCCTGCTTCATGACAAACATGGTCAACTCGTACGATGCCCCATTCTCGGCCCAATCCCACAACTGGAACAGGACCGACCGGCCATCGGGGCGTTCCACGACCCGCGGCGGCGTAAACCGGGGGCGATCACGCGTGAGGCTATCGTAATCACGAATGCCGGCCACGAGAAGGCCGCCAGGCCGGAGCCGGCCCGCCATTCCGGCGAGCGCGACGTCGAGTTCCGCGTCCGTTCGCAGGTGCGGCAAGGAATTGTCACACGAGATCGCGACATCGACGCCGGACGGGATGGCCGGAGGCAGGTGGCGCATATCGGCCACGGCGAAGTCAACGTCAACGTCGAAGGCGGCGGCTTCGTGGCCGGCGCGGTCGACGGAGGCGGGGCTGAGGTCGCTACCGGTGACGTGGTGGCCGAGCAGGGCGAGCCCGATGGCCTGGGTTCCGATTCCGCAGGAGCAGTCGAGGATACGGAGGGGTTCGGCGCCGGGGAGGTGGGCGCGAATGAGGGCATCGAGGACACGGCCCTGGCGGGGAACGGCATCGTGCCAGTCCTGGTAGTTGAGGTGGTAGGTGGCGGCGAGGTCGTCGTAGAAGCGCTGGGTTTCTGACACGGCGGAAATCTCCGTGGGTGGGATCGGATGGCGAGTCTGTCGTCGATTGTGCCATTTCGGGGATGAGCGGGGCGATGGTTCATCGGCGGGGGCGGAGCCGGGTCATGTACCGCTTCCCGTGGGAAACCCATACGCCGGCCAAGGCCACGATACCAACCCGGATCCCTCTGGCCGCGGCGTTCTTGGGGAGGGGCATCCATGATCGAGATGATGACGGGAAAGAGAGGCGTTGACATGGAAGGCGGGGAAATTCTAGAATGGCAACCATCAACATCTCTAGTCATCTAGTCACTTATGCGCTGTCGTGACAAGTGCCGGGTTTGCGTGCAACCAGTGGGCGAACGCGGCGTGGCAGGGTCCATGGTCGAGGGGTCGTATGTTCTATGGGGTCCGGCTCACGTGTGGGCGGATCCATCGCAGGGGAGATTCACCCATGACACGCAGAACCAGCCGGAATTCCCGCTTTAGCCGCCGCACCGCCATGAAGGCCGGTGGGGCGCTTGGTCTTTCCGTGCCCCTGATGCCGGGCCTCGGGGGCTCCGCGTTCGCCAGCCCGGGCAGGGGCGGGGCGTCACGAGGGCTCGCCCAGTCGACCCAGCTCACCTTCCTGCACGACAAGGATCCGTGGCAGGACTTTTTCCTGGAGATGTCGGACCTGGCGACCGAGCAGCTCGACATCGGGTTCGAGCCGGTGCCCTACAGCGACACGACCTCGTACCAGCAGGTGATCAACTCCTCACTGCAGAGCAGCGATGCGCCGGACCTGCTCACCTGGTGGTCTGGCTACCGGCTGGAGGGGCTGTACGAGAGCGGCGCGCTGCTGGACATGACCGACGTGTGGGACGCGGCGATCGCGGCGGGCGATGTGCCCGAATCACTGGCGGCGGGCTTCACCTTCGATGACACACAGGTGGGCATCCCGCAGAACGCGGCGTACTGGGTAACGTTCTACAACAAGAAGGTCTTCGACGAGCAGGGCATCAGCGTCCCCACGACGTGGGACGAGTTCCTTGGCGCCTGCGACACACTGAAGGGCGCGGGCGTGACGCCGCTGTTCGCCACGGTGGATGGCCGGTGGCCAGCCTTCATCTGGTTCCAGGAGTTCCTGATCCGCAACGACCCCGATTTCTACGTGGAACTGTGTGAGGGCCGGGCGAGCTACACCGACGATGTGGCGGTGAAGGCGATCGAGGACTGGAAGGTGCTGTTCGACAACGAGTACTTCACCGACCTCGACCTGACGATGGACGCCAACTTCACGGGCATGTTCGCCAACGGCGAGGTGGCGATGATCCCGGTGGGCACGTGGTTCCAGCAGCAGTTCATTGCCCAGGGACTTGTGGCGGGCGAGGACTACGACGTATTCATCCTGCCGAATGTCAACCCGGACCTCGACCGTAACGTGATGATCATCGAAACGGGAGCGATCGCGCTGCCGGCGGCGGGCGCGAACACCGACGCGGCGAAGGAACTGGCCGCGTGGTGGATGCAGCCGGACGCCCAGACGCGATGGAGCACCCTGCTGGGCGACGCGCCGTTCAACCCGAACGTGGTGTCGGAGAACCCTGTCCTCAACGGGCTGGTGACGACGGTCGGCGAGCAGAACTACGAACTCCTGCAACGGTACTGGGAAGCGTCGCCATCGGCGATCGTGGAAAACGCGGTGGATGAATTGGCGCGATTCATGCTGAACCCCGATGAGGGAATGAGCGTGCTGGAGTCGATCCAGGCGATCGCCGAAGAGGAGTGGGCACGCCGGGAAAGCTAGTCGTCGCTGAACGCGCGGTCCATTAGGGGACGATCGATGTTCGAGGGGGATCGATGACCGCCCAGGCGCGGGATCCGGGAACAGCAGGCACTCCCACCAGGAGCAAATGGCCTGGCGCGGTGACGCCGTACCTGTTCCTGGCGCCTGCCCTGGCGCTGGTTTGCGGGCTGCTGCTGTGGCCGTTCGGCAGAACGGTGCTGCTCAGCTTCACGGACTCGGACGGGCCGACCCGCGGCTCGTTCGTGGGGGTGGACAACTACACGCGGCTGGCGAGCGACCCGATCCTCACCGATGCGCTGGTGAACACGTTGCTGTGGGTGATCGGGACGCTCGTGCTGCCGGTGGGGATTGGCCTGCTGGTGGCGGTGCTGAGCCTGGACCTCAACAAGTCGGCCCTGTTCCGGTTGCCGTTCCTGATTCCGTACGCGTTGTCGGGAACGGCGATCGGCGTGATGTGGGAGTTCATGCTGCGCGGCAACGGGGCGATCAACAGCACGCTGGAATCGATCGGGCTGGAACGATTCACTGAAAGCTGGCTGCTTCGGCCCCCCATGAACACGTGGGCGATGATCGTGGCCTCGACGTGGCAATCGGTGGGCGTCTGCGTGCTGCTGTTCCTGATCGGCTTGCAGGTGATACCGCACGACCCGATCGAGGCTGCGCGGCTGGACGGCGCTGAAGGCTGGCGTCTGTTCCGGGACATGACCTTTCCATTGCTGCGCCCGATGACGATCGTGGTGGTGGGAATATCGTTGGTTAACAGCCTGAAAACGTTCGACGTGATCTGGGTGATGACGCAAGGCGGGCCCTACCGGTCGTCGGAGACGCTGGCGGTGACGATGTACCGCGAGACGTTCCTGCTGTTCCGGCACGGGTACGGATCGGCGATCGCGGTGCTGTTGAGCGCGATCGTGCTGGCGGTGTCGTGGATCTATCTCAGCCGCACCCTGAGGGGGACGTGAGATGAAGACTCCCCTGCGCTACGCGATCCTGTTCGTGCTGGGGGCGATCTGGATCATCCCCCTCTACTTCATCCTGATCAACGCGACGGTATCGCCCCAGGAGTACCGGAACAAGGAGGCGTACGCGCTTCCGGGCGACTTCTCCCTGTGGAGCAACATCCGGGATGCGTGGACCTCGGCCGATCTGGGCGTGAGCGTGGGCAGCACGTTGCTGTACGCGACGGCCGGTGGGGTGATCGGCGTGTTGCTGGCGGCGCTCGCGGCGTACGCGATCGTGGGGCTGAAGATTCGCCACGGTTTCCTGTGGTTCATGGTGCTGTACGCGGGAACGGTGTTTCCGTTCCAGATGTACCTGGCGCCGCTCTACAGCATGTATGTGAACCAGAACCTGTACGACACACGATACGGTCTACTCCTGTTTTATGTCGCCATCGCGATCCCGTTCGCGATCTTCGTGATCCGCAACCACTTCGTGTCGATACCGGTGGATATCACCGAGGCGGCGCGGCTGGATGGCGCGGGACCGTTGCGGGTGTTCGTGCAAATCTTCGCGCCGCTCTCGCTGAATGCGTTCGCGACGGTGTTCATCCTGCAATTCACGTGGATCTGGAACGACCTGCTGTTCGGGCTAACGCTTTCCCGCAGCCCGGAAATCCGCCCGATCATGACGGCGCTGGCGGGGCTTCAGGGGCAGTACGCATCGGCGAGCATCCCGGTGGTGCTGGCCGGAGCGCTCGTCGTATCGATTCCGACGTTCATCCTCTTCTTCTCGGTGCAAGGCGTGTTCGTGCGAGGACTCAGCGTGACGGCGAAGTAATCCGGAGCGGACGATGGGAATCAAGGAGAACCGGTCTCAGATGGGCAAGATCAAGACGCTATACGTGGTCAACCACAGTCACACGGACATCGGGTTCACCGACTACCAGGACCTGTGTTTCCGCCAGCACCGGGAGTTCATCGATCAGGCGCTGGACCTGTTCGAGGCCACCGCCGGCCTGCCGGACGAAGCGCGGTACCAGTGGACCTGCGAAGTGACCGGGATGACCGAGCGGTACCTGCGGGAAGCGAGCGACGAGCAACGCGAACGGTTCCGGAGGTGGAACGCGCAAGGCTCGCTGGATGTGGCGGGGATGCAGTACAACCTGACGCCGCTGGTGTCCACGGAGCAGATGCTGCGGTCGCTGTACCCCGTACGGCGACTGCGAGACCGGTACGGCGTCAAGATATCGGCGGCGATGCAGAGCGACGTCAACGGGATCAGTTGGTTGTTCGCCGACCTGCTGCCGGAGATGGGGATCGACTTCCTGACGATGTCGGTGAACCCGTTCCGGGGCGGGGTGCCGAAGCCGATGCCGACCGGGTTCTGGTGGGAGAGCCCGCGCGGAAAGAAGCTGCTCACCTGGAACGGCTTCCACTACCTGTGGGGGCGGAGTATCGCGCGGCTGGGCGACTGGCGGTTCGCGGAGGAATCGCTGGGCCGGGAAGTGGAGAAACTGGAGCGGGACGACGCCTACCCGTTCGACTTCATGTATTGCCAGTCGACACACCCGATCCGGGTGGACAATGGCGCGCCCGATCCACGGATGCCGGAATTCGTGAAGCGGTGGAACGAGGAAGGGCGGTCGCCGCGGATCGAGTTCACGACCCCAGCGAAGTTCGGCAAGATGCTGGGAGAACGGTACGGCGACCAGCTTCCGACCTGGCGGGGCGACTGGCTCGACTGGTGGTCGGATGGCGTCGGCTCCAGCGCCTACGAGACCGGAATGAACCGGGCGACGCACGAGTTGCTGGCCTCCGGCGAGATGCTGGGCGCGTGGTCGGCGGCGACGGGCAGCCGGCTATGGTCCGCCGCTCACGCGGACCACGTCTTCGAGCAGACCACGCTGTACGACGAGCACACCTGGGGGGCGTTCGCCAGCATCGAGCGGCCACAGGACCGGTGGGTGAAGGCGCAGTGGAACCGGAAGGCGTCGTTCGCCTACACCGCGTCGAGCGAGGCCCACGACATGGTGGCCAGGGGCGCGAACGCACTGGCACACACCGTTTCGACGCCGGGCCGGGAGGGAATGTTCAACCTGGGCGACCTCGATCCGGCGGCGGCCTACCCTCCCCCGCACGACCGGGACGTGCTGGTGATCAACACGCTGCCCTGGGCGCGAGACGTGATCGTGGAGGAGCCGGAACTGCGGGGCGGGGCGGCGCCAGCGGGCGTGCTGGACTGCTTCTTCTCGCGCGGTGTGTCGTGGGGCGGGGCGCGGCCGGAACTGCCGCTGAAGTGCATCGCGGGCGAGGTGCCGGGCTTCGGCTACGCCTTCCTGCCGGTGGCGAACGCCCCCAGCGACGCCGACCTGAAGGCGGACGGGAACACGATCGAGAACAGCGCCTACCAGGTGCGGATCGATAAGGCGACTGGCGCGATCGCGGAGTGGGTCGACCTGGAGACCGGGCACGACTACGCGGGCTCGTACGAGGGGTATGGCCCCGGCCAGTATGTGTACGAGTGGGTGGACAGCCCTGACCAGCGAAACGCGCTGTTCATCGGGGATTTCTCGGCCGAGGACTTCGGCGTCCGGATCATGGATACGCCATTCCGGCGAGAGACGGCGTCCAAAGTGACGGTCGAAGCGCCGGTCATCGAGCAGGGCGCGGTGTCGATTTCAGTGGAGATCGTTGCGCGCGGCGTGAGGAAGGCGCGATGCACGTACCGGCTGCAAACGGGAATCAGGGCGCTCGAAGTCGACTGGTTGCTCGACAAGGAGCACGTCACCGATGTGGAAGCGGTGTTCGT
>CAZUPA010000074.1:11872-15159 GCA_964622205.1 uncultured Sphaerobacteraceae bacterium
AAGTCGACTGGTTGCTCGACAAGGAGCACGTCACCGATGTGGAAGCGGTGTTCGTGGCATTCCCGTTCAACCTCGGGACGCCAGAGTTCCGGGCCGACATCAACGGCCTGGCGATCACGCCCGAGCAGGACCAGCTCAATGGCACGGTTCGCGACTGGTATCCCATCCACCGCTGGGTGGATGTCAGCGACGGCGAGCGGGGAGTAACCATCGCGCCGCTCGACGCACCCCTGGTGCATCTCGGCGGGATCACGACTGGCCGCTGGGCGAAGGATTTGGTTCCAGACGGCCCGACGGTGATGTCGTGGGCGCTCAACAACCACTGGATGGTGAACTTCAAGGCGAGCCAGGGCGGGGAGATTCCGCTGCGCTACCGGCTGACCACGCACGAGGGCGGCTGCGATGACGTTGCGGCGGCGCGCTTCGGCCGGGAGCAGGCCACGCCGGTGATCGCGCTGCGCGACCTGGACCGGACCGGCGAGGCAACAGGGCGGTTCCTGGAGGTCGACGACGGACCGGTGGACGTGGTGCATATGAAGGCGGCGGAAGACGGCGACGGCATCGTCCTGCGCCTGCAGAACTACAGTCAGGAAACGCGGACCACGACGTTACGATTCGCGGCGGCCACTCCCAAATCGGCGGCGCTGACGTCGTTGGCGGAAGAGGACCGCGGTGCGGTGGGGATCGACGGGAACGCGATTTCGGTTGAAGTGGCGGCTCAGGGCGTGCAATCGGTGCGGGTGACATTCTGAGCGTCGTCGTACAGCCGAGGGAAGCCCATACGGCAACCAGGTCCCGCATGTAGCATCACCCCTGATGGTTGCCTAGGACTTCCGTACTGGCGCATGGTTTGGCGCGGTTGTACGGAAGCCCTAACCGGCCAACGTGTACCGCGATATTACAGAGGCTGGCCGGTGTATGGGCTTCCCACGTACCGCCAGGAGACGTCGCTCGAACCGCCATCAACAACCGTTCAAGGAGACCCGGCAATGAAGATCGTCGATATCAGACCGACCACGGTGACGATTCCCCTGGAAGCGCCCCTGCGGCACTCGAACGGGGCGCACTGGGGCCGGTTCGTGCGGACGATCGTGGAAGTTGAAACCGACGACGGCCGGATCGGGCTGGGAGAAATGGGCGGCGGCGGCGAGAGCGCCGAGCAGGCGATTCGCGCGCTGAAGGCGTACCTGGTCGGGCACGATCCCTTCCACCTGGAAGCGTTGCGGTTCAAGATCGCGAACCCGACGGCCAGCCTGTACAACAACCGGACCCAACTGCTCGCCGCGCTGGAATTCGCCTGCCTGGACCTGATGGGCCAGCAAACCGGGTTGCCGGTACACGCGCTGCTCGGCGGTAAGCTGCGGGACACGGTGGGGTTCGCGAGCTATCTCTTCTACCGCTACGCCAACCCGGAAACGGGCGAAGGCGAGGTACGGACCCACGAGCAACTGGTGGCCCACGCCAGGGACCTCAAGGAGCGGCTGGGGTTCACGGCCCACAAGTTGAAGGGGGGAGTGTTCCACCCCGACTACGAACTCGAGGCGTACAGGGCGCTGGCCGAATCGCTGCCGGGCGATTCGTTCCGGTACGACCCGAACGGGGCGCTGAGCGTGGAGCAGGCGATCGCGTTCGGGCAGGCCATCGAAGACCTGCGCAACGACTACTTCGAGGACCCGGCGTGGGGTCTGAACGGCATGCGGCGGGTACGCTCCATGGTGAGGATCCCGACCGCGACGAACACCGTGGTGGTGAATTTCGAGCAACTGGCGGCGAACGTACTGGACCCGGCGATCGACGTGGTGCTGCTGGACACGACCTTCTGGGGCGGTATCCGGCAGTGCATCAAGGCGGCGGCGGTGTGCGAGACGTTCCAGGTCGGAATCGCGGTGCATTCCTCGGGCGAACTGGGCATCCAGCTCGCGACGATGCTGCACCTGGGCGCGGTGTTGCCAAACCTGACCTTCACGGCCGACGCGCATTACCATCACCTGACGGACGACATCATCGCCGGTGGGCCGATGCGATACGAGAACGGCGCGATCCTCGTGCCGGACGCGCCGGGCCTGGGCGTAACGCTGGACCGGGAGAAGGTGCGCGAGTACGCGGAGCTGTACCAGGAGCTGGGCGGGTATCCGTACGACCGCGATCCGGGGCGCCCGGGCTGGTTCTCGCTGGTGCCGAACGACCGCTGGGCCGATCCGGATGACGCGGCCACGCCGGGACTCGATCCGCGCCGAGCGTAAAGGGAGAACAGGCCATGAACGCGCTGCATGCGATTACGGACGCGCGTATTTTCCATGATGGCACGGTGACGGAGCCACGCCTGCTGCATCCGGAATCGGTGGCGGTGGCCGGCGATGGCGCGGTGTGGTGCGGAGGTGAACTGGGGCACCTGTACAGGCTGCCGGAAGATGGGAGCGAGTTGCGGGAGGTGGCCTGCACGGGCGGGTTCATCCTCGGGATCGCGTTCGATACGCGGGGCCGCCTGTACGCCTGCGACCTGAAGCACGGCTGCGTGTTTCGCTACGACCCGGACACGGATGATCTCCAGCGGTTCGCGTCAGGCGATGGCCAACGGGCGATCTCGATTCCGAACTGGCCGGTGGTGGATGCCGCGCGGAACGTGCTATACGTCTCCGACAGCCATAAACCAACCGAACCGGGGCCTGGGATCTGGCGGTTCGACCTCGACACCGGGGAAGGAACGCTGTGGTACGACCACGACCTGACGTTCGCGAACGGGATGGCCCTGGCGCCGGACGGGCAATCGCTGCTCGTGGCGGAGACCTTCGGGCGGCGGATCACCAGGGTGCCAATCGAGGCGGATGGGAGCGCGGGCTCGCCGGAAACGGTGGTGGAGACGCCGGGTGTGTTGCCGGACGGCCTGGCGTTCGACGGCGACGGCAATCTCTACATCGCCTGCTACGAGCCGTCACGGATTCTCCGGCTGCGGGATGGAGCGCTGGAGTTGTTCCTCGACGATCCGGAGGCGCACACGCTGTGCCATCCGACAAACTGCGCGTTCCGGGGCAGCGAGTTGCTGATCGCGAACCTGGGACGCTGGCACATCACGTCGCTGCGAACGGACGCGAGCGGGTTGGCACTGCCGATCGGTGGATGAGCCAGTATAGCGCCCTCTAACCGTCAACTACCGCCGTCATGCCGGGCGGAGCGATGCATGACGACAAGCGTTTGCGCGGGCGTGTGTTGAGCGGGCTGGGGGACGGCCAATGAGCGGGCGCCGGGGACTACCGTGGCGCATTCCCGAGGCGTTGGCCGATGACATC
>CAZUPA010000075.1:0-7145 GCA_964622205.1 uncultured Sphaerobacteraceae bacterium
GAGCCGTGTGGGCTGGTGGCGGTTTTCGACGATTGCCCAGTCGCGGGCCGATGCCCGCCCGCCCGACCAGACGCCTCGTTGGGACACTCCCTGCATCATGCCGGGGATGGGCTGGCCAGCGTAGTCGAGGAAGGTCGGGGCGAGATCGACCAGGCTTTGCAAGGCACTGCTGCGCGAGCCCGGCTGGGTCATCCCCGGCGCGCGGACAATCAACGGAAGACGGATGAGATCCTCGTAGTGGAATGCGCCCTTGGCGGTCAAACCGTGATGGCCGAGGAAGTGGCCGTGGTCGGTGGTGAATACGACTACGGTGGAATCGGCGATGCAGAGCGCATCCAGCCGGTCGAGGATCCGGCCGATTTCGGCGTCCATGAAGCTGATCATGCCGTGGTAGATCGCCATGTCCTTGCGAAGTTGTTCCTCGTCGACCAGGTGGCTGTGATAGCCGTGATTCGCAAAGCCAGACTCGGCCCAGGCCGAGAATTCGGGATCGGCTTCCTGGGTGAGTTGGTGCGCCATCGACATCAGCTGCAATTCATCGACGGTGAGCGTTCCTGGCTCCATTTCGGCCGGGTCGTACATCGACGCCCATGGTTCGGGTACGACGTAGGGCGGGTGCGGATCGTGGAACGACGACCAGGTGAAGAATGGCGTTCCGGCCGCGACATCGCGCTCGATGGCGGCGATCGTGCGGTCCGCTGTCCAGGTGGTGTATTGGAACCCGGCCGGCAGGTCCCACGAGCCGCGCCGGGTGGGGCGCTCCGGCTCGCCCGGCAGCGGCATGAAGTAGTCGCGCCATTCCATGAAACCCTGGTCTTCCATCCACAGCGCGTAGTGCTGCCCAGCCAGGTACTCGTCGCCGTGCATGCGGCCGATTTCGACGTTCTGGAAGCCGTACCAGGGTCCGTTGAAGTCTCGCCAGAAATCGAGGTCGCGAATCCTGGTTGGTGTTTCCAGCGATTCCTGGTCCGGGGTGGATCCGAGTGGCTGGAAGTGGGCCTTGCCAATCAGGGTGGTGGCGTAGCCGGCCTTGTGCAGGGCATCGCCGACCGTGGGAACGTCCTCCGCCAGCTTCACGCCAATGGTCCAGCAACCGTGGCTGGACGGGTACTGACCGGTGATGATCGACGAACGCGATGGCGAGCAGACCGGATTGGGACAGTAGGCGCGATCGAACTGGACGCCCTCTCCGGCGAGGCGGTCGAGGTTGGGCGTTTGGATGCGCGGGTTGTCCCGGCCGAGCGTGTACCAGTGCTGCTGGTCGCTGGTGATGAGCAGGATGCTGGGTTGGTCTACCGCCATTCGACGATCCTCCAATGCGGTCATCAGTGGCGACGGAGACGGCCGCACCGGAGGATCGCACTCAACCCGAGATCGGGTCCCAATCAATGGCAGCCGTTACTTCATATCGAGAAGTTCCCGCCAGCCGAGTCGTTCGCGCCACAGTTTGACATAGGGTTTCCGGTCCTCGGGCGAGTTTGGGACCAGCCGGCACCTGTGCATGTTGTCCGCCGGGAAGCGTGGAATGACATGCGTGTGGTGATGCCAGACATCCTGCGCGCCATCTGGCTCGTTATTTTGCCGGATGGAAATACCGGTGCAGCCGTAGACGTCCTTCATCGCCAATGAGACATTCCGGATCACGGTTTGGAGTGGTGTTCCGAGTTCAGGCGGCAGCTCGAATACGTTCTCGAAATGACCGGCCGGTACAACCAGTACGTGGCCTGGATTGTTCGGCCACCAGTCGATCGATACGAGCGCGATCACCCGCGAATCGCGGTAGACCAGGTCGGCCTGGCTCGACAGAGAGGTGTCCTCTCCGCGAGCCAGGCGGCAGAATGGGCAGTCGTATCCTTTGGGCGCGTGGTTGAACATCGGCGTGCCTCTTGGGATCAGGAGGTCTTCTCGACATCCTCGACCTTGCCAGAGAGCGAAGCCCGTCCGGCGGCTTCCATCAGCGCGAGGCTGCCAAGGTTGTTGCGGGCGGATGTTTCAGGCTCGGAGTTGCTGGCGATGGCCTCGGCGAAGCGGACGAGGCCGGCGGAACGTCCCCAAAAGCGGGGCTGGACAAGGCGAACCTTCTCTTCGTCCTTGCCGGTGGGAGTCACCCGCACTTCGTCGCCGCCGACGCCGATCTCGCCGCCGGCCCTGCTGGTGAAGTAGATGTTGCCCTTCTCACACTCGAGGTTCCATTCGCCGGCCCAATTGGTGGGACGGCCCGGACTGATCCAGCTTCCGCGATAGGAGACGATGGCGCCGCCCTCGAACTCGATGGTGATGGCGGCGGCGCCCTCCTGCTCGAATTTGCTCCAGGCGGGATCGGTCGGCTTGGCATATACGCGAACGGCGTCCTCGCCAATGATCAGCCGCATCAGGTCGAAGTGGTGGATCGACATGTCGTAGATGAGGGGGTGCTGGATGAAGTAATGCTTGTGCCCGTCTCGTGGGGCGCTGTTCGCCCATTTCCGGAAGTCGACGTTAATGGTTCCAAGCCGACCGTAGTGCCTGTCGGACACGAGTTGGGCGGCCTTGCGTACCGCGGGATAGTTCCGGTATTGCTGGCTCACCATGAGGACCTTGCCGGTGCGATCGGAGGCTTCGATGCCGCGGCGGGCTTCCTCCACCGATACGGCCAGCGGCTTCTCGACGAGGACGTGTTTGCCGGCTTCCATCGCCTGGATGGCGAGCGGGATGTGAGCCTGCTGGGGGGCTGTGATCAGCAGTGCGTCGGCCTCGACGGCGGAGAACGCGTCCTCGATGGAGGTGAAGCACCTGTCGTCTGGCAGGTCCAGCTTCTTCTTCGCTGTTTCCAGGGTTGGCTCGTGGGCATCGACCCAGGCAACGCGCTCGATTTCGGAGACACGGGGAATCGCGTTCATTTCCCAGTCGCCGCCCCATCCGCCAAGGCCCACATGCACCAGCTTCACACTCACCGTTTCCCCCTCGACTCAATCCTGACGTGCGGTTCGTTGTATGAACCGCGATAGTACCCTTCATCCGCGAATCACGCGACCGTATACAGGGTTTGGGGTCAATTGGGTTCGTCCAGCCGTTGGTATTGGCGGGGCGGAGCGTTGAATCAAGGTTGGGTGTGCGTGCCCGGGTTCCCCGCGTGTTCGCTGGTAGAATCGAGCCATCACGTGGAGGCACGGCGCGGTGCATTCCCTACCATCGGGGCGACATTTCATGCAGGGTCCGAGGATGATATTCAGGCAGTGGCGGGACAGGGCAATCGGTTCCGCCGCGCCATTGCTTGTCGTGCTGCTGGCCGTCCTGGCGTTGCCGGACTGTCCTCGCGTGGCGGTGGGAATGGACGTGACCAGCGAAGACACGCGCACGGTCACCGAGCAGAGGCCGGTCACCCAGACCTTCACGCGGCCCGGTCACTACCTGCTTCACCAGACCGAGATGCTCGCGGAACCCTGCGCGACGTGCGAGGAGCATGTCGACAAGATTCAATCGCGGACGACCTCGCAGACGGTGATCACCGTCGATGTGTTGCCGAAGGCTGACGATTCTCCTCACCTCGTGATGGACACGACCAGTGGTCGTCCCGACCTGGCGGTTTCCACCATGCATGCCGGGTACGTGTCGAGCGTGCCCGCACCTCCCCCAAAGGCTTCCTGACCCTGGCAAGCCTTGCGGGCCGCGCAGTTGGCCCAGTCCACTCACAATTGGAGATTTTCCCATTGAGCGTTCTTCGTCCCAGGACGTCGCCGTTGGCGACGTTCACGATGCTCATCCTGTCGATGGTAGTGCTTTCAGGTTGCACCAGCGTCTTCGGGGAAGATGACTACGAGTATTTCGGTGGAACCTTCGATCCACCCAATGAAGCGGCGCCAATCGATTTGACCGACCAGCATGGCAACGCGTTCTCCCTGGATAGCCTGGAGGAGAAGGTGGTCCTGCTGTACTTCGGCTATACGTGGTGCCCCGATTTCTGCCCGACAACGCTGCTCGATATCCAGCGGGTGGAGCAGGAGCTCGGTGAGGATGCCGGGGATGTCGAAGTGGTGTTCGTCTCGGTCGACCCCGAGCGGGATACCGAGGCGCGGCTGCTTGAATACATGGAGTTCTTCGGACCCGACTACCACGCGTTGCGAGGCACCGAGGAGCAGACGCGGCAAGTGGCGCGCGACTACAACATCATGTACGCGCGGCAGGAGTCGGACAGCGTCAGCGGCTACCTGGTGGACCACACCACGTCGTTGTTCGCGATCGACCAGGAAGGCAACCTGGCGTTGACGTGGGCCTACGGCACCGAGGTCGAGAACATCACCGAGGACATCGAGCACCTGCTGAACGATTGATCCCGTTGCCTGATGTGGCACGGGAGCCAAAGGAGCAATTTCATGACACGCAAGCGAGTACTCTGGATTTTCGCGGTTGTCCTGTTCGTGGCGAGCCTGGTTTCGGTGGGGCGGTTGGCGACGGCGCATGACGTCAGTGGGGCTACCCCGGAGGCTAGCCCGATGGCCGGGCATGGCGCCGCCGATACAGGCACTGGCGCGGCGTACCTGACGATCATCAACAACGGCGATGAAGCCGACCGGCTGATCGGTGCATCGTCGGACGCGGCGATGGTGGTGGAAATCCACGACATGGTGATTGAGGACGAGGTAATGTCGATGGTGCACCTCGAAGACGGGTTGGAGATACCGGCCGGCGAATCGATGGTGCTGGAGCCGATGGGCCTGCATGTGATGCTGATCGGTCTCAACTACTCCCTGATGCCGGGTGAGACATTCGAGATCACGCTGACCTTCGAGAATGCCGGCGACGTGTCGGTGACGGCGGAAATCGCCACCAAGCTGCCCGAAGATGGCGAGACCTGGACGGCTGGCGACCTCGTGATCGAGGGTGTGTGGTCGCGACCGGCGCCGATGCTGACCAGCGCGACGGCGGAAGGCACTCCAGATGCAACGCCGCAAATGTGACCATTCGATTGGACCGTTTCGAGGCGGGATTGTCCTCGTCGTCCTGCTTGCGTTGCTCGCTGGCGCCCTGACCTGGGCGCCGGCGAGCGCCGGGGAAGCGCCCGACCTTTCCGCGCCATTGCTCGACGGATCGGGCGACCTCTCCCTGCGTGACCTGCGGGGAGAGGTGGTGCTGGTCAACATCTGGGCGACCTGGTGCGAACCATGCAAGCGTGAGATGCCCGAACTCCAGGCGCTTGCGGACGAGTACGGCGAAGAGGGGTTTCACGTGATCGGGGTGAGCCTCGACATCGGCGGCTCCAACGAGCGAATCGCGGCGTTCGCCAGCGACCTGGGGGTGGATTTCACCCTCGTGCGGGACGAGCCAGGGAACTTCCAGAAGGCGTTCCGGACTTCCGGCGTTCCGGAGACGATCCTGATCGACCGGGCCGGGAACATCGCATACCAGTGGAAGGGCGAGCTGGAAGCGGGCAGCGTCGAGAACAGGAGCCTGATCGAGTCGGCGCTCGCCAGCAGTGGCGCGGTTGACAGCGATGCGATTCCGACGGTGGCGACCGTTGGGTTGCTAGCGGCATTCGCCGCGGGGCTGCTGAGCGTGCTGTCTCCCTGTGTGTTCCCGCTGATCCCGACGTATGCGGCCTACATCACCGGCGTGAGCGCCGACGACATGAGCCGTCAACAGGCCGACCAGCGCCAGAAGACGCGAAGGATCGCTTTGCGCAATGGCCTGCTGTTCGTGGGCGGGTTCAGCGTCGTGTTCATCGCCATGGGCGCGTCAGCGTCGGCGATTGGTGGATTGCTGCACGACTACCGTGACTGGATCGCGCGGATCGGCGGGGGGCTGCTGCTGGTGATGGGCCTGCACATGCTCGGGGTGTTCAGGATCGCGGCGCTCGACCGGATCGTTCGGCCCTCGTTCGGGCAGACCGGAAAACCGGCCCGGCCGATCGGGACGTTCGCGATCGGGATGGCGTTCGGCGCGGGATGGACGCCCTGTATCGGCCCTGCCCTGGCCAGCATCCTCACCCTGGCGGCCGCCACGGCCTCGATGGGGCAGGGGGTGCTGCTGCTGACGATCTATTCGCTGGGGCTGGCTGTGCCGTTCCTGCTCGGAACGGTGCTGATCGACCGCTTCATGCGCCATCGCAAGGGGTTCGGCCCATGGCTGCCGCGCCTGGAGCGAATCAGCGCGGTGCTGATCATCGCGATTGGGATCCTGATGATTTCGGGCGCGTTGACAAGGTTGACCGCCTGGACCAGCACTGCTGGTACATTGATGTGAGATTTGGAGGTGATGACATGGCCAAAGCGGACCAACAGGTGGTTCCCACTCCACCCCAGAGGCGTGGTCTCCTCCAACGGCGGAGTTCACTGCTGCTGTCGCTAGCGGTCGTGGTGGTGTTCGTCGGGGCGATCGCGATCGCGACGAACCGGGCGGGCAGCGATGACGATCCCGGATTGCTGTTCGTGATACCGGCCAAGGCGTCGGACCTGGTGGCCGTGCCGACGATCGATTCGGCGATCGAGATACCGACCGATATCCAGTTCGGGCCCGGCGATGTGGCGCGCATCACGGTGCGGAACGACGACACGGTGGCGAACAGGGCCGGGCCGTGGGTGATCGGGCCTGGGCAGACCTACACGGCCAGGTTCGACAACCCGGGCGTGTACGAGTTCGAGTGCACGGTGGATGCGAGCGAATCGGTGACCGTCACGGTGACTGGCGAGGAAGGGTAGCATTCAGGCATCGTCCGGGGGGCGGGTTTCGATCGGCACGGGCTGGTAGTCGTCGCCGATGGCCACATAGACGAACCGCCCCTCGGTGACCTGTTCGACTTCCAGCGAGCCGACGCGTTCGACCTGGGCGTCGACATGGATGGTGATGCTGGTGTTCCCGACCCGTTCTACCGAGGCGTGGCAGAGCAGGCAGTCGCCGACGAAGACTGGCCGGTGGAAGACGATGTTGTCGATGGCGACCGTCACCAGCCGGTGGGAGGTGAGCTTCCGGGCTTTCACCCAGGCGGCGAGGTCGAGCTGGCTGACGAGCCAGCCGCCGAACATGTCTCCGGATGGGTTGGTATCCGCTGGCATCGCGACGACACGGATCACCAGTTCGCGGCTTCTTTCGCTCATTTGGCGGACTCCCGGTCGCTGCGATAGGCGGCGTCGAGGATGCGGTTGGCGGCGAGGCCGTCGGCGACGGTGACA
>CAZUPA010000075.1:7245-15118 GCA_964622205.1 uncultured Sphaerobacteraceae bacterium
GCGATAGGCGGCGTCGAGGATGCGGTTGGCGGCGAGGCCGTCGGCGACGGTGACACGTGGAGTGGCACCCGTTCGCCAGCAGTCGAGGAAGTGAGCGAACTCGCGCTGGAAGCGGTCGCCGTCCTCGATCTCGATATCGCGTGGCTGGTTGGTGGCATCGACCACTTGGAGTTTCATGGTCTTGTAGTCGAAGAGGGCGGTACCGGCGGTGCCGTGGACGGCGAAGGACCATTCGCCCGCGGGTGTGCGCCAGCTCGATTCGATGACGCCGATCGTGCCTCCGGCGGTCTGGAGGATCATCGCCGCCGTGTCGTCGACCTCGAGGCGAGGGCCCAGTTCCGTTTCCTGGGTGCTGGTGAAGGCATGGACGCGAACCGGGTCGCCGACCAGGTAGCGGAAAGTGTCGATGGAGTGAATGCTGGTGTCGGCGAGGACGCCGCCTCCGGCGATGGCCGGATTGGTGAACCAGGTCTTCTCGGCGTCCTTCTTGTGCCCGGCGAAGCGGTTGCGATAGCTCATGACGGTGCCGAGTTTGCCGTCATCGATGAGCGCCTTGATGTACTGGAGATGCGGCTGGAACCGGTGGCAGAAACCGACGGTGAGGAGGGTTCCGGTGCGATTGGCGACTCCGGCGATGGCCTCGGCATCGGCGAGGTTGTGGGCCAGGGGTTTCTCGCAGAGGACGGCGATGTTGGCTTCGAGGGCGGCGACCACGATTTCGCGGTGGAAGGCGGGCGGGGTGCAGACGCTGACGATGTCGACCTCGCCGCTGGCGATCAGGTCCAGGGCGCTCGCGAATCCACGGCCGCCGGACTTCTCGACGGTTGCTTCCACAGCGGCGGGATTGGCATCGGCGAAGGCGACGGGCGGGACGCCAATGGCGGTCCAGGTAGCGATGTGCGTTTGTCCGATGACGCCAACGCCGATGATGCCGATTCGTGGGGTGGATTCCGGGTTGGTCATGAGACTGAAGTCGCTCCCTGGTGGACTGGGTCGGGCGCACGCGATGGTGACGCGGCTGGGGCATTGTCATTCACGGTGCTGGGCGTCGCAACCCGGCGAGACCGAGCGGGGTCATCGGTGGCTCGTGACTCCAATCTGCTGGCACATGTCGCGGACGGGGCAGGTGGAGCATCTGGGCCGATCGCCGGTACAAATGTGCTTCCCGAAGGGGACGAGCAGGCGGTTGATCTCGATCCAGTACTTCTCCGGGAGGACCTGTTCGAGGGCGAGCATCGTTTTCTCAGGCGTGTTCGCCTGGACGTATCCCCAGCGGTTGGTGACCCGATGGACGTGGATGTCGACGCTGATGACCGGCACTCCGCAGGCGACTCCGAGGGCTAGGTTGGCGCATTTGGGCCCGATACCGTTGAACGATTGGAGCACTTCGGCGTCGCAGGGCAGTTCGCCATCGAACTCCTCGACGGTGCGCTGGGCGATGGCGGCGATCTGCTCGGCTTTGCGTGGGGCGAATGTGCTGTCCGCGATGAGGCTGGCGATTTTCGGGATTGGAAGGGTGGCGAGGTCCTGGGGCGAGCGGGCGACGGCGAAGAGGCGCGGGGCGGTCTTGATGGAGACCTCGTCACGGGTGCGGACCGAGAGCAGGCAGGCGACGAGTTGCTCGAAGACGGTATCGTAGCCAGTTTCGGCGAGTTCGAACATGGCCGCCTTCGCGAATGGCGCGACGGCGGTGTCGATCTGGCGCATGGCTCGGTCGATGTCGAACGGTTGCTTCTCCATGACCTGATCCTTCGCGAGGATTGGGACAACCTGTGGCATGATCGGAGCCTACGATAGCATCAGCGCGGAGGACAGTGGTTCAAATGCGGGCAGCAACTGGTCATGCCGATGTCGACGAGGTGCTGGGCATGCTGAGTGACGGCATCGTGACGGCGCTTGGCGAGAACCTGGTTGGGTTCTACCTCACGGGCTCGTTGACCTATGGTGGTTTTGACCGTGGGAGTAGCGATATCGACTACCTGGTGGCGATGCGCAGGGAGATCGACGCGCGTGAGCGGGAGGCCCTGCGCGCGCTTCATGACGAGGTGGGGATCCGCTTCCCAATGTGGAGGGAGCGGATCGAGGGAACCTATGTGACGCAGGAGATGCTCAAGCAAATCGACCCGCCCAAGCAAGGGCGTCCCTACGTGAACCAGGGGGCGTTCTGGGACCCTGATCCTCCCTACGGGAACGAATGGTTGCTGAACCTGTACGTGCTGCGGGAGCGTGGCGTGGCGCTGATCGGGCCGGAGCCGGCGGACATCTTCCCTGATGTGGACATTGCCGATGTGCGGGCGGCGTCGGCGCGGGATCTGTTCGATGAACGGTTGCCGACTGTCGATGACACGGAGCTTTACGAGGATCCTCATCAGCAGGCATACACGGTGCTGACGATCTGCCGGATCCTGCACCGGGCCGAACACGACCAGGTGACTTCGAAGCGGGTGGCGGCGGCCTGGGTGAAGCGTGAGTACGGTGAGCCGTGGGCGTCGCTGGTTGAGCGAGCCGAAGCGTGGTCGCACGGCGATGAACTGGCGACCCCGGATGAGGTGACGGGGTTTATCCAGTTCGCCGCCGATGTGTTGAGCGAGGATGCCGGGTGATGCGTGCGGTGGTGGCCTGGCCAGGAATGTTCGTACCGGACGAATGATCCATTTTCGGATTTTTCTGACAGAATGGATGTGGAACTCCAGCGCTTCGAGTAGAACGGCATGCTCCCGCGTTCGGTGTCCAACCTACCGTGCCGCCGCATATGAACTGGCTTCCATAAAGGAACGCACACCATGTCTACAACTGAATCGATGCGTCAGCTCCGCCTTTCGCGGCGGCAGGCGATCACCACGGGAACGGCTGCTTCGATGGCGGCGCTGGTTGCCGCGCCAATAGGGGCACCCGCGCAGGACGCTTCACCTGTCGCGGAGGCTGGAGGCATCGACGTTGCCCTGGCTGGGCTGCCGGGAATCGTTGACGAGATCATGAGCCGGACGGGTATACCAGGTGTGGCCGTGGCCGTGGTCCATGACGATGTACCCGTCTTCGCCGCCGGATACGGCGTGCGTGAAGCAGGCGTGGAGGGCGCCGTGGACGCCGATACGGTGTTCCAGATCGCCTCGGTGTCGAAGTGCCTGGCTTCCACGGTGGTGGCGGCCTTGGTGGGCGATGGCCACGTTTCGTGGAGCACGAAGGTGGCCGAGATCGATCCGTCTTTCGCGCTGAGCGGTCCGTGGGTGACGGCGAACGTGACGCTGGCGGACCTGTTCAGTCATCGGAGCGGGCTTGCCGATCACGCGGGAGACCTGCTCGAGGACCTTGGTGGCGACCGGGAACTGGTGCTTCACAACCTTCGCTACCTGGAGCCGGAAGGCGCCTTCCGCGACTCGTATGCCTACACCAACTTCGGCCTGACGGCCGCCGCCGATGCGGCGGCGCGCTCAACCGGTTCGACCTGGGAGGAGACATCCCGGACGCGCCTGTACGAGCCGCTGGGCATGACGCGGACGACCTCGGTAAACGCGGAGTTCATGGCGATGGACAACCGCGCCGCGGGCCATATGAATGTGGATGGTCAGTGGATTCATGGAGAGGATCGGCAGCCAGACGCGCAGTCCCCGGCCGGTGGGGCGAGTTCCTCGGCGAACGACATGAGCCAGTGGATGCGGCTTCAACTGGCGAACGGGGTGTTCGACGGGGTGGAGGTGGTCGCCTCGCCGGGGCTTGAGGAGACGCACCTGCCCCACGCCATCAGCAATCACCCGGACCACCCTTCCACCGAGATGGCTGGTTTCTATGGCCTTGGCTGGAACGTGCGTTACGACCAGAACGGCATTACGGTCAGCCATTCGGGCGCGTTCGCGTTGGGCGCGGCGACGTGCGTGTTCCTGTTGCCCGCGGAGGGCCTGGGGATCACGGTGTTGACGAATGCCGCGCCCGAGGGCGCCGCCGAGGCGATTGCCCTTGGGTTCCTCGATCTGTATCGCCACGGTGCCATCAACGCCGACTACCTGGGCATCATCGGTCCAATCATCAAGGCTTCGGCGGCACCCGAGTATGGAGACGATGTGGCCGAGGCCCCCGCGGCGGTGGAAGAGGCTTCGGAGGCTGGCGCGTACACGGGTGAGTATGCCAACGACTTCTTCGGGCCGCTGCAGGTGCTTGAAGAGGGCGATGGCCTGTCGATCCAGGTTGGACCGGCGGGGATGACCTTCCCACTCACGCACTACACGCGTGACGTGTTCACCTACATGCCGCCGGGTGAGAACGGGATGATCACGAGCGCGGTCACGTTCACGCTGGGTGGCGATGGCGTGGCTTCGCAGGTGGTGGTGGAGAACCTCGACCTGTATGGGGCGGGGACGTTTGTTCGCCCGGTCGAGGGGGATGAGTCGTAAGCATCTCGTCTGTTGCGTGGAATGTTCATTCTTCGGAAAGCGGCGGGGGCGAAGTCACGCTCTCGCCGCTTTCCGTGTTGCCGACGAAGTCTCGATCATGGAGCGGCGAGGTAGCCGCCGCCCAGGCCGGCATCTCGCAAGTGGTTGGCGCCGACATTGCGGGCGAGGACGGCAAGGCCGGCCAGATGTGACTGGAGGCCGGACGTGCTGGCGCAGCAGTCGGAGTAGATGATGGGGCGGATATTGCGGTCGAAGAGGTCCATGGCGACCTTCAGGACGCACATGTCGGTGTCGATGCCGGCGACGGCGACCTCGTCAACCCTGTTATCCAGCAGGTATTCGATAAGGTTGGGAGGCAGGCCGGCGTAGCCTGGTTTCGAATAGATGCGTTCCTCGGGTGCGTACTTACGGATTTCCGGAGCTAGTTCGGTTTCGGGCGGTTCGGAGCAGCCGTCCCAGTCGAGCATGCGGCGGAATGGACTGCCTTCGATGTTGACGAACCGGGTGAAGAGGATGGGGTCGTGCTCGTGCCGTTCGATGAGGGTCACGATACGGGCCGGAAGATGCTCGGTGAACTCGTTGATGAACCCCAGTTGGACATCGACCACCAGCAGTGGACCAGGCATCGTGTTCTCCAGTGAGTATTCCCGCCGGGCGGAAGGCTGAGCCTGACAGGACGTTAGAAGCGCTTGTCGCCCTGGACCGGCAGCATGATCGAGTAGAGCGAGGAGGTGCCGCAGATGAAGAGGCGGTTTCGCTTGGCGCCGCCGAACTCGACGTTGGCGACACCTTCCGGGACGAGGACCTTGCCGATGAGGGTGCCATCGGGGTGGATGCAGTGGACGCCATCGCCGGCGCTGGACCAGATGCGGCCCTCGGTGTCGAAGCGGAAGCCGTCGAAGCCGCCGACGGTGCATTTGGCGAGGACTTCGCCACCGGAGAGGGTTCCGTTGTCGTTGACCTCGAAGCCGCGGAGGTGCCGGGTTTCGGCGCCGCCGGTGTCGGAAATGACGAGGCGAGATTCGTCGGGTGAGAAGGCGAGGCCGTTGGGGCGGTCGAAGTCGTCGGCGACGATTTCGACATCGCCGGAATCGGGGTCGATGCGGTAGACGTAATTGCCGCCGATCTCCTGGTCGCCGAGGTTGCCTTCGTAGACCGATTCGATGCCGTAGGGGGGATCGGTGAACCAGATCGAGCCGTCGGACTTGACGACGACATCGTTGGGGCTGTTGAGGGGCTTACCGTTGTAGCTGTCGGCGAGGACGGTGATGGAGCCGTCGTGCTCGGTGCGGGTGACGCGGCGGTTACCGTGTTCGCAGGAGACGAGGCGGCCCTGGCGGTCGACGGTGTTGCCATTGCTGTTGCCGGCGGGTTGACGGAAGACGCCGGTGACGCCAGTGGTTTCATCCCAGCGCATCATGCGGTCGTTGGGGATGTCGCTCCAGATGAGGGAGCGCATCATCGGGAACCAGGCGGGGCCTTCGGCCCAGCGGCAGCCTTCGTAGAGTTTCTCCACGCTGGCCGAGGCCTTGACGCAGGGTTTGAACCGATCGTCGAGGAAAACGAAATCGCTGCTTGCCATGGGTGACCTCCACTGATTGCGCGCGAGTGTGATAGCGAGCGAGTTTCTCGCCGGGTGTCTGTATGGCTTCAATTCAGCCCCAGAACGGGTGCGGCGTCAACTGTTGGGTTGGCAGGGGGTGACGGCGTGAGCCGTGATCGACCCCTTTGTGTTTTCGCCAACAATAATTCACTAATACATTTAGTCGGCTTCGAGGGGCGATTCCGCCCGGAATGACGGGCTCTTTGGGTAGACGAATTAATGGAGGATTTCGAATTAATGTTGGGCTGGTAATTATGTTGTCGTGTGCAGCGACGGCCATGATGGAGTCCTTTCGTAAGGTGAGCGGTGGGTGGATGGTGAGACAGGCCTGCCCGGGGGCGCTTGCGTGCCTGGGCAGGTCTTCCAGACGACGATGCGGTCGGAACGTGGGGCGGATGGATTCGCTTCGCTCACCACAGGCTGCCTCCTGGACTATGCATGGCGTGGTTGGGCATGCCATCGGCGGCAGGTCCGCCCGTACCCTGGGAGGTGAAATGCGATGGTGAGCATTCCGGTCGGTGGACGACGGGTTCCTACCATAGTGAACGCATCGAAAGAGGAGAAACCTGCCAGGTGGCGGGGAATTGGTTGAAGTGAGCATCCGAGGGAAGACTCCCACGCTACGCTCTGGTCAGGCCACGCTCCGCACGGGTACGGGTGGATGGTGTGGAGTGGTTGGACGGTTACGTGGAGGTGAAGTTGTCCCAGACCCAGCGGGAGGCGTGGGACATGGCGTCGACCACGGCGGGAATGTCGTCCTGGGCGCGGCTGAAGAAGGCGATGGCGTAGGTGACCTTCGGGGAGTAGACGATGCCAACGTCGTTCTTGATGCCCCGGAGGCTGCCGGTCTTGTGGGCGGTTTCGATTTCCTCGCCGGTGGGCAGGCGGAAGGGGATGATCGATGTGAAGTTCTGGTGCTTCAGGATTTCGATGATGTCGTCGCGGCTGGTTTGGGTGAGACCTTGGCCGCGATGGATGATTTCCATGAGTTTGACCATGTCGGCGGCGGAACTGACGTTGTTCCGGGGATCGCCCAGAAGGCCGATGTTGTCCGGGGATGGCTCGTAGGTCTTGAGGAAATCACGCAAGTATTCATAGGTGACCTGGGGATCGTCCGGATTAAGGCTGGCGAGGGTCAGGAACATCTCCCAGATGGTCATTGGGAGGTAGGTGTTGGCGAGGCCGAGTTCGGAGAGCATGGCGGCGATGCGTTCGCGGCCGAGCAGCTTGTAGATGATGTCGGTGGCCCAGTTGTCGGAGACCGTGATCATGAGTTCGGCGAGGTCGCGGATGGTGGGCTGGAGTCCTTCGTCGAGATGCTGGCACACGCCGGAGCCGGGCACGCGGTCCTTGTGGCGCAGGGTGACGCGTTCGGTCAGGTCGATTTCGCCGGCGTCGGAGCGGCGGTACAACTCGTACAGGAGCGGGACCTTGAGGGTGGAGGCGGTTGGGAACATCTCATGCTGGTTCCAGGTGAGTTCCAGGCCGGAGTCGAGGTTCTTCACCATCATGCCGACGGGGCCGGAGAGGTGGTTGAACAGGTCGCCCATGGCGGCTTCGAATTGGGCCTGATCGTTACTGGCGATGGTCAACGGGGAATGCTCCTGAATGCGTGGCGGCGGGTCGCTCGCGCAATAGTGACACCACCATGCCATTTGTGGAAGGTCTTTTTTGGCCATTGAGAGAGGTTTCGGTGTCGTACCATGTGGCGATACTGGATTCCGGACAGCGGTGAGGATGGCCCCGACCATGACTCGATACGACCTGGTGGTTCGCGGTGGCGAGGTGGTGACCGGGGCGGGCACGCACCGGGCCGATGTCGCGGCGGTTGAGGGCCGGATCGTGGAGATCGGCGCTGGGCTCGAAGGTGACTCCGGCCGGG
>CAZUPA010000076.1:0-8832 GCA_964622205.1 uncultured Sphaerobacteraceae bacterium
TCGCCGTTCACCAGGCGGCCCAGAATCGTTCGCCAGAACCGCTGGGCGCCGGTGTTGGAGGCGATTTCGGAGAGGGCCCAGGGGCCGGGAAAGCGCTCGAACACCTGGCGAGCAACCTCTTCTCCAACGCCACGGCCCCGGTACTTCCGCATGATGAAGAACTCGCCGAACCCGGTTTCCACGCGATTGCCCCGGTCGATCTGCCGTACCAGCGCGAACCCCGCCAGCTTGCCGTCCACGCGCACGATGAACGGGAAGCGATCCGGCTCCGCCCAGTAGTGGTCGAGATACCGGTAGCCGTACAGACCGTGCCGGTTGAGGTCGTAGCCTTCGAACTCGCTGAAGTCGTAGATGTACAGCTCCAGCATGTTGCGGATGATCGACTTCTCCTCGATTGGCGCCTGATCCACGCTGATGTTCATGATGCTCCACTCCCTGGTGAGTCTCCGGTACGATTAGTGACGCCTCCGGGAGCATCTCCGCCAGGTTGAGATGAACTCGACAGCTGCCAGTTGGGTGCGCGACTCGTCTCCCCAGGCTGTATCAGTGGGCGATCGAGCCGTCGGCGCGGCGGGCGGCGAGATTCAAATGCGGGCGGTACGGGTATTTCGCCAGCATGTCTTCCCGTAGCTCGACGCCGATCCCTGACCGGTCGGGGACCGTCACGTACCCATCCTCCACCACCAGCGGTTGCTCGACGATGTCGTTCAGCACGGTGGCCTGCCCTTCCATCAGCGCGTAGTTGGGAATGGACGCGCCGAATTGGACGAACGCCGCGAGGTTGACCTGGCTCCCCATCAGGTGCGGGAACACATTGACGAAGGTGGATTCGGCGACGGCCGCGATCTTGCGGCACTGGGTGAACCCGCCCGCCAGCGAGAGGTCGGGCCGGATCATCGCCAGCGGCACGGCATCCATCAACTCGCGGAACTGGAAGAGGCCGTGGCAGCGCTCCCCGGCGGCGATCGGCAGGTCGACCCGATCGGCGACGTACTTCAGCGCGGTCATGCTTTCCGGGGCGACCGGGTCTTCATAATAGAGGATGCGGAGCGGGGCGATTTCGCGGGCGAGGATCACCGATTCGTCGGGGCCGAAGTTGCGGTGCAGTTCCACCCCGAGGTCGATTTCGTAGCCGACCTCGTCGCGGATCGCCTGCACGATTTCGGCCGCCGAGCCGATGGAGTGCGTGGAAGGCTGCGCTTCCCAGCCTGGCAGGAACGGCATCGACCGCAGGGAGCTGTACCCCTCGTCGACGGCCTTCCGTGCATTCGCGACATGTTGCTCGACGGTATCGCCGCCGATGCTGGCGAAGACGCGCACCTTGTCCCGGCATTTGCCGCCCAGCAACTGGTGTACCGGACGGTCGAGCGACTTGCCGAGGATGTCCCACAGGGCGATGTCGATGGCGCTCAAGGCGGCGGAGAGGACCGGACTCGGGAAGTGCGCGTTGCGGGTGACCGCCTGGAAATGGTGGTCCATGCGCGCCGGGTCCTGCCCGGCGAAGTACTCGCCGAGGTCCTCGATCATCTGGTGAACGACCCGGTGATGGGCCCACAACCCGGCTTCGCCGATGCCAACGATACCGTCGCCGGTGCGAACCTGAACCAGCAGGCAGCGATCGACCAGATGAGGCGTAATGCTCTCGATCCGCATGTGTTTCCTCCGAGGGCGGGTCAGACGAGACCGAGATGCTCGTCGATCTCCCGCTGGTAGCCGTCGACCGCGCTTGATTCCACTTCGTCGATGGTGACGGGGCGTTCCGCCACGGCCGACTCGAACAGCGCGTAGACGAGGGCGACCGCTCGCCGGGCGGCAGAGCCATTCACTTCGGGTTGGGCGCCGGTGCGGATGCATTCGGCGAACTCGTGATACTCCAGGGCCACGATCTTGCGGTCGGTGGTGACGAAGTCGAAGTCGTAGGTCCAGACGCGGTCGCCGCCGAACAGGGCCGCCGCGACCGGGGAGAGGCGGTAGTTCGGCGCATACTCCAGCACGCGCTCGTCGCTGATATCCGTGCCGTCGTCCAGCACCAGGCGAACCGGGTTGCCGTTGCGGTCGCCCGGCGCCGCGATCGACCCCGTCGTGCCGAAGACCATGCGGTGGTTGAAGGGCTGGCCGTGCCCGGCGTTGTTGAAGGTCCACTGGCCGACGGTGTCATTGGCGAAGGAGACGACGCCGAACATGGCGTCCTCGCCGGTGGGGGTGATTTCTTCCGGAAAGTCACCCACCCATTGTTCGTAGAAGCCGCCGGGGCCGGTGGAGCTGGTTTTGTAGCGAGTCTTCTCGAAGAGGCGGGTTTGGCCGTACGCCTGCGTGGCGGGACCGAAGTAGTACTGGAGGATGTCGGCGTTGTGGACGCCGGCATCGAGGGTGAGGGCTCCCCGGAGTTTCATGTGGCGCCAGGGGGTGATGGTGAGGTGGTTGCGGCCGCCGACCGAGGTTTCCATGATCGACTGGCGCTGGCCGATGGCGCCGTCGTCGAGCAGGGCCCGGACGAGGCGGTTGATCGGGTCGCGCCGGAAGTTCTCGGCGATGGAGAGGATCCTGTTGTTGCGGGTGGCGGCGTCGATCACCTGGTTGCAGCCACGAATGGTGAGGGCGAGCGGTTTTTCGCACATGGTGTGCAGGCCGAGGTTGAGCAAATCGGTGGCGACCCGGTGATGCACGCCGGTGTCGGTCGTGCAATCGGCCGCTTCGAGACCTTCGACCTCGTCCATCATGCGGGCCGCGTCGTCGAACACCTGGGGGCGCTCGCCGAGCAGGCTTAGCGCTTCGTCCGCCAGTGCATCGGCGCGGCCCTGGTCGAGGTCGCAAACGGCCACGAGCCGTACGTTGTTGTGATCGGTTCTGGCGAGTTCCGCCAACCCGGCCAGGTGTCGCCGGCCCATGCCGCCGCACCCGACTATCGCGAGGCGCACCTTGTCCACGTCAATTTCTCCCTTTGCGCGAGGTCGTTTCGCGCAGGGTATCCCGGAAACCGGCGCCGGTCGAGAGGTTACGGGGCGGGTTCCTGGCTGCCGCGGCCTGGAACCAGGCAGAACTCGTTTCCTTCCGGGTCCTGCATGATGTAGTGCTGGCCGGCGTCGCCGTTGTCGACGAACCGCTGTGTGGTCGCGCCGAGGGCTTCCAGGGTTTTCCGGCGCTGCTCAAGGGGCTCGTCGGTCACCAGCAGGTCGAGATGCACGCGGTTCTTGACCACCTTGCCTTCCGGCACCGGCTGGAACCCGAGCCCGACGCCGGCGCCCTCCGGGTCGCGGAGCATGACCCAGGAGTCGCCCTGGAAGCTGATCTCGTAGCCGAGCGCGGCCGCCCAGAACGCGGGGAGGGTGGTGGAATCGGCGCAGTCGAATGTGGTGAGCAGGATCTTCAACATGGTTCGCTCTCCGTTAGGTGGCATCTCAGTGTTGGATTGTGACGGTCAGCTACGATTCGTGCCTGACATCACTTTAGAGGTACGGGCTCGTATTGTTCCGCGGGAGATGTTCTCCATTGATTGCAGCATCTTGTCCCAACCTTGGTGACTATCCGCATCAACCAATCTTCCACGTAGATCCGTGTTTCTGGACAAAGGCTACTTCACCCTGGTAATACGCCAAATGACCATCATCGATCAGGCGTTGGCGGGCCGCATCGCCCGCGGCGGCTCCGTCGATGAGCCACGTACACATCCCCTGCAGGCGACGCTCAACGGTCTCGATGAGATCGCCTGCACAATCCAGCCCATAGGATTTGCACAGCAGCTGGAGCCGCCGGAGCCGGTCAGTTGCGTGGACTGTCGCCTCATAGGGCACGGTCGTGCCGTCAGGGAGTGGTGCAAAGCTCGCCAGGGGGACGTAGGTATAGGCCGCGTAGGCAACGTCCCAGATTCGGGGGCCAGGACCGGCCGTATCGAAGTCGATGAACGCGCGAGGCTGATCGTTGACAAACACGGTGTTGTATTGAGCGATGTCGTTATGGCAGATGACTTCATGCTGGGAAGAATCCGGGTACACCATTTGCCACTGGGCATCGGCCGGAGCATATCCGATAGAAGCATCGTGAAGTTGGCGGAGTAGGCTGGCCGCTTGAATCAGAGCCGTGTCCGACCACATGAACGGCGGAAGCGGGTACACGCCAACATCGCCCGGCAGATAGCTCAGGATTTCCCTTCCCTGGTCGTCGATGCCGAGGAAGCGTGGCGCGCCATCGAATCCCTGGTTCTCGAGGTGACGGAGCAATCCGTGGACTGTCAAACTCCACGCTCCTTGGTGGCGCCGGACCGTGGCGCCAACCCTCACCACTGGCGTGACATTCCCACCCTTGAGCGGTGTTTCATCGGGTTTCATGACTGGTTGTCCTCACGTAAGTCGGAGATAGGCTGTCACATGCCGCAAAGCTAAGCGTGTCAAATCACTATCATCCTGGGGCCTCCGTGAGTGCGCGACTTCCGCTGTGTGATGGAGAGTGGCGTGCTTACCCAAGCATACCTTTTCGGGTAGTGCGATACCGAAGACAGGCAGTTGATCCAACATCATGCGAGACAGGCGGCTGCGCCGCCAAGGACTTCGTCCGGCGATCCCTCGCCCCGCTCGGGATGACGAGGGTAGTTGGCGTTTTCAGGGGCCCTTGTATGACGAGGGTAGTTGGCGGTTTCACAGGTCCTCGTTGGCGCGGATGGTAGCCCTCCGGTTCAAGGCACAGGACCACCGGATAGACCACTTGGTGTTGCACCCGAAGGTGTCCGGGATCATGATGAAGACGGGTCACGTAATCGGACGGTAGCTGGTGAATGGTGCGCGGATCGACAGGTCCGGCATATGTGCATGGGGTGGAGGCGTATCGATATGAGGAAAGGTTCACGACGAGCGGTCGCGCGGGCGGGCGTCGCGATCGGCATGGGCGGATTCGCCGCGGGCCGGTTCGCCGGGGCCTTCGCGCGGGAGGGCACGCCGGGCGCGGAAGTCACGCCGGTGGCGGGTGTGCAACCGGTTGGCTACGCCAGCCTTCGCGTGCGGGAACTGGCCGATGAGATGCTGCGGGCGGAGATCAACGCCACCGTCGTGCTGGCGGATTTGCCGATCCTTCGGGGTTGATGTGTTTACGTAGAGAACGATGGAACGACTATTCATGACAAGGGGAACCACCATGCGCGCACCAGGAAAGATCGGCATTGCATTGCTCGGCGTTTCGATGATGTTCGGGGCGATGCAGGGCACCGCCCAGGAAGCGACGCCGGTGACGGTGGACGAGACCAGCGAGACGTTCACGCTGGTGGAGCGGGCGATCAACGTGACCACGGTGGACGTTGGCGAGGAAGGTCCGAGCGCGGGCGATATCACGGTGTGGGGTCCAGACCCGCTCTATGACGAGGCGAATGAGACCGATACCGGGGCGGTGACCCAGGGGTCGTGCCTGGCCCTGGACGCGAACTGGACGAACCATTGCACGGAGACGGTTGTGTTCGCCGATGGGAGCACGCTGGTGATCCAGGGCGTGCAGCTTCCGGTTGGCGAGGAGTCGGTGACGACCATCGCTGGCGGGTCGGGCAGGTACCTGGGCGCGACCGGCACCGTGACGGTGACCTCGAACGAGGACGGCACGCTGTGGACCAAGGTGTTCGATATCCACGACATCAACCACGATCACGATCACGACGGCCACGGGCATTAGGCCGGGTAACGGTTTGACCGTATGAGATAGCACCGGGGCGGATGGATCGATTCATCCGCCCCGGTTTGCGTTTCTGATGGCGCCCTGTCACCTGTCTGTTGGATAAAGGCGTTGCGTCATTCTGGTGACCATGAGCGATATACTTGGTTTGTGTCTAGCCAATCTAGCCAGGAGGTGGCTCATGGTCTGGCAACTTGCGGAAGCGAAGAACAAATTCAGCCAGGTTTTCACCAAAGCGATCGAGGAGGGGCCTCAGTTCGTCACCCGGCGTGACAAGGAGGTCGTGGTGCTCTCCAAGGATGACTATCTGGAACTCATCGGAGAAAAGCCAGACTTCATTCAGCATATTCTGAACTTTCCCAAGGGGGATTATCTGGACCTTACTCGTGATCAGTCTCCAATGCGTGAAGTCGAATGGTAGGAGTGTTGCTCGACACCTGCGTACTCTCCGAGGTTCACAAATCCGACCCGAATCCAGCGGTGATTTCGGTTATCACCAGACTCGACAGAACCCTCACCTTCTTGAGCGCAATCACCATTGGCGAACTCACACACGGATTCGCGTTGCTTCCACGCGGCAGACGTCGCTCAGAGGTAGAAGCCTGGGTTCGAGCCACCGATGCGGCATTTGCGGATCGGGTTCTTCCAATTGATGCCGACGTTGCCCGCACGTGGGGGTTGTTGGCTGCTCACGTGCGAAACTTGGGGTTTCAGGTCGCTGCACCTGATACCCTCATAGCCGCCACGGCGATTACGCATCAGTTGACCATCGTGACGCGGAATGCAAAGCACTTCGAACCGACAGGCGTCGATATCATCAACCCATGGGACTCCTGAGAGGCGTTGATGGTTGACGACTCTCCAACCACCATAGCGACGGGCACTGAGTCGATCTCCTACCGATACAATGCCACGGGTCGACACAGCCGCCTGAGTTTTCGCTCGTAACGGCGTGCCCGGAATCGGCGGCGGGATCGACCCCTACGAGAGCGAGCGGGTTGACCGGGACGGGTGGATCAATTGACCCACCCGCCCCGGTTGGTGTTTGCGGCACTTCCCGCCAGCGCCATTCGCTATCCCTGGGCGCCGGTTCCGGTTACGAAGAAGATGTAGCCGGGGTTGCTTCCGGGCACGGTGCTGGGGACCTCGATCCACTCGTCGGTCCCGTCATCGAGCGGCAGCAGCCAGCGGGTGCGTGATTCGTCACCGTCGATGGTGAGCGAGAGCATAGAGCCATCGGGCGAGAGGAAGAGGTTCACCATGCCCTGCGTGGCATCCTCCCTGCCTGGCGGTGAGGCGAGTTGGCGCACGACAGGCGAGTCGCCGTCCATCGTCATCAGCCAGAGTTCGCCTGGCGAGAAGCCGAGGACTTCCGCGGAGCCGTCGCCGGTGCTGGCGATCGAGAACCGTCCGAGGCTCGGATACCCTCCCTGGCCGATGGGTATGGCGACATCCGTGATTTCTCCAACCTGCTCGCCGGTGACCGGGTCGATCACGCGATAGGTATGCGGTTCGCCGTCCCGCACGTAGTCATCCACCATCACCATGAACCTGGAGACCTGCTCGTAGGGCGACATGTTGATGCTGGCGTCGGCTCCGAGGATCTCGATCGATTCGCCGGTGACGGTGTTGACGGAGTAGGTGAGCGGCTGTACGAGTTCCGGCGTTTCGGTGGCGACTTCCTCCGGCTGCTGTTGCCGGGCCAGGATTACGTTTGGATCGTAGGTGGTGTAGAGATTGTTGACCGGGTACGGACTTTTGAGCAGCGTGAGGGGCGATTCGGAACCGTCGATGGTGAGCAGCATGAGCGAGTTGGTGTTGGTGTAGGCCAGCGCCGCGCCGTCCTGTACCCAGCGCATTTCCGAACTGAAGTCCTCGATGCCCTCGGACCGGGCCACCTCGACGCCGTCGCTGACGCGGATGATGGTGTAGGTGCTGGTTCCATCGAACGAGGCTTCGCCATCGTTGCTCTTGAGCGCGAGGAACTGGCCGTCTGGCGAGAGTTCCATGCGCCGGGTGTGGGCCAGGTCGCCGGGCACGTCGATCCAGTGCGCGTCGTCGAACGAACCGTCGATGACGAGCAGGGTTCCGGGCAGGCCCTCGACATCGAACAGGTACCCCTCGCCCTCGATCCCATTCCCGGTCTTGATCCCGACAACGATGGTGTCGCCGCCAGCCGCGGTGATCATCGACGTGCCTGGCGGGAAAGAGTCAGGAGCATCGGAGAAGCTGGACAGGAGCCGGGTCTCCATTGTCCGAAGGTCGGTGACAGCCCACGCGCCTGGATCGTTGGCTGCTGGCGCGAGATGCCAGGGGCTGCCCTCGGGATTGGCCCCGGTGGAGCTTTCGCTCATGTAGACGCCGACCTCGACGGTTTCACCGGTGAAAGCGTTCACGTAGGCCACATCGGGCATTTCGCCTTCGTTGTAGGGGGAGGCGGTGTATACGATACCCGGCCATTGGGCTGGCGCGGCCTGCGCCACGTTGGTGGCGAGGACGATCGGTTCGGACTCTTCCGGGCAGGAGAGGACGAGGTCGCCGCTGGTGGTGACGAGCAGGGCCGTGTCCTCGATGGGCGATTTGTCGACCTGCTGGAAGATCGGCATGTCTCGCGTGAAGTCGCAGGCGAAGGCGGGTTCCTGGGCAGCCATGGTTGGCACGATGCTGGTTTCAGGGGTGGATGGGGCACCTTCCGAGGGGCCGACCGTTGGAACGATGATAGTCTCTGGTGTGGAGTCTGATTGCATGGCCAGGCCGGGAATGGTGCTTTCGGGAGTGGCTGGGGGCGGGGCGAGCACCCTGTCGTAGACCGTCCAGGCGCCGAAGGCGGTCAGCACGATGAGCAGGGCGAGGGAGGCGTTCGCCAGCATCTGCCCGTACAGCCGTGGCGGACGGATTCGCGGGGGTGATGCGACGGCGCGACGCTGGCCTGGCCGGGTCGTTCCGAATGTGCCGGAGTGGCCGGCGGCGGTTGCGGCGGCCGGTTGGGCGGGTGATGTGCGTGCCATGATCTGCTCCCAAAGAGAGGGGTCGAGCGCCGCGCCGCCGGGATCGGCGGCGTCGGATCGCTCGACTCGCTGGTGGAATGCGCGGGCGAACGCGGGCAGGTCGTCCTGCTCGTCGCGCGTTTGGGAACGACCCTTTGGCTCGTGGTGGCCTTCGCCATGCCGGGCGGTCGTGTGC
>CAZUPA010000076.1:8932-15102 GCA_964622205.1 uncultured Sphaerobacteraceae bacterium
AGTTGACCGATCGGGCCCAGGCGAATACACTCGTGGTCAGCATATATGAACCCAAGTTCACATAGTGGAACGCATGCACGGACGTGCATGGGCGCAGGGGAGGTCCTCCGTGGAGCACCACGAGGTTCCGGGCTCCGTTAAAACCGCCTCTCCGGGCGGCAAGGCGGTTCACGTCAAATCGGCCGGCCGCGCGCTCGATATTCTCGAGGCGCTGGCGGCCGCCCCGGATGGCGTGGTCTTTTCCGACCTTGCCCGGGGGCGATCCATACCCAAGAGCAGCCTTCACGCCCTGCTCATGGTGATGACCGATCGTGGCTACGTCGAATTCGACCCGGCTCGCCGCAGGTATGAGCTTGGCATCCGAACCTGGGAAATCGGCCAGGCCTGGCGCTCCCAGCGCGATCTCATTCGCAAGGCCCCGCCGGTGATGGAACGGGTGGTCGAGGCCATTAACGAAACCGTGCAACTGGCCGTGCTCGATGGCATCGAGAACGTCTACCTCGCCAAGGTCGATTGCTCGCATCCGCTCCGGCTCCAGTCGGAGGTTGGCAAGCGGTTGTACGCCCACGCCACCGGCCTGGGGAAGGTGCTGCTGGCCGCCCAGGATGACGACAGTCTCGACGCACGCTTCCGCGACATCCCCTTTCCGCTCGTCGCCACGTCCCCCATTCGCTCGCTCTCCCAGTTGCTCGAAGTTGTTGCCAGGGTGCGTGCGCTAGGGTTCGCGGTGGACGACCAGGAGTACACACCCGGCCTGCGCTGCGTGGCGGTGCCGGTGTACGACATCGACAAGCAGGTGATCGCCGCGCTCAGCGCCAGCGTTCCGCTAATGCGGGCGAACGAGGAGCTGTTCGAGGCGGCGCTCCGCCAGATTTCCCTTGCCAGCATCGCCATTTCACGCGCGCTTGGGTCCCACGAGGACAACCCGCGCCTTGCCGAACTCACCGAATGGCGCGGCGACGTGTTTGCCGCCGCGCATGCATGAAGGAACAGGAGGTACACGGGGCTCGCGTCGTTCCCAATGATTCGTTTGAACCATGAAGGAGACAAGACATGTCCGATTACCGTATGAACCGGCGGAAGTTGCTGGGCGCCACCGCGGCGGCCGGCGTTCCGGCCATGATCATTCACACGGCTGGCGTGGCGCAGGATTCCACCCCGGACGATGGGCTGATCGACATCACCGCGCCGGGAACCCCCGAAGCCGCCGCCGATCTCTCCGGAACCATCGTGATCTCGGTTCAAGGCACCGACGTGCAGACCTACCAGGCCCTGGCCGACGCGTACACCGCCCTGAATCCGGGCGTGGACGTGCGGGTGGAACTCAAGCCGTCCGATGGCTACCAGGAGTTCATCCGCGCCCAGTTCGCGGCGGGCACGCCCGAAGTTTCGATCGTCAATGGCAACGTGGTGGCCGACCTGATCCAGGCCAAGCAGTTCGTGGACATGTCGGCCTACCTCGACCGAACGAACCGTTACACCGGCGGGCCGTGGCGCGACACGATGGACGAGGCCGCGATCCAGAATATGGCCAACCCGGTGACGGGCGAGATTTACACGCTCAACCTCGAAACCGTGCAGGTGCTGTGGTTCTACAACAAGACCGCGTTCGAAGCGGCCGGGATCCTGGCCGAAGCCGAGGAGCTTGCGCAGTCCGAGAAGAACCAGCCGACCTGGACCCAGTTCATGGACTGGTGCGACAAGCTGACCGAGGCGGGCTATATCCCGGTGGCGATCGAGGGTGACTACCGCTCGTTCTGGGAAATGCGGTTCGGCTGGCTGGCCCGGATGTATCTCGACCAGTTCACCCGTCACGAAGCCGAGCTGGTGCGCACCCAACCGGGCGACTGGAACTTCCGCGAAGGCATCGACGATGTGTGGGAGTACGATCCAACCGACCCCAGCAACGACGACTCCACGAAGATCACCTTCAGCAGCCAGCGCAAGATGATTGCCCTGCGCGATGGCGAGCAGGCGGTGAACGGGCCGGCGTTCCAGGCGCTGTACACGAACTTCAAGGATTTCAGCGACCGCGCGGCCCCTCCGGGCTGGCTCGGCAGCAGCGATGCCTACCCGCTCTTCCTCACCAGCGAAGCCGCGATCCGGATCGATGTCGCGTCGCTGCTGACCAACTTCGAGCGAGACCTGCAAAGCCTCGCCGAAGGGCGCTACGTCTCCCAGGGCGCGGCGCCGGAGGAAGGCGAGGAAGCCACGCCATTGCCAGCTCAGGACGTGGACGTGTTCGAAATCGGGTCGTTCAACAATCCGAGCATGGAAGGCGACGCCGTGGATGCCCCGGCGCGCACCATCGAAGTGAACATCGGTTTCCTTTCGGTGCCAAAGAAGGACCAGGCCCAGAACGACCTGGAAATGGACTTCCTGATGTACCTCACCAGCCCAGACGGGTTTGGCGTGTACCTCGAGAACCGGCTCGATCCGGAAAACTCCGCCTCGGGCGGGATCAACGGGCCACCGATCGTGAAGGACGTGGCGCTGCCCGAGGACGTGGCGGAGAAGTTCGGTCAGCTCCGCCTGATCGGCAACACCGAGAAGGACACGGCTGGCAGCTACCGGGCCCGGGGCATCAGCGACTATCAGCCATCGGTGCGCGAATGGGTCGACCTGGCCCAGCAGTACTTCGCGGGCGACCTCGAACTCCAGGAGTTCCTCGATGCCTACCAGGCGTCGGTCGACAGCCTCTTCCCGGAAATCCTGGAGCATCTCCAGTTGACCGACGAAGACCTCGCGAGCCCGGAGAAGAAGCCAGCCAGCCAGGTATAGGAACGGTGCGACGATCATCCATGGGGCACAACAATCAGAGCAGCGGGTGGGGGAAGCAATTCTCCCACCCGTCCATACAGGGCACGACGTTCGCCGCGCCAACCAGCAGGATCATGGCGCTGTGGCTGGCCGCGATCCTCGCCATCGTCGCGCTGCCCTCCACCGTGGGGGCAGCCGATGGGTGGACGGCGGATTCCGGGGCGATTGTCTACGCGATCGATGCCAGCGACGACGGGAGCCTGGTGGTTGCCGGGCGGCGAGACAACCTCGTGGTGGCCTGGAACGCCGACGGCGAGGAGTTGTGGACGTTCGAAACCGGCGGAACGGTGTATGGGGTCGCGGTTTCCGGCGATGGCCAGCGGGTCGCGGTCGCGTCCGAGGATCGGCATGTCTACCTCCTCGACGGCGCCGGGGCCGAGGTATGGAATTATCGGGGCTCGCAAACGTTCCTCAGCGTCTCCATCTCCGGTGACGGCCAGATCGTGGCCGCCGGATCGGAAGACAGGACCGTCTCGCTGTTCGATGCGGCTGGCGCGCTTTCGTGGCGGTTCCAGGCTACCGATCATGTGAACCGCGTCGTGGTGTACGGTGGGGCGTCCGGGTTCCGGGTGATTGCCGGTACGCGCGACTCGCGGCTTTCGCTGCTCAACGGCGATGGTCAACTGGTGTGGGAGACCACGCTGGACTACACCATTCGCGGGGTGGATGTGACGCCGAACGGCGCGCACATCGTGGCGGGAGACAATAACGGAACGCTGGTGCTGGTAAATGGCGCCAGCGGCGATATCCTGTGGAAAAGAACGCTGGGAGCGGAACTCCCGGCGGTGGCGATTTCGCGCGAGGGTGACCTGATCGTCGCGGGCGGCACCGATGGCAGCTTCGCCACGTTCAATATCGATGGCGAGGTGTCGCAGGAACAAACGCTGCCCGATGGCGTTTGGGATGTGGCCCTGACGACCGGAAGTTCCCGGGCCATGCTGGCCACGGACACGGGCGTATTGGTGGTGACGAACAACGGGGATGGGACCTTCACCCTCCCGGAAGCGCCCTCGGTTCTCGAGAAATTCATCGGCCCCATCGCGATCGCGCTTGGGGTGCTGTTGCTGGTTGTCGTGGCGCTGGGATTGCGGAAGAAGCCGGACGGCCAGCGCGCGTGGCGGACCGCTGGGCGGGACAGCCGGACCCTGGCGACGAATATCTGGAAGGCGCGCGTTTCCTACATCTTCCTGCTGCCCACGCTGGTGTTGCTGCTGATCTTCAATTATTACCCCGCGATCTCCGGCATCTACCATGCCTTCACGGAGTGGACACCGGGGTTCGAAACGACGTGGGTGGGGCTCGACCAGTTCCGCGACCTGCGGGAGAACCGCTATTTCTGGGTTGGCATCGGCAACCTGGTGATCCTGATCGTGACCGGGTTCCTGAAACTGCTGATACCGCTGGCGGTGGCCGAGATGATCTTCCACCTGCGCAGTTCGCGGCTGGCCTACGGGTACCGCACGCTGTTTGTGTTGCAGGTGATCGTGCCGGGCGTTGTGGGCGTGCTGCTGTGGGTGAACGTGTACGACCCGAACATCGGGCTGGCGAACCAGATTCTGGAGGCGATCGGGCTGGAACACCTCACCCGTTCGTGGCTGGGCGATGCCGATACCGCGATCTGGTCGATCGTGTTCATTGGATTTCCGTGGGTGAGCGCGTTTGCGTTACTCATCTTCTATGGCGGGTTGATCTCGATACCGACGGACCTGTTCGATTCGGCCGCGCTGGATGGGGCGTCCACCTTCCGCCGCATCCTGAACATCGACCTCCCGCTGCTGCTGGGGCAGGTGCGCCTGCTGGTGATCCTGACCTTCATCGCGACGGTGCAGGAGTTCGCGGCGATCTTCCTGACGACAGGCGGCGGGCCGGGAAGTTCGACCTACGTGCCCTCGCTTGAGCTGTACTACCAGGCGGTGCGCTTCAACAACTTCGGCATGGCATCGGCGATTGGCACGGTGCTGTTCATCGTGATCATGGCGGGCACCATCATCAACCTGCGATACGTGAAGTCCTCGGTGGAGTATTCAACATGAGCCAACCAGCCGCTTCCACGACCCCGGTTGGGGGAGATACGATCCGGGTCGAATCCGGCAGGAAGAACCGCTACAAGGGGTGGGCGGGGCAAACGGCGCTTATCCTGATCCTGACGGTGGTGCTGGCGCTGAGCTTCCTGACGATCGCGCTGATGATCTTCCTGTCGCTGAAGGACAACGGCCAGATCTACGGGCGGTTCTGGAGCCTGCCCGATCCCGTGCGCTGGGAGAACTACACCATGGGCTGGGTGACGATGCGCCGGTACATCTTCAACAGCCTGTGGTACTCGATGGCTTCGGTCGTGATCGTGGTGTTCCTGTCGTCGATCAGCGGGTACGTGTTCGCCCGGCACAAGTTCCCTGGCAAGGAGGCGATCTACGTCATCATTCTCGCCCTGCTGATGATTCCGGGCATCCTGACGCTGATTCCGGCGTTCGTGCTGGTGAAGCAACTGGGGCTGTTCAACACGCCGTGGGCGCTGATCCTGCCGTGGTCGGCGGGTGGGCAGGTGTTCGGCATCCTGCTCTGCCGCACGTATTTCGCCACGCTGCCGCAGGAGTTGTTCGACGCCGCCAAGGTCGATGGCGCGTCCGAATTGGAGCAGTACTTCCGGATCGCGCTGCCGCTGTCGTGGCCGATTCTGGTGACGCTGGCGATCATGCACCTGGTGGGGAGCTACAACGATTTCATCTGGCCGTTGCTGACGATTTCGGACCAGAACATCCAGGTGGTGACGGTGGGGCTGACGCAGTTCCGCGACGAGTTCGGGACGGTGACGTGGGGGCCGAGGATGGCGGCATACGCGGTGTCGTCGTTGCCGCTGGTGATCCTGTTCGCGTTCGGGATGCGGTATTACGTGCGAGGGCTGACGTCTGGCGCGGTGAAGGGGTAGGTCGAGCGGGCGGTGCGTGGGCGGACAACAGCCGCCTGGGGCCCGCCTGGTGAGGTGCGCGATCCGCCGGCGTCAGGTCCGCCCGTACCAACGATTGGGCCATCTCGAGAGAGCTCGATGAAGGCGATGTGCCCGGAGCACCACAGACTTGGGCTCCACAGGGAATGAGGCGATTCGTGGGCCGTAACCGGAACACCCTACCTTTTGAACCCCCGACATTTCCGCATTCCTGATAGCGGCGCACTTGATCTTCCCAGTCTCGATGCTACACGCCGAAGAGGCGGGCGAGTTGGGTTCGGACAATGTCCGCGTCGTCGGGAGTGAGCACCATGGGATTGATGGCGATGATGCCGAATTCGGCCCGTTGTTCGACCACGGCGACGCGGGGCGTCTCGTTGAGCAGCCAGTTGACGGCCTCGTAGGC
>CAZUPA010000077.1:0-1825 GCA_964622205.1 uncultured Sphaerobacteraceae bacterium
GGCTCACGGTCGGTCGGCCACTCGATGACTCCCCGGTGCTCACTTGTTAAGGTGCTCGTGGATGCATGTGGACTCTCGTCCGCTCCCACAATTTTGCCCTCGTTTCCCGAGGGCTCACGAATAGTAGTGCCCTTTCTGGACAGTGTCAAGGAAATCCGCGAAACAATTTCGCACTCGCTTCACAACCGCCCGGAATCGCGTGCCAGGCACGGATTCCAGGGCATTCACTCAACGATCCCGCCTTCATATACTTCCTCGAACGGAACGGCGATTTGCCTTCCCACAGATGATGAACAGGACCGACTCATGAAGCCCCTGATTGGCATTACCCCTTCCCCCTCCAGCGACGAGATGGGCCACGGCGTCTTCTACCGCTACGCGCTCTCTCGAACCTACGTCGACTCCATTCGAGCAGCCGGAGGCGTTCCGATCATCCTCCCAACCGACCGCGCCGAGTTCGATGAAATCCTGCCGAGGTTGGACGGCCTGCTCCTGAGCGGCGGCGGGGACATCGCCCCATCGCGGTTCAACGACGACACGGTCCACGAGGCCACGTACGGGATCGACGACGAGCGCGACTCGTTCGAAATCGGCGCATTCAAATGGGCTGCCAGCGCGGACATGCCGATCCTCTGCATCTGCCGCGGAATCCAGGTCATGGCGGTCGCCGAGGGCGGAACCCTGTGGCAGGACATCCCAACCCAGGTAGGCGAGCAGGTCGAACATCGCCAGCAACGCGCCGGCAAGATGCGTGACGACCTCGGTCACGGCGTGCGAGTGACGGCGGGCACCCCCTTGCATGAGATCCTGGGGGCTGAATCGCTGGAAGTGAATTCCTTTCACCACCAGTCGGTCAGGGATCCGGGAACGATCCTCAAGGTCGCCGCAACCGCGGACGACGGAGTGATCGAGGCTCTCTACCATCCTGGTTTGCGGTTTGGCCTCGGCGTGCAGTGGCACCCGGAAATGCTGTCAGGGCTGTATCCCCAACACGCCACGATCTTCACGGCATTCGTGAACGCGGCCGCCAACCAATAGGTCACACCCCACCGCGACACCAATGGCCCTGTTCGATTGAACCGGGCCATTGGTGGTTGCACGCTGCCTGGAAGCTGCTACCCAGCCAGGGCGGGCTCAAGCGATCCGGAGTCTTGTGGCTGCAATACCTTCTGGCTGTTGTGAAGGTTCCGGCGAGCGGTGAACTCCGCCGGCATCGCCGCGTTCAACACATCGTCCATCGTATCGGCAAGGACGAAGGTGAGTTGATCCTTTAGCTCCGCCGGAAGATCGTCGAGATCGACTTCATTCCGACGGGGCAGGACAAACGTTGTCACCCCCGACCGTTGCGCGGCCAGGGCCTTGTTCTTGATGCCTCCGACCGGAAGCACCTGACCCCGAAGCGTGATTTCGCCAGTCATCGCGACATCTTCCCGGACCGGGACGCCAGTCAGCAGCGACGTCAATGCCGTGGTCATGGCCGTGCCCGCCGATGGGCCGTCCTTGGGAATCGCTCCCGCCGGAACGTGAAGGTGGATGTCCGACTTCGCGAAGAAATCCGGATCGAGCGCAAGGTCATCCGCCCGCGATCGAACGAACGAGAGCGCGGCCGAGGCAGACTCCTTCATGACATCGCCGAGTTGACCGGTGACCGTGAGCGAGCCCTTGCCCGGCATCTTGCTGGCTTCGATGAACATGATGTCCCCGCCAACAGCGTTGACTCCGACCCCGATCGAAACTCCCGCCTGGGCGGTTCTCGCCGCCCGTTCCTCGTAGTAGAAGCGAGGTCGCCCAAGGTACTCTCGTATTTCCGCCGGACCGATCTCCG
>CAZUPA010000077.1:1925-11333 GCA_964622205.1 uncultured Sphaerobacteraceae bacterium
TCGACGATCTCCATCCGGTCGCGCAGCGCAAGCGGTATCGTGTCCAGCATGTTGGCGGTGGCGATGAACATCACCTTCGACAGGTCGAACGCAACGTCCAGGTAATGATCGCGGAATGAGTTGTTCTGTTCCGGATCGAGCACCTCCAGCAACGCGGACGATGGATCGCCCCGCCAGTCATTGCCCAGCTTGTCCACTTCATCGAGAACGAATACTGGATCGTTGGCCCCGGCCCGGCGAATTGCCTGGATGATCCGGCCAGGCATGGCGCCCACATAGGTTCGCCGATGCCCGCGAATCTCGGACTCGTCACGCACGCCACCAAGGGACATGCGCGTCATCTCACGGCCAAGCGACCTGGCGATTGACTGGGCCAGACTCGTCTTGCCAACGCCCGGAGGACCAACGAAGCACAGGATAGGCTCCCGGTTGAAGACTGGTTCGGCATCCTCGCCAGCCTCGTCCTGGATTTGCTTGTTCAACTGGCGAACCGCCAGGTACTCGAGCACGCGATCCTTGATCTTGTCGAGCCCGTAGTGATCCTCATCCAACACCTCGCGGGTGCGAGAGATGCTTACCTCGGTCTCGGTCGAAGTGTCCCAGGGCATCGACGTGAGCCAGTCGAGATAGGTTTTGATGACCCCGTACTCCGCGGCGGCGGCAGGCAGCTTCGACAGCCTGTCGAGTTCGCGGCGGGCTTCCTTCTCGGCCTCCTCCGGCATGCCGGCGGCGTCGATCTTCTCCCGCAGCTCCTCGATCTCGGTCTCGGTCTCGCTGCTTTCGCCCAGCTCCTTTTGGATCGCCTTGAGCTGCTCCCGGAGGAAGTACTCTCGCTGCGACTTGCTCAACTCCTCCTGCACATCGGACTGGATTTTCTTGCCCAGCTCGAGGACGTCGAGTTCCTTGGTGAGAAACGCGTTCAGCGACTTGAGCTTGTCCTTGAGGGAGTCGATTTCGAGCAGTTCTTGCCGTTCGGTCGGCTCCATCCTCAGGTTCGATGCTACGAGGTACACCAGCCGGCGGGCGTCGTCGTCAACATTGAGCGCTGCGGTGACCAGTTCATCCGGCAGATGTGGCACGAGTGCCACGAGACGCTGGAACAGGTCGACCGTGTTGCGGCCGAGTGCCTGAATCTCGACCGAGTCTTCGATTTCCTCAGGGTGTCGCTGGACCCGGGCGATCAGATACGGCTCTTCCTGGACAACCTCCAGGATACGCATCCGATCGATGCCCTGCACGGCGAGTCGCATCGAACCATCCGGCACGCGCATCATCTGGTGAATGCTGGCGATCGACCCAACCTCGAGGATGTCATCAGGTCCAGCGCCCTCGGCGAGTTCGGGATCCTTCTGCATCACTAGCGCCACGCGGCGATCGCCCGCCATCACGTCGTCGATCAGACGCAGAGAGCGCGCCTGGGCGGCGGCGAGCGGCACCAGCGTTGTCGGCAGGACAACCGTCCCTCTCAGAGGGAGCAGCGGCAACACTTCCTCTTCTGGCGCTGTCTCGCCGTCGACAAGAAAATCTGGTACATCTTCGGCGGGTGGTTCCTCGGTAGTCTCCAGGATTTCCTCCAAAGGATCCTCGTCGTCCAATACAGGTCTTTGGTCTCGTTCGTTAGTCGTATCGTCGGTCATGCATCGCTCCTTGGCGGCTTCGGCGTGGAACCGGGGTTCGTCGCGATGATCGTGCGCCCTTGGACCCGGGGAAGCTCAATCGTTAGGAATCCGTTCTCATAGGTGGCCGTGGCGTTGTCGTTGTCGATCGAGAACGGTACGTAGACATCGGCGGCGAAGGCCCCATAGGCGATGTGCGCTTCGTGGAACGATCGCTGATCGCACGATGCTGGGTCGGGTCGATTGCCGCGGAGGCTAACGATATCGCCTTCGATGACGATCTCGATCGCTTCTCGGTCCATGCCCGCGATCTCCGCGACGATGGTGATTCTGTCTGGTTGTTCGAACACATCGATCGGAGGCCGCCAGGCGCCTGACGAACGATGCGCGACGGTTCCAGCCGGTGATACCAACGCACGCAAGAGGTCATCAAGCTCGGACTCGTGGCGTCCTCGACCTCGTGGCCTTCCTCGCCTCACTACTATCATGCTTACTCCTTGCCAATCAATTTATGGCGTTTCACCCCGGCGAGAGGTTGCCACGCCTAGCGTCTCCATACTGGATCATTATACCGGCCTGCGCACTAACCTGCTACGGTCCGTATCAGGGATAATGCTAGCCATAAGTCTAGCTTGCGAGTACGGCGCCCGCCGCGACAACCCAGCCCAGGATGCAGCCGAGGAGGATTCGGTCGCGAACCAGAAGGAGTTCCGGACTGCCGCCAAGGTTGAAGTGGAGCACCAGATACAGGTAACGGCAAATCGCGGCCATCACGAATGGAACCGTGACAGTCATCGGCAGGCCGCGGCCATACGCCGGCGCCGCGAATGCATAGAGCGTGTATGCGAGGATTGTCAAAGTGCCAAGCGCGCCTACCAAGGCATCGAGGTTCATCTTTGAGTAAGCCGAAAGCGACGGTCTTCGAGGGCCATCGGATTTGGCGGGGGTTTTCACTTCCTGGCGACGCTTGCCCGCGCCCAGCATGAGCGCCAGCAGCAAGGTGCAGACAAACAGCCACACCGAGATCGACACGGACACGGCGACAGTCCCGGCGATCGCCCTAAGCACGAATCCAACCGCGATGACCGCGATGTCAACAACCGCCAGCTCCCTGAACCGCAGCGTGTACGCGATCATAAGGAGGGCATATGCCAGGACCACCAGCGCAACCGCCAGCGACACCGATGCCGCGACGATGAGGCCGAGCCCGAGCAGGGCGATTCCCAGCCCGAGCGCCTGTTCGGGCTGGATGGCGCCGGACGCGATCGGCCGGTGTTGCTTGAGCGGGTGCAACCGATCTTCCGCCCGATCGTGCCAATCGTTGAAGACGTACATCGAACTGCTGACGAGGCAGAAGGCAATGGTCGCCAGGATTGCCTGGATCGCAAGGGCCGGGTCGCCCGCGTTTCCGCTGAACACGAGGCCAGCCAGCACCACGGCGTTTTTGGACCATTGGAGTGGTCGCATCAGTATCAACCAGGCGGGAAGTCGTTCCATCGTCCCGTTCATCTGGTTTGGGCTCCTGGTTCCCGCGGCCGCCCGCGGGATGTCCCCCGTTTGGAGTTCACGCCCCTGAATCTGGTCTGAGGGCCTCGACCGTGACGTTGAATGGATCGCCCCACAGCATCCAGCCGCTGGCGCCAAAGTCTTCCGCGGCATTGATCTGCGCGCGAACGTCCGTGGCGTCATAGTCCCGAAGTCCACCAAACCCATAGGAGAAGTCCTGCAACCATGGGCGGAACTTGACGGTTGAGCCAGGTACGTTGGCCTCGGCCCGTTCGAGGCTTTCGAAGATGGTTTCGTACGGAAAGTCGTTCGGGTGACCGGGCGCCGAGGCTATGTTTCCCGTCTCGAAGTGCGATGGGTAGATCATCATGCAGATGAAGTCGAGATGCGGCGCCAGCATGCTGAACCGCTGGCCGATGTACTGCTCGTCGTCGACGATGGTGATAAACCCAAAGAGATCGGCGGCGAGATAGGCGCCTGCTGCATTGACCGCCTCGTGGCTGCGTTTCATGAACTCCGTAATGGCCTGCTCGCGGCTCTCGGCCGTGTACTCACGTCCGAAGTCGGCGGTGCTGAGATCCCCGTCACTCGGAAAGCGCACATAGTCGTACTGGATTTCGTCGAAGCCACGATCGGCCAGTTCAACCGCCAACTCGATGTTGGCGTCCCATAATTCCTGGTGATAGGCACTGACCCAGGCAACCCCGTCGACATTCGTCCACAGCCCGCCGTTGACGTCGTGGACGGCGAGATCAGGACGTTCCCTGGCGACAATCGGATCCTGGAAGACGACCATGCGGGCGATCGCATAGATGCCATTGTCATCAAGTTGTTGCAGGAGCTCCCCAAGGTCGAACGCGGGGCGAACGGTGCCTGCTTCGTTGAAGAAGGCAACCTCGCTGTCATAGAAGACGATGCCTTCCTTCACGTCGATGACGATGGCGTTGATCTCGGTGGTGTTGGCGATGTCGATCAAGGATTGCAGTCCACCGGGCGAGGTCAGCAGCGCCGAATTCGCATAGACCGCCTTGATCATCTGTCGTTCCAGCACCACATCCTGGATAAAGCCCCGGTCCACCGCCGTTACTGCCTGCACAAAGCCGGGAGCGAGAATGGTGATCTCGTCACCGTCGCGAACACCTTCGAGCGTGAACGTTCCGTCGCCCGTCGACACCGATTTCGACTCGCCCGATTGAATGACGGCTCCCTGAAGTGGCTCTCCATCATCGTCGAGGATGATCCCGGTCGCGGTGCGAATCGCCAGGCGGAAGCTCATCTCAAGCCGCCCGCCGACATCCTGCGTAACCATGCCATATGAACCACCGTCCACCACCACCGAGGCGGTGTCGGGTATGTCGGTAAGGCGATAGCCGCCCGAATCGTCGGTGGAGGTGTTGGCTACTGTTTCGCCAGCCTGGTTGAGAACGGAAATAGAGACGCCTTCGAGAGGTTCGCCCGTATCTTCGTCGGTGACCCGGCCAATAAGCGTGCTTGGCCGGAGCATCACCTGCTGTTCGAGGGCGGTGGAACTCGTCACTTCGCCCGTAACGGGAATATATCCCTCGGCCGTGACTTCGAGGGTCACGGGCTCGTCCGGACGCTCGAAGGTAACGCTCCCTTCGTCGGAGGCGACGAGGACCCTGTCGCCAAGCGTGACGTTCGCGCCCGCGATCGGCTCCCCGCTTGACGAGCTGAGTACGGTCAACTCGATCGTCTCCGCCCGGTTGGAAACGCTCCACAGGACGGTGACGAGGCCCAGCAGCAACGCGACTGGGAGGATAAGGCTGTATCGCCAGTCGAGCCAAGGCAGAACCTTTCGCGAGTCGAACCGGCGAGGACCGGAGGAAGTTGGCCAGAATGCATGGCTGGCTGGGACAGGCGGTACCGGCCAGGACTCCGCCGCTTCATACTGACCCTCGTCGCTCCCTGCCGCGGCGGCCGCCGGCTTCTTCCCGATCCGCGGCCCGACGATCCTGGGCCCGCCACGTGTGGGCCTGGCGTCGCTTTCACCCGTTGGCTCTGGCTCTTGGAGGGGGACATCCGGCGCGTCCGGGGGCAATGCTTCGGCGACTTGATCTGGCGTACCTGTAGCCGCGGGCGTGCCTGTCAGTTCGCGATTGGTCGCTCGTCCGGGCTCGTGCGTAAGCCCCGAGGCAGGCCGGGAAGTGCCATGCGTGCGTCTCGGGAGTTCGTCTTCCGCGGGGGCCGACGGTTGCCCGATGCTTTCATCGGGCGCGGCCGTGAACTCTTGAGGTTTCTCGCCACTGGACTCGATTTCGTTCTCAGGTTCAGTGGCGAGCGCATCGTCCTCCGGAGTAGATCCCACGGAATTCATGCCGGTTGAACGTTCCTCCAACTCGGCGGCGGCTTCTGGGGTCGTATTGTCAGGCGGAGTATGGGAAGGCATGGAGTCCTGTCAGCGTCTGAGGTCGAATTGGGCGTACGTCTGACCAGCCGGTTCCGCGTTATAGCGAGGGATCGGGAGTCATGATCGACATCGTGCGAATCCGAGGTGGTTGATCTACGTGCAAGTATACCCAGCCCGATCAAGTTGGCTCAGGTGATCGATCATGCATCGTGCCGGATGTCGAAGTGAACGGATTGCAAGTGGAACCAATCGCGGCAATGTCCGAGCGTCCATGTGCTCCAGCGAACTCGCAAGTTTCCACCGAGCCGACCAGAGTTCCGTGAGGCCACGCCGTCGGCCCCGTGCGGTCAGCCGCGGGGCGCGGCCGATGTTGGCCAAATGGCCAGCTACTCGGCACTCGGCGCTCGAAGGTGGCGGCCTTAATTGACACTGGCGCCGCACAGACCGGATAATCACCACTGCTATCGGTTTTGTGCCAGCGACTTCCAGTCCGAGATGTCGCACTACGGAGCGCCTCGGTGAAGCTGCAGACATTCAACGTATTCGACGCCATGGCCGCCGAACTGGAACGTGTTGACCTTGCGGTCAATCGGGCCGCGACCGTCGATTTCCCGATCGTTTCCACCCTGATCAAGGATATCGTCAACGCGGGCGGCAAGCGAATGCGGCCGCTCCTGTTGTTGCTTGCGTCACGGGCATTCGATGGCAACCTCGATCGCGCGGTGACGGCGGCGGCGGGCATCGAGTTGCTGCACACGGCCTCGCTGGTCCACGATGACAACATCGACCGTGCATCGCTGCGACGCGGACAACCAACGCTTAACACCCAGGTCTCCTCGGGAGCCGTAATCCTGATCGGAGACTATCTCTTCGCCCAGTCAGCCATCCTGGCCGCCGCCACGAACGACGCGCGGGTGGTGACGATATTCGCCACGTCTCTTGCCGAGATTTGCGATGGACAGATTCGTGAGACGCTGGACGCTCACAGGATAACGCAGGATCGAACCGACTACGACCGGCGCATCTATGGCAAGACCGCGGCGCTGTTCGCTGGCGCGGCGGAAATGGGCGCGGTAATCGGCGGCGGCGGCGAGCATGCAATCTCCGAACTCCGCGGATTCGGCACGGATATGGGGATGGCGTTCCAGATTCTCGATGACATCCTGGACCTTCGAGAAGGAACCTCGGACCTGGGCAAGCCTGCCGGAAACGATCTCCGCCAGGGGGTGGTAACCCTCCCCACGATGTTCTTCCTGGAACGCGCCAGCGATGAATCCAGCGCGACTCTTGAGCGAGTCGTGGCGGGCGATGAGACCGACGACACCGTGATTGACCAGTTGGTGGAGGAAATCAGGGCGTCGGGTGCGCTTGAATCGGCGGAGGTCGAGGCAACGGTGTTCATCCAGAATGCCGAAAAGCGGCTCGAAGTGGTTCCCGACGACGAAACCCGAACGTATCTACTCGATCTCCTGATGCTGACCGTCGACCGATCTTCCTGATCGCCGGACCTGGGAAACTTTCAACCCGGAAACGACAAGGGAGCAGGGCACAGGGGCCCGCTCCCTTGTTTTGTGCTCGCTACTCTGGCCGAGCGAAGCCAAGGGTTATGTCGCCAGGAGGAAGCTCAAGGCACTCGGAGAGCTCGTTGACGAACCTTGCGGCAGCCACGCCCGAAGCTACGAGTGGACCGGCTCCGTCGGTCGTGGTCGTTCGTCCACGCTCCTCGCCAGTCGTTGCAACGGTGATGACCTGCCGGGAACCCGAAATCAACGTGGGATCGAGCGCCACCGCGACCGCCAGTGGATCGTGGAGATAGAAGCCGGTCATGTCTCGCTCGGTGAAGGTACGCTCCATCACCCCACGCACGAGCGCGGCCGCGCCCAAAGCACCGGCGGGGATAGCGCTCCATTGTTCCCGTGGAAAGACCGTTCGATGCGTTACGTCGAGACCCACCGCGATCACGTCCTTCCAGGGAGCGTTGAACACCTGGTGCGCGGCGTCGGGATCAACAAATACGTTGAACTCCGCGTGGGGAGTCACGTTCCCAGCTTCCTGGAATGCGCCACCCATCACAACAAGGCGATCGACGAGGTCAACCAGTTCAGGCCGCACGTTGAGCGCGATGGCAAGGTTCGTCAGCGGGCCCAGCGTCACCAGCACGAGTTCTCCAGGAAACTTCGCCGCTGATTGAAGGATGAACGCTGGGCCCGCCAGGCGTGCCTCGCACACCGGACTCCGGGGAAGCTCGAATCCTCCCAGGCCATTTCCGCCATGGACATGCGTTGCGTCTCGATACGCGGCCGTCAAAGGCTGGCTTGCCCCGCGATGGACGGGGATGTCTTCCCGGCCCAGGTACGAGAGGACATCCAGGGTGTTCCGGGTCGCGTGGCCGATGGGCACATTTCCAGCCACGGTGGTGACGCCCAGCAGATTGGCATGCCTTGCGATGGCATGGCTGAGCGCCACCGCATCGTCCACTCCAGTATCGACATCGATAATCATTGGCTGCATGAGGAACCTATACCTTCCGCGTTGCCTGGGTCGCCACGGTGCGTTCCCAGGTGGCGACCGGCGGCGTCTCCGTCATTTGGGGTTCCGTCACCACATTGACGAAGGACGGAACGCCAGCGGCGAGCGCTTCCTGAAGCGTGGACTTGAGGTCGGCGGGATCCTCGACATGGTACCCGCGAATCCCAAATCCCCTGGCGATGGAGGCATAATCAACGCGGGTGAAATCGACCGCATAGTACCGCTTGTCGTGGTAGAGATGCTGGAGTTCCTTGATCCAGCCATAGGTGCCGTTGTCGCACTGGATCAGGACCACGGGCAGGTTGAGGCGGCTGATGGTTTCCAGTTCGCCAACCGACATCCCATAACTTCCATCGCCCAGCATGCCGATCACGCGCCGGCCGGGGGCCGCGTAGTGTGCGCCGACCACGCCCGGAATGGCGTAACCGAGCGCGCCATGCGCGCGCGGAATGGCGGTGGTGCGGCCGGCGCGGTTCAGCACGTACTGCGCGGCCAGGTACGGCGTGGGCGTGCCCGGATCGGCGACGATGATGGCATCGTCATCAAGCAACTCACGGACGGTCGAAATCAGGCGCTGCGGCTTGATGGGTTGCTGATCGCTCTCGGCGATTTCATGAACCCCTTCGAAGTACGCTTCACGTTCGCGGGCGAGTCGTTCCAGGCGCGGTGCGTTGCGAGCCGCCACGCGCTCTGGATGGTCGACGGCGGCGAGGAGATCGATGAGTGTGGCGGCGGCATCACCAAGCAGGAACGCGGACGGATGATAGTTGTTGCCGATTTCCTTGCTGGAGACGTCCAGATGGATCGTGGTGGGTGGCGTGGCCTTCGGCGGCAGTGTCCAGCCGACCGTGGTGGTCGAATCGGTGCGCGTGCCGATAAAGAGAATGACATCGGCGCCGGCGACCCATGCGTTCGCGTACGAGCGAGCGCCATTGTTCCCGACCACGCCGATCGAACATCGGCTCGTTTCGGCGATCGATCCCTTGCCATTGATGCTGGTGGCCACGGGGATGTTGGTCGCCTCGGCGAGGGCCGTCAAATCGTCCCACGCTCCCGACATGAGCACCCCGCCGCCAGCAACGATGACCGGCCGGTCGGCCTGAGCGAGGATATCGGCGGCTCGCTGAACCTCCCCGACATCCGCCCTCGGGCGAGTGGACGGCACGGTGGCGTCGACGGCGCCATATGCCGCGCGAATGGCGACACCGCCGTCGTCTTCCAGAACGTCGGACGGCAGGGAAAGGTGGACGGCGCCCGGCCTCTCGCTGGTGGCGAGGCGAGCCGCGCGGTAGACGGCGTCTTCCATGCTGGACGACCGGTTCACCCGCTCGCTCCATTTGGTGATCGAACGGAACAGGCCCACCTGGTCGAGTTCGGTCAGGACACCCC